>CAZVHE010000031.1:0-23236 GCA_964627705.1 uncultured Chthonomonas sp.
AGGAAGGTGCTCATGACCTTCTACTTTGAGGTGGTGTGATTATGGGAGATAACAGCCAGCCGATGACTCCAAGCGAAACGCTTGCTATCAAGATCGTTGAACGGCTTAAAGCCGAAGCACTCATTCATGAAGCTGACGCTGACTCGATATTGCAAAAGCTGAAATCGGGGTCGGCATCAGCCTCAGACTGGAATCGTTGGGCAGAGCGAAAGCTCGACGTAAAGAAAGAGGTCGAGAACGAATGAGAATTGATTCGCTGACACTGAAAGCGTTTCGGGGAGCTACTACCGAAACCAAAATCGAATTCGACAAGAAGAAAATAATCGCCCTCATTTACGGCGAGAACGGAACGGGTAAGAGCACAATCATCGATGGGATTGACAGCCTGTGCAACGAAAATTGCGGCTCCCTTGAGGAGCGAAGCCTAGACGGCGGACGCAAGCGAAAGCACCTGCCTTCCCTCGGTAAGAGGGATGCCGACGTGACCGTGGAAATCAAGTCAGGAGGACAAACCTGGACTTCCAGCCTCACTTCGAACGGGCCAAGAACATCTGGCCCAACTAAGAGGCCACAAGTCCACGTTCTACGGCGAGCGCGACTCACCAAACTAGTGGAAGCGACGGCACAGCAGAAATACGAAGAACTGGCAAGCTTTGTCAACGTCACTCAAGTCGAGGCATCCGAGGCAGAATTGCTCAAGGCGGTGAAGGCCGCCCAAAACGGTTTCAATGAATCGAGCAGGGCGGTTGAGGTCGCCAATCGCACTCTGGAGAACACTTGGATCGATCTCGGAAAGCCAGGCGAGCCGCATTTGGATCATGTAGGCTGGGCCGAGCAAGAGGCACTTCGGGATAGCTCGGAAGAGCTGAGACAGGCGGAGATCGCCCGCGCCTTGCTTACGCAGATCGAAGCGACCACTAGCGCCGCTTCGCGGCTGAATGAAAGCCGAACCAATGTTCAGCACCTTCAAGAGCAGAAAAGTAGTCTCTTATCGAGCAGTGGTGGCGACCAGGTCTTTTCCCTGAGTCAACAGCGCGACCTAGTGCAGGTCCTCCAGCAGGCCGAGCGATTCCTGAGTGGAGCCAGCGGGGATGGGGTGTGCCCCGTATGTGAGACTCCGCAAAGCCTTTCGGAACTGAGGCGCCGTCTTGGCGAGCGCGTTTCCGAGATCAACGCCTCCAACGAGCAACTCGGCATGCTCCAGCGATGTGAGGCCGATCTAAAAAAGGCGGAGCCTCTTTATGAGAGCGCGAAGAAGGAAGCAACACGGGCAGCCATTCAGCTTGCTCAGCTCTGGGGCAACGCCCAAGAGCAGCTACCGAACCTTACGCAGGTTCCCGAGCTGGCAGCGTTCCTAAACCCACACATCGATGTGACGACGGCGGAACCACTCATCGCAGACGTGACCAATCAAGTGAACTCTGCTACACCGCTACTTGTTGAAATCATAGAGAAGTCGTCGAGGGACAACAAGCACCTCGCTTCGATACGAAACAACCTCAGGACCCTAAACGAAGAAAGGGCGAAAGCTGAGGATTGGGAGTCGAAGCACAGGTTGCTCGATCAGATTCATAGACAAGTTAGATCACTGCGTCTTGACTTTGCCCAGGGAGTCCTCGATGAGGTTCACGCCGACTGCGACGCCATCTACCAGGCAATGCACCCTGGCGAAGACATTGGCCCCGAAGCGCTAATTCTTGACCCAGACAGGCGCGGCTCGGTGAAGCAGCCATGTCGATTTGGAAAACATAAGGGGGTTCCTCCCGCCGCATACTTCAGCGAGTCTCACACCGACACCCTCGCTCTCGCTCTTTTTGTTGCCATCGCTAAACGTCAGGGCGGAAAGGACAGCATCCTGGTGCTCGACGACGTGTTCACCTCCGTGGATGGCCCTCACCTGAATAGGGTGATGGACATGCTCGCGGACCAGGCAAAGCACTTCGGACAAGTCATTGTCACCACTCACTACCGCAGGATGTACGACCTGTACCGCCACAATCGAGCATCCATCGTTGATTTGAAAGAACTTGTTCGTTGGCGGTTGGATCAGGGCGTGGGTGTCAAGGGAACCAAGCTAGAGTTACACTATCTGCAAGAAGTTCTGAAAGCCGAGCTAATTGACAGGAACGGCATTGCGAGTCGTGCGGGATATCTCCTCGACGCCATGCTGGACCACCTCACATTGAAGTTCGAGACGAGTGCGCCGCGAAAGGCTGGCGACTACACGCTTAAAGACCTCTACGACTCATTCCGCAAGGTTGCCAAGGTGATGCGAGTCCAACAAGGGGGCTTCGACGGAGGTACGTGGAGGGAGGATGGGGCCGAGGTGGACATTGCGCCCTTGTTCGCAGCCCTTAATGGATCGAACCTGATTCGGAACCAGGTCGGCGGCCACTTCAATGAGCTTGGCCAAGACATTAGCGACTCGGAAGTTGCAGAGTTTGGAGCGCGCGTGGAGACTCTCGTTGGCGCAATCATCTGTAAGCATTGTCAATGCCTCCCAACAAGGGGTAAAGACGCCCACTGGGAATGCGACTGCGGCGCGTGCCGAACGACTCCAAGGAGGAAGCCGAATTGAGAATGATCTCATTCCAGGTGACATGATGAGCGACCATTCGAACCACACTCACCTTGCCTTCGCCGACGAGAGCCGCCACAACGTGGGACGATACCGTGGAGTCGCCGTCACCTCGATCAGAGCCGCCTGCTATCCAGAGATTTCACAGAACCTGTTGGCTCTCCGAGAAGAATCCCAGGTGCGGGAGGTTCATTGGAAGGAGCTAAGTGGGGCCAAGGAAAGATTCTGCGCGAGTAAGTGGATCAGGGAGTGCTTAAACTACGCCAAGGCGGGACGGCTCAGGATCGATGTCCTGGCTTGGGACACCGAAGACAGTCGCCATAAACTCCCAAAGCGAGACGACGTCGAGAATCTGCACCGCATGTACCATCACCTCTGCAGCACAATGCTCGTCAAGCGATGGCCAAACGAGGCGATTTGGCGATTGCACCCCGACGAGAACACCCTCATGAACTGGGAATCTGTCCATGAGTGGTTGGATCGCAAGTCGGTCGGAGGCGAAGTGCTGAAACCAAATCTGGTCGACGATGGGAAACTTCGAATCCGATTCTGGGATTGGTTCAAGCTCGAAAAGATTGAACCCGTTTCGTCGGCAACGGAGCCTCTGGTCCAGGTTGCGGACCTTCTTCTTGGGTTGGCGATTTACTCCAGGGAAAACTACACCAAGCTGGACTCCTGGCGAAAGACAAACGTCCAGAGCGCTTTGCCTGATCTGGACGAGACGCGGGCGGAGCGGCTGAGCGGGGCAGATCGAGAGAGGTGCCAGCTCCTCCACGACTTTGAGAATGCGTGCAAAAGCTTGAAACTCGGTGTTTCATTAAACTCCGAGCGACGCCTGCGTACGCCGAACCCCAACAATCCGATCAATTTTTGGTGGTGGGAGCCACAGCACGAAAACGATAAGGCCCCCGTTAGGACGGGCAAAGCGAAATAAATGAAAGGACAACGACTTGAGTTGACATGGATTGGGAAGGAGCAGAGGCCGCGGTTGGAGCCGCGGATTCTGCTGGAAGACCCTGAGCTGTCCTACCACGCGAAGGAGCGGGTGACCGAGGACGACCTCTTCGACAACCGCCTGATCTTTGGGGACAACTTGCTGGCGTTGAAGGCGCTGGAGCAGGAGTTCGCGGGCAAGGTCAAGTGCATCTTCATCGACCCGCCTTACAACACGGGGTCGGCTTTCGAGCACTATCCAGATGGCCTAGAGCACTCGCTCTGGTTGTCAATGATGCGAGACCGTTTGGAGATTCTGGCGCGTTTGCTTTCGCCTGACGGTTCAATCTGGATGACGGTAGATGATAACGAGTGTCATTACTTAAAGGTTCTTTGCGATGAGGTGCTTGGCCGCTCAAACTTCATCGCTTGTTCAGTCTGGCAAAAAAAGTACGGTGCGAAGAGCGACTCAAAGTATCTTTCAACATCGCATGACTACGTGCTGGCATATGCGAAGGATGTGTCGCAACTGAAACTCAATCGCCTTAATAGAACCGCGGAGCAAGATGCTCGCTACAAGAATCCCGACGGTGATCCTCGTGGCGCGTGGACCTCAGGTGATCTCCTTCGTAACGAAGTGAGAGACTACGCCGTTTTTGAAATTGTCGGCCCTTCGGGTAGGCGGCACCTGCCCCCACGAGGAACTAGCTGGCGGTTCACCAAGGAAAAGGTCGAAGAACTACGGCGTGACAACAGAATCTGGTTTGGATCCAATGGCGACAACGTGCCTCGCCTCAAAAGGTTCTTGAGCGAGGTCTCTGATTCCGTACCTGCAACGACCTGGTGGGAACACAAAGATGTTGGTCATAACGATGAGGCCAAGAAGGAAGTTGTAGCCTTGACTGCAACGGGACTTGAAGTATTCGCAACGCCAAAGCCCGAACGACTTCTCGCCAGGATTCTCCAGCTCGGGTCTAGTGGTGGGGACCTTGTTCTCGACTCGTTCGCAGGCTCGGGCACGGCAGGAGCCGTTGCGCACAAGATGGGCCGCCGTTGGATCATGGTTGAGCTAGGCGAGCACTGCCACACCCACATCATCCCGCGCCTGCGAAAAGTGATCGACGGTGAAGACCCAGGCGGCGTCACCGAGGCAACGGGTTGGAAAGGCGGCGGCGGATTCCGCTACTACAAGCTCGCGCCGAGCCTGCTGAAGCGAGACAAGTACGGCCAATGGGTGATCAACGACGTCTACAACGCCGAGATGCTGGCAGAGGCGATGTGCAAGCACATGGGCTTCACCTATTCGCCCAGCGACGACACGTACTGGCAGCACGGCCAATCCACCGAGACCGACTTCATTTACGTCACCACCCAGACCTTCAACGCCGAGGCCATGGCCCACCTGGCGGAAGAGGTCGGCCCCAATCGATCTCTGTTGGTCTGTTGCACCGCCTGGACGGGCAACCCCAGCTCCTTCCCCAACCTCACCTTCACCAAGATTCCGAATGCGGTGCTGAACAAATGCGAGTTTGGTAAGGACGACTACAGCCTGAAGGTGCAGAACCTGCCGATGCGCGCGCCCGCACCAGAACCTGAGTCTACGCCACCCAAGGGGCGACGCGCGGGTACGGCGACGGGCGATCTCTTCGCTGCCGCTGCGGACTCCGACGAGGAGGTGCAGGCATGAAGAGCCTCATCGATCCCACCCGCGCTCTCAACTCGATCTCGAATCGGCTCAGCCTGAGGCCACCCCAAAAGGACTCACTCGCGATTCTCGCAAGGCTGGGGGAGATTCTCCCGCTCGACAAGGACCAAGACCTTGCCGCTTGCCTGGAGACCGTAAGGTCCGAGTTCCCGACCGTGGAGGACTTTGAGCGCGATTTCCCCTCTCTATGCTTTGCGTTGGCCACAGGAGTTGGGAAGACCCGACTGATGGGGGCATGCATCGCCTACCTGGCTCAGGTGCATGGGCTGAGGCACTACTTTGTGCTTGCTCCGAACTTGACGATTTACAACAAGTTGATCGCTGAGTTCCGCGAACCCAGCCATCCCAAATACGTCTTCAATGGCTTGGCCGAGTTCGCCAGCAACCCACCCGAGGTGATCACGGGGGACGATTACGACAGTGGCAAGAGCCTCTTCCGCAACCTGGAGGAGGGCGTTCACATCAACGTCTTCAACATCAGCAAGATCAACTCGGAAGTGAGGGGCGGAGCTTCTCCGCGAATCCGCAGGTTAAGCGAATACATCGGCACGAGCTACTTCGACTACCTGGCGAGCCTCGATGATTTGGTGTTGCTGATGGACGAGAGCCATCGTTACCGAGCGTCGGCGGGGGCCAAGGCGATCAACGAGTTGAGGCCTATTCTCGGCTTGGAGTTGACGGCCACTCCGAAGGTTTCGGGCACGAATGGCGCAACGTTCAAGAACGTGATCTACAGCTACCCGCTGGCCTCGGCCATGACCGACGGCTTCGTTAAAGAGCCTGCGGTCGTGACGAAGGAGAACTTCAGGCCACAAGACTACGACGCCGCGACATTGGAACTGGTGAAGCTGGAGGATGGCGTTCGGGTGCATGAACACACCAAGGTCGAGCTGGAAACCTACTCGCTCCAGACTGCCAAGCCGCTCGTGCGCCCCTTCATGCTGGTGGTCGCCCAGGACACGACCCATGCTGATGAACTTGAAGCACTGATCAAAAGCGACAGGTTCTTTGATGGGCGCTACGCCGACAAGGTGATCACCGTCCACAGCAACCAGACGGGCGAGTTGAGAGACGACGCCGTTGAGAGGTTGCTCGTGGTCGAAAAGGCGGATAATGACCGCGCACCCGAAATCGTAATTCACGTAAACAAGCTCGGCGAGGGGTGGGACGTGACCAACCTCTACACCATCGTGCCGCTGCGGCGCTTTGTGGCCGACATTCTCACCGAGCAGACACTCGGGCGGGGCCTACGACTGCCCTACGCTCGGCGCACGGGCAACGACGCGGTGGACACGCTGCACATCGTAGCGCACGACAAGTTCCAGGCGATCATCGACGAGGCCCGCAATCCCAACTCCATCATCAAGAAGGGCGTTGTGATCGGTCGAGACATTCCAATCGAGCGCAAGGTCGCCGTGACGGTCCAACCTGCCATCACGCCCAAAGTCGCCGAACCAGGCGAACAACCGAGCCAGAAAGCGATGGTGTTTCAGACCGAAGCGGAGAGGAAGGTGGCCGAGGTCGCAGTTGAGGTCGTTCGCCAGTTCGAATATCTGCCTCGATCTGCTGACTTAAGGCAGCCTGAGGTCAAGGCCCAGTTTGTGAAGGAGGTCGAGCGAGTCTTGGCCTACCAAACGACGAGCCAGGCGGCGCTCGAAGGCACAGTTGAGGACGTTCCCGAGATCAGTGTCGAACAGATCGTCGCCCAAGTGACAGAGAGGATCGTCGACCTCACCATCGACATCCCGCGGATCGTCCTTCAGCCGAAGGGGGAGACGGTGATTCGCTTCGCCGACTTCGATCTGGATGCATCGACCATCAACTATCAGCCCGTGGGTTCAGACCTGCTGGTCGAATCACTGCCAACGGGAAGAAGGTGGAAGCTCTCGGGTGGGGAGTCGATCAACGTGGAGGATCGACTGGAGAACTACATCGTCAGGGGCCTGATCGACAAGCCCGACATCGACTATGCAGCTCACTCGGACCTGCTCTACAAGTTGGCTGGGCAAGCCCTTGATCGGCTCAGGTCCTACCTCCGCGAGGAGGATCAGGTGGTTAAGGTGCTGGTCTACTTCCAACGTCAGCTCACCGACTTCGTTTACGCACAGATGCAGCAGCATCGATTCGTCGCGCCAGTTGAGTATGAGGTACGAGTGTCGAAAGGCTTCGAGACCCTGCGTCCGACTTCATTCGATGCTGTCGCCACCGAGACCGCGAGAGACTTCAAGAATCCAGTCGAAGAACGGCTACTCATCCGTGGCATGTCGTTCACAGGCTTCAAGAAGTGTCTTTATCCTGTTCAGAAATTCCAATCGGACGCAGAACGCCGTCTCGCCGTCGTGCTTGAGAACGATGGCACCGTTCAAAAGTGGTTCAAGCCCGCCTCAAGGCAGTTCAGAATCCACCTGTCGGGCGGCGACTACGAACCCGACTTCGTGGTTGAGACCGAGACCGAGAAGTTCTTGATCGAACCGAAGAGGTCCGACCTTCTGAACGATCCTGAAGTGCTCGCGAAGGCGGATGCAGCAGTGAAGTGGTGTAAGCATGCCACGGAGCACGAGTTGGCTCACGGAGGAAAGAGGTGGAGGTATCTCCTGGTTCCCGACACTGCTATCAACGCTGCCATGACACTGGAAGGCCTCGCATCGGCTCACGAGAAGCACTGATGTCAATTCTGAGCTTCTAAGAGCTTCTTGAGTGCTTCGAGATGAAGCTCGCGGCGGCGCTCTCTCGCCTTAAGCCACCGCTGTTTGGCTGCGGGGTCGGTAAGGTGGGCCAACTCGCTTTCTAGGCACGCGATGAGTTCATCTGTCTCGCGCAGTTGCCTGTAGATTCGCGCAATTTCAGCGGTGTCCTGATCGATGAGTTCTGGGGCGGCGGGGATCATGCTGTTCCTTTCTGCGTGGATGAGCCCACAACCTCGATTCTCGGGCAATGCCGCTCAAAGGGCTGTATTTTGGCGCGGAAGTCTGGGATGTGACCTTCTCTCCCGTAGCATTGAATTCACGCGTGCCTTGAACGCGGTGTGGGGGAAGTAGCAGTGATCCATTGGAAGGCAATGAGAAAAGCCTGTGCGCTTTCTCATAATAATGCACGAAAGACTCTATATGAGCATCAACTCAACTCAAGCTTTACACGGAGCTGTTCCGCCCATCAGGACCTATAACATGGGGGGTAGCCAATACGACTCAACCTACACCTTCGATTGGATTTCTATGACCTGGTCTGACCTGCCAGGAGTTCGCGAGCACCTACTAACATTGCTCGGCGGGAATGGAAAGTGGATTCGTATTGCAGGACTGCAAGGTTACAGGCGCGGAGTTCAACGCGGCGCCTTTCGACTATATGACGAAGGGAATGGGACGGTCTATCTTGAGCTTCGTGGAGACGGGTGTCGTCAGCTCGCTACAGAGAAGCGTCTGGTCACTGAGCATGATTGGCAAGAGTGGTTCGCCCAGTTGACCGAATGCGGTGGCAGAGCCACTCGAATCGATGTGGCCATCGACGACCGACGAGATTTGGTTCGGATCGAGACCATCGTTCGAAAGGTGCTCAAAGATCACCTAACGACTTCGTTTCGTACACGGGAAACATACACCGTTCTCTCGCGCAAGACTGGCCGACAGCAGGTCTCGGGGGTTCGATTTGGCGGAAAGCACAGTGATCGCAAGCTCCTCATTTACGACAAGGCGTTTGAGAGTGGAACTGACGGGAAGTGGCTTCGGATCGAATACCAGGCCCGTGATGCAACTGCCCGTGCGCTTCTACTTGAGTTCAGCCAGATCGGATTTGATGCAGTGATCGAAGACATTCGCGCACGCTTGACGTTCAGAGTTCCTCCTCGCACTGGCGACATTGGCGACAAGAAGAGTTGGAGCGAGTGCCGTTGGTGGAACCAGATAGTCGGAACCCGCGCACGAGAGCTAAAGCCATCGGAACCAATACGCTCGAACGAGATCAGTGACGAGCAGCTTCTCCTTCTTCGTCCACTGCTAGCCCGAGCTTATGAAGCTGGCGGTCCTCAAGGCATCCAAAACCTATTTGTTCGATGCGCCATCCTGGCCGAGCGCGTCCATCGAACTGGCACCGCTGGAAGACAACCCAAGAGCCGAGGGGGGCGTTGGCATCGGCTTGTTCGTTTGTGGGCAGCTCGAAAGGCTGCTCAGAAGGAAGATCATGCCCTAGGATTGGGCTAGTAGTGAGTCATGGGATCGTTCGCTTTTGCCTGGGCCGAAGCTTGCGACGCCCTCAGCAGTTGACGAGCGCTTCCCTGAGCTTCCTCGTCGGTGGGAAGCTCAGGAAAGATGCCCTCGCCATCCCAGTTAGTCAAGCGCTGGTCAAGAATTGCCCGTTTGGCTTCGCAGAGGCATCGATTCCAGGACTTCTCGAAGGATTCAATCATGATCGTCTTTTGGGGAAAATCTCGGAGAGGAGAGTCACGACTCGCAATTCTCTCAACGGCGACAGCTCACCCGACATGAATGACGTCACAATCCAGACCGTGAAAAATCGCGCAAAACACCCGAAGCACATCATTCCAAGGACGAAACGAGAGCTGCTCATTTGGACGTGGCAGCTTCGACCACAGGAAAGTGATCCAGAGGAAATGGAGATGCGTTGTCTCACGGTCTGGCAAGAACACGGGCTGAACAAGTCAATTTGCTTTTTAGACGACGATCAGCACGCGATCCCCGTCACCAGGAAAGAAAAGACATGGGGTGATTACGTTCAACGGGCCATCTTTCTCGATCACAACGATCTCCAATCGTGGCTGCTGAGCGCCATCAAAACGATCCTGGGTGGTACTCGGCCAGATGATCTGTACCGACTGGCCATCGAAGTCGATAGGCTGATGGCTTTGGACAGGGATGACAGTGAGGTTTAACTGTAGCTACTGGAAGTGAAGCACGAACCCTAGATGGTGATTCTGGGCGGGAACCAGACGGGATTACTGGTTGGCAAAGACTTTTTGCGGGCGGTCCATGTCTGAGTGGACCGCCGAAACTCGCAAGGTGAGAATTGCCACGGTTCGTCACACTTGGTCTTTGTCCATTAGGGCATCGTAGTGATCGCGGACGTGGCAAAGGGACAACTGGGAATACACTTCGAGGCTGCGCCGCTGGCTATGTCCAGAGAGGACCTGCAACTGAGCGTCGCTCATTCCTCCGATTCGAGTTCCATTAGGAAGCTCAACGCCAGCGGCAAGCTTTGTGAGGATGGAATGACGAAGACGGTGGGGGTGCATCTTCTCAATTCCAGCAAATTGCCCGTATCGTCGAGCTAGCTCTTGAACCCACCGAGACGACAGCTTTGTCCGACGTCGAGATTCAAATAGGTAGACCTGATTTGGCTTTGATTGCACATGCACTCGTAGCGTCAACAAGAGTGAGGCTGGAATCATCACTACACGAGACTTCGCGCCTTTTCCACACTCAATACGGATTGTACTAGCGGATAGATCAACGTCCGTCTGTCTGATCTTGCATGCTTCCGATACTCGCGCTCCCGTGACGTAAATTACGCGGAACAGAAGCTCGTGCTCTGCCTGGCCGCAGGTACGGATCGCGGCGAAGAAGTTCTTCAACTCATCTTCAGAAAGTCCCTTTGGCAGGGGGGAAGCACGTCGAGGTGCAACGATCTCTTGCCTCCGACGTGCAACCTTTACGACGTAGCTGAGCTGGTCGTACGAGAGCCGATGGCGTCTGATGGTCGAGCAGACTTCTCGAATTGCTGTTTCGAGGGCCGACTCAGCAACATGGACAACTTCGCGGTTGGTGTTTTGGGAACGCATTTCACCCAGATGTAGAGCCATATGCTGCGAAATCAGGGGTTTTCTTTGTCCTAATAGGCAGTCAGAGTGCGCTCTTTGGCAATTCTGCGCAGTTCGGCGAAAGAAAACCCGAGATTTCAAGCTCTCAGCTCCTACATGCATTGATGGGAAACATCCATGACCTTCAACGCGAGCGCGCCGATCTGATTTCTCGGCGTGCAGACCTCCTTCGCTCTCTGTCCGATCAGCGCCGACCACAGCATGCTATCGACGCCGACCAGCGACAGCTTCTCCATTTGGAGCGAAAGATCGCCGACATTGAGCAACGCATCGCGCGAGCCTCCCCATAGACAGGCGGGGGCGCGCTCCAGCTAACCTCTGCGAAGCTTCGGGAGCGGCACTTTTGGGACTTCACCAACAGCCCAAGGTAACTGCTCCCCTGCTCGGGGCAGGATTACCGTGGCACGTGACTGGTCGTAATGCTCCCTGAGCACTTTGGGGGTTGACCACGCCCCAATGAGCCGCGCCGCCTCTTCACCCCCAACCTCCATCGTGAACGAGACAGCCGTGTGCCGCAATGCGTACATAGTCGCGCCTTCCCTAACGATTCCTGCTCGCTTCTTCACAGACTCAAACTTTGTTTGAATGGTCTTCGCCGACATCGGGCCTGCTTTGCCCTTGTGTGAAGTTGCCAGCACGTAATCACATCCAAGCTCTTCCGAAATGGGCTTGACGGCCACAATCATCTGCCAGAGCCGCTCAGGCACCCAAAGCGTAACCCGCTCCGCCCCCTCTGTTGACTTACGGTGCCTTACACTCCAACTCTTCCCTTCGTTGACGACCTGGCGGCCCACGACCAGGAAGCGTTTCCCATCGATCTCGTGAAAGTCTGTCCACTGGACGGCTCTGCCCTCGCCAGGCATCCGCACGCCCAGCAATCCGAGGCCGATGATCGCAGTCTCATAGGCATCCTTGCAGCCATTGATGAGTTGCTCGACTTCCACCTCCGAATATGCTCGGTTCGGGCGCACTTGCAGTCGTGCCTTAGGAAGTTGCAAGTCTTCAGCATCGAACGACAGTTGGCCAGCGTAGCGCCGTAGCAATCGATCTCGTCGCAGAAGTCGCCAAGCGATTCGGATGTAATCGAAGACACGGGAGATGTACTCGGGCGAGAGAGGCTCACCATTCTTTTTCTTCCGTTGACTCAATGCGTCGGCAAATTCTTGGAGTCGCTCCTGACTCACATCCTTCAACCTCAAATGCCCGAGGGCAATCGGTTGCTTGTAACTCGAAGAGTTGAAGGGCTGATTGATTTGCCCATTGATCACGTGTTGCACCGTGTCACGGGTGTTCTGGACAATCTGATTGCGCGCTAGCTTGGCATCAAACACCCGTTCCATCCACTGGGACAGTGTTGGTTGACCCTTCAGTTGCGCGGACTCGTCTCGGCCCTCATGGATGGCCTGCCATGCCCCCGCGATAGAAACAAACTCAGACGGAACATCCCGCGGCAAGTCCGCCCCAAATCGCTCCCAAAGCTCTCGGCCAACCTCATGTTTGGCGTGATTATAAGCCTGGATTGCCCCCTCACGCGTCGAACTGGAGAACCTGCGCTGTTCGGACCCAACAGAGCCATCTTCCAGGATAACGGGCATCCAAGCGCGGATTTGAAGCTGAGTATCAACGACCTCGAAGCGAACCTTCGGCCCAAATCGCTCTCTGACCAGCTTCTCGACCGTGTCCTTGCTGGTTGCCGTGATCGTGATCGGACCATCGGGGGTCGAGATCGTGGCAGATCGTCGAGTGACAACCCAGTGGAAAGATTTACGAGGCCTTCCCTGCGGCATGTTGACCGAAATGTTTACCCAAAGTAGATCAGAAAAAGGCAATCCTTCCAGCAGAAAACCCGAGTTGTGAACTTGAGCGAGTCGTCATTTAGGTCAACCGCACTGGATTTAGGTTCCAGTTCTTCACGGAGTGAGGGTTCGAGTCCCTCCTTGCCCACCACCTTTTGAGCGGCGATGAGCCTAGCCAAGCCCACCAAGAAATGGCGGCCCGCCGACATTGATGCCCTGCTGGACCTGGCGCGGGTGATGGAATCGCCGAACTTCGAGATCATGACCTGGCCGGACCTGCCCGACCTCGAAGAAAACGGCACGCGGATTGTGCAGATGCCGTACCCGGAATACAACCCCGTGGTGGGGCGGATCGTGGAGATGTTGTACGAGAGTTCGGCGTACATGGACCCCTACGCGACCCTGCCCGAGGACCCCGAGGTGGATGGGCGACCGTTTCCGCCGGACTACTTCCCCCGGGCCACGCTGAACCAAGTGCGCCGCTACCTGGTACTGTGCACGCGCGGCGAGAAGTTTTGCGACGGGCACATCGGGGCTGAGTTTATGCGGGGTTCAATACCTGCGGCTTTTGCGCGGTTGCGGGCTTTGCGGTCGCAGATGAACTTGTTGGCGAATTCTTAGGGCTCGACCGCCAGCTTCACTCCCGCATCGGTCAAGATTTTGTTAAAGAGTTCCTTGTGCTTTCGATCAAACACGAACTCTGAATCAAATTTGCCCCCCTTCCAGAGCTGTATGATCTTACATTGAAAACAGATAATGAAGTCATAAACCTCTCCCTTGTGCCTTACTCGCACGACGTGTCGGGGCTTGATGAGGCAAGCCACGGATCCGTCCATCGGGACCGCAGACTCCTCAATCGCGCGAACAAGGGCATCTCGAGTTTCCTTGTTCGTCACGGAGGTGCGACCAAGAATCAGGTTCCCGTCAATCCGATTGGGCGAGTCGATCTTTTGGTTGTCCTTCGGCTCAATCGAGATCAGCTCAAACTCTGTGCCCTCGCGCAAGGCCTTTGACAACTCACCAGGTAAGGCCGTTCGATTGCACCCCGCCCCTAACAAGCCCAACAAAGCCAGCCCTACCACGCACCGACCCACCATCCTCCAAGGCTACCTAAACCCCCGCAACCTCCGCGACGCCCGCACCCGCCATCCCGTAGACCCCAGGCGTGGGTGCCGTGAACCTCATCCTGGGCGATCAGCTTTTTGCCGACATCTCGGCGCTGCCCCCTGGCCCGGTGGTGATGGTGGAAGACCTTGACCTCGCCCGGCACTACCGCTACCACGCCCACAAGCTCGTCCTCACCTTCGCCGCCATGCGCGAATTCGCCACCCGCCACCCGGGCCGCGTCCACTACTTCCCGCTCGAGGCCCGCACCTCCATCCCGCAGGCCCTCGCCCAAACCCTCCAAGCCACCCAAGCCCAAGAAGTCCACACCTACGAGCCCGCCGACGCCTTTTTCGCCCGCCATCTGCGCACCTGGGCGCAAACCCAGGGCATCACGCTCCGAGAGCATCCCGGCCCGATGTTCCTGACCCCCGCCGAGGCGTGGCAGAACTCCCGCGCCCACCACCAGCGCCTATTGATGGCTGACTTCTACAAGCGCCAGCGCCGGCGCCTGGGAATCCTGCTGGACGAGCGCCAGGAACCCCTGGGCGGCCAGTGGAGCTACGACACCGAAAACCGCAAGCCGCTCCCCAAGCACCTCCAGCCCCCGGCCGTGATGCCCCCGGCCCTCACTCCCATCACCCGCGAAGTCATCGCGCTGATCAAGAAGCACTTCCCCGAGGCCGCCGGGGACCCCGCCACCTTCGCCTTCCCCGTCACCCCCGGCCAGGCCGAAGACTGGCTCACCGACTTCCTCGAACACCGTCTCGACCTCTTCGGCGATTACGAAGACGCCCTCCCCCCGCAGGAGCGCACGGTGTTCCACAGCCTGCTCACCCCCATGCTCAACATCGGCCTGCTCACCCCCGCGCGGGTCATCGAGGCCACCCTCGCGCGGCACGCACGCCGCCCGGTGCCGCTCAATTCGCTGGAAGGGTTCATCCGCCAAATCATCGGCTGGCGCGAGTTCGTGCGGGGCATCGCTCGCGAGGAGCCCCCTGTGCAGCGCATCTTTCCGCACTACCGCCGCCTCACCCCGGCGTGGGAAAACGCCACCACCGGCCTCCCCCCGCTGGATCGGAGCCTGGCCCGCGCCCGCGACCACGGCTGGTGCCACCACATCGAGCGGCTGATGGTCATCGGCGCGGTGATGTTTATGTGCGAGGTGGACCCCGAGGCGGTCTACCGCTACTTCATGGAGATGTTTGTGGACGCCAGCGAGTGGGTGATGGGGCCGAACGTGTTCGGGATGTCGCAGTGCGCATCGGCGGGGGCGTTCGCCACCAAGCCGTACTTCTCCGGATCGGCGTACATCCGGCGGATGTCCGGGGAGCCCGCTGGGCCGTGGTGCGATGTGTGGGACGGGCTGTATTGGCGGACGATTGCCCGGAACCGGGAGTTCTTTGCGCAGAACCAGCGCATGAGCCAGGCCGTGCGAGGCTACGAGCGGCTCGAGCCCACGCGTCGCGACCGGATCTTGGCGGCGGCGGAGGGGTTTATTGAGTCCGTGACGGTGGCGGGCTAGGGTTTAGGTGCGGGGCACCTGGTAGGTGGCGCGTAGCATCCCCGAGACGGACCAAGCGATGATGCCGACGGTGGCCGTCAAGCCTGCCCTGGCCATCACATCAACGATTCGAATTGCGATGGCTAAGCCCATTTGACCTCGTGTGGGTCCATAAGTTTTCATTTCCAAGTCGCGTTGGAGATTCAACATCTCTCCAAAACTTCCGAATATTTGGAAGAATCCAAATCCGAGCACGAGGACCCCCAGAACGATCAGTGCCAAACCCGCTTGATCCAGGGTGCGGACCAAGAACTTCGCTTGGTCCAGGGAGATGGGAGGCAACGGCAAGGGCATAGCCTGATTTGGCCTAGTGGCCACCAGCGGATGATCGCCCTGCGCCACATAATCCACCGGTGAGACCCCCTGCTGGTGTGCGCCACGCAGGTCCTCCTTCTCGATCTGAGCCGTGGAGTAACCCGCGTCCCCCTCAGCCAGCAATTTGTCAACGGCACTCAGCCAATCCTGATAGTTCATTCCAACTCTCTACCCTTGTGTGGGGACGGTCAATTGCACAGTACGCCCTTCGTTTGCCGATCTCAACAGTGCGGCTACGCCCCAGCATACAACGCCAGATATTGCCCATCCTACACCATCAAGAATGGTAAGCGCGCCGTAGTAAACGAAGTTGTCAATTGCCATCGCTTCAATGGGATCTAGTCCTGGCGTTTGGCTTTGACGTAACTCTTGCATGAGAGTCCCTGTATGACGAATGGATTGAAAGATGCCAAAAGTAAGGGTGAACAGCCCCGCCGCAATACTGAACAATCCACCTCGATCCAGCAACTTGAGAAGAAATGCCACGTGCTCAGGTGAAGGGAGAGTCAACTCTAGTGTTACGCTTTGGCGCGAAATCGGATGACCACCTTGGGCAACATATTCAGCAGCCGTAACACCCTGATGGAAGGCACCCCTCAGGTCCGACCGATCAATCTGCTCTGTTGTATAGTCCGCACCGCTTTCTGCAAGGAGCTTATCAACTGCACTCAGCCAGTCCTGATAGTTCATCACCACGCCTCCCCGAACAGCACCGCATTCAGGAAAATCTCCTCCTGCGCCCGGAAGAACCCCCGGAAGTTCGGCGAATCCGCAAACAGCGCCACCCGCCCGGAACCCACGCGCCGCGCCGCCACCGAGAGCTTGCCCGGCACCAACTTGGTCACCTCTGGCGTCAAATAGCCTGCCGCCACCGGTTCATCCGTGTAAATCCCCACGGCCGTGCCCGGCTCAGTGGGCGCGTTCAGGAACACGCTCTCATCCCGGAACGCGTATCCCTCGCTCACCCCGTAGGTCAGGGGGTGGGTGTCGTCGTAACGCACTCGCAGGATCGTCCCCGGCACCTGGTGCCGCGCCCGCTCATCGGCAATCTCCCCGAACTTGAGCCCCGCCACATTCGCCGAATACGAACTCGCCGGCACCCGCCAGATGTCCGAATTGGCCACCGCCAGGGCGCCATCGCCCACCGCCACTAGGTGGCCGCCGCCGCTCACAAAGGTGCCCAGGCGGGCCATGAATTCCGCCCCGCCCCCGCCGGGATAGATCACCACGTCGTAGTTCGCCAGGTTGGCGCTGGCGGGCACCACCGAGACATCCGGCAACCGGTACCACAACTCACCCGCGCGGTTGCTGCTGGTGGTGGCATCGGCGATCAGGGCAATGCGCTTGCTGCCCAGTTCCACCAGGCGACGGCCACCCCAGCTCACCACGGCCCCGGTTTGCCCAGCCACTTCTTGCATATCAATGCGGAGCTTAGAGCCCTCCCAGGCTCCGCGCCACTTGGCAACGTCCTCCGCGCTATCGGCTGCAATGAACACATCCCCCGGCTGTGCCTCACCGATGGCTTCCTTCACAAAGAACACGCGCAGCCGCAAGCGCAGGGCCTGCCGCACCACATCGTGGAAGTCCGCGCGGCCCCGGTGGATGATGAGCCCCACGGGGTTCTCCGCCCGCCGGAACGTCGGCCCTTCTGGCCGCGTAAACGGCCGCCCCCGCGTCCCCGTGATGGGTGAGACCTTGGCCAGCGAGCCGTAGGCCAGCCCCCAGGTGCTGATGTCGTAGAACGAGATGTCCTCAAAAATGTTGGGCGGGGCAATCATGGCCCGCGCCAGGCGGTGCAGGGGCTGGTTCATCCTCACTTCCATCCACCCGTCGGCTTCGTCCACCCGGATCTCGTGCGCCCGCAGCAGGTTGGCCAGTTCACGGCCCCGGTCGTCTACCGGCCACTGCCAGCCTATCGTGGTGGCCTCCATTTCACTGCCCACGCCCCCCGCCAGCTGCACATCGTCTCGAAAGAAGTTGCGCTGGTAGGTGAGAAGCCGTACGCGGTTGGCCTGCGCCGCTTCCAGCGAACTCATTGAGGTCGCAAATTGGTTGCGCACCGAATCGGCAAAGGTGTAAAGGCGCCCGCGCAACTCGCTCTGAATAGCCCCGGTGCTGGCCTGCTCGAAGAGGATGCCGATCGAGCCGATGACATCGGGGTAGGTGCTGCCCTTGCCAATGTAGAAATCGTCGAACCGCTCTTCCGTGAAATAGCGTTCGTTTAGCTCCTCCAGCGCCTTGGCGTGGTATTGCGCAAATTCGGCGGTGATGGCCTGGTTCTCCTTGGGCGTCAGGGCATTCACGCGCAGGGGTTCGCCGGGCTGGAAGAAGTAATTGAGCCCCAAACCTTGCTCGTGGAAGTCCAGCGTCACTTGCGGCCGCCACGCAGTGTAGAGGCGGTGCCGCACCTGGCTTTCCACCTGGGTCAGCGGCATCCAGTCGCGGTTGAGGTCGAACCAAAAGTGGTTGGTGCGCCCGCCGGGCCAGGGCTGGCTGTGTTCCAGGTCTTGGCGATCGGGGGTGGGGGTAAGGCCCCGGAACCCGTTGGCGTGGTTGGCAAAGCGGTCGCGCCCGTCGGGGTTGAGCGAGGGCATCAGGATGATGACCATGTCCTTGAGCAGCGCGGGCACCTTGCCGGTGCCGGCCGCGAGGTGATAGAGGGTGGCCAGCGCGGCTTCGGAGGTGCTGGTCTCGTTGCCGTGTACGCCGTAGCCCATCCACATCACGGTCGGCATGGTCTTGATTTCGGCGTCGGTGACCGAGGCGGAATCGAAGACCAGCCGCCGGTTTTGGGTTTGGATTTCCTTGATCCGCGCGTGGTTTTCGGGGGACGTGATGATGGCGGCGGTGATCTCCCGGCCCTCGTAGGTGCGGCCCAGGTTCACGCCCACCACCCGGGGGCTGGCGGTATCCAGCAGGCGGATGTATTCGGTCAGTTCGTGGGCGCGGGCGTAGCGGCTGGCGAGCGGAACGCCCAGCACAGCCTCGGGAGCGGGGATCCGGGCGTCGTAGCGCTCTTCGGCCAGGCTGGTGATGTCCCGGGTGCCCTGGGCGGCCCCCAGGCTCACCATCAAGCTCAATCCCAGTGTGGCGGCGCGGGCCGCACCTCGTCCTTTCATGCCTCGGACTTTACTGCACCCGTGCCCCGGGATGCAAAAAGCCTCGCCACCCCTGCATAGGGCCGCGAGGCTTCCCTTCAAGACAAACGAAGCTCAGTGCGTGACGATGCGATCCAGACCCTTGGCCTGCTCTACCCAATCCTCGACTTCTTTCTCGCTCGGCGCGCGGTTGGTCAGGTTCTTGGCCTCGTTGATCTCGGCCATCTTGGCGGCCAGGTTCGCCCCATTGCGCTGCGCCAGTTCCGGCACGCTGTCCACGCCCGCATGCTCCAGCAGGTCGGCATACTGCGAGCCAATGCCCTTGATGCGCATCAGGTCGGCGCGATTCACCCACTCCAGCACCAGCTTCTCGCTCAGGCCGGTCTTCTCGGCCAGGTCCGTCCGGCCCTTCTTGCTCGCGCCCGCCGCCAGCAGTTCGTCCGTCGTGTCGATGCCGTGATCCTTCAGGACCGCCGCATACTTGGGGCCGATACCCTCAATGTCCGCAATCTTCGCCATAGCGCCACGGAGCATACTTAGCCCTCCCCAGGCTTGTCTAGCATCGGGGGAAGCGTCATAAAAAGCAATGACCCCGAGGCAGTCACCCTCGGGGTCATTCGAACTCAAGCCGAAGCTCGATTTAGGCGCAGTGAACCTTGTGGATGTCCGTGAGGGCGTTCCACAGGCCTTCGGCCACGCTTTCGCAGGCGGCCACGGCGCGATCTTGATCTTCGGCGGAGAGCGCTTCCATGCGTTGCAGCAGCAGCGCAGGCTCGTGGATGTCGTCTACATGGATTTCGAAGTAGGTGCGCGCGGCTTCCGGCAGGCCGGTGTAGTGCGTGTCCAAACCTTCGAGCTTGCTCTTGCTGGTGTTCGGCTGCTGGCATTCGAAGGCGTAAAGCCCACCGAGCGAGGTCACCGCATCGCCAAAGGCAGCATCCACGCGGTTAACCATGTCGGTCACGGCCGGTAGCGAGGCGCCCTTCACGTCCGTACCCAGCGCTCTGGCAAATTCGGCCCACAGGTCAGCGTGCTCGCGCTCTTCGGCGGCAATTTCTTCGTCACCGTGGGCTGCCCAGCCGGCGGCTACGCGGTTGATGAAGGCTCCGTATTCGGAGGCGTAGGTCTTCAAGGCCTCTACCGGCAGAGTGCCCGCACTCCAAGCCTGATAGAACGGATGTTGAAGCAGATCGTAGCGCTCAATCACAGCGCTCAAGCGGTCGGCCAAGGGGGTCGCCATGCGCAAAATCCTACCCCCAACCGGTGGCCCCGAAGGGTAGCCTTGCGACTCTGTGATCACAAAAAGCCTCTTCCAACAATTTCGCCCTTGCGCAAAGAGGTTTTGGTATCACATCCACCACGAGGAATGGAAGGCCCCGCTCGACCCCGACGCCCAGGCCTACATGAAGATCGGCCAGGAGATCGGCAAGCTGGCCCGACAGTCATTTCCGGATGGTCTGTTGCTTCCATCGGGCCAGCACGAAAGAGCGGCGGAGGCCACCCAAGCCGCCCTGGTCGGGGACGCCCCCGTGCTGTTTGAGGCCACATTCGTCGCCGAGGGCCTGCAAGCGCGGTGCGACATCCTCGAGCGCAACGCCGACGGCACTTGGACCCTGATTGAAGTCAAATCGGGCGTGCGGGTCAAGGAGCCGGACCACATCGAAGATGTAGCGTTTCAGGCCATCGTGCTGCGAGCGGCGGGCCTGCGGGTGCGCGACTACCGCCTGATGCACCTGGACAAGGAGTACACCCACGACGGTGGCCCTTACGACCCCAAGCGCATTTTTCAGAGCACCGATATCACCGCGATGGTGCTGGACACGATCCCTCGCCTCACTGCCGACCTGGAGGCGGTCCGGGCCCTGGCCGGGCAAACGGAAGCCCCCGATTTTCAACCCAATACTTACTGCCGCGACTGCGAGTTCAAAGCGAAGTGCCATGAAAACCTGCCCCCCGGCGGGCTGTGGCAACTCCCGGGGATCAACGTCAATTCGGTACGCAAGCTCGCCTCCCAGGGCTTGCGGGTACTGGATGATGTCACCTCGGCTGAGCAACTCAGCCCTTCCAACCGCCTCGCTTACAAGGTGATCTCTAGCCAACAGGATTTCACCGATCCGGACCTGATCAAGCAACTCGAACGCCTACCCGGCCCGATCGGCTTTGTGGATTTCGAGGCCATTGACCCCGCGCTGCCCAAGTTTGTGGGGCACCACCCCTACGAGCGGGTGCCGTTCCAGTGGTCGCTGCACGTCATCCCCAATGCGGATTCGACGCAGGAGCCCGAGTGGCGCGATTACCTGCACACCGATGTGAACCAAGACCCGCGTGTAGCCTTTGCCGCCACCCTGTGGGAAGCCGTGCAGGATTGTAACAGCCTGGTTTTCTACTCGGATTACGAGGTCGCCACGCTCAAGATGCTCAAAGATGCGGGCGTCCCTTACGGCCAAGAGCTCTACAACAAGTTCAAAACCGTCGGCTACGATCTCTACAAAGCCATCAAGGGCAAAACCTATTGGACCAGCTTCAACGGGTCGTACAGCATCAAGAACGTGCTCCCCGCCGTGAACCCCGCCATCAGCTACAAGAGCCTCAACGTCCAAAACGGTGCCGTGGCGGTACAGGTCTACGAGGAGTACCTAGACCCGACCACCAGCGACGAGAAGCGCGCGGCCATCATTGATGACCTGCGCGCCTATTGCCAACTGGATACCTACGCGATGTTGGCCCTGTATCAGGGCTTTCGCGCGGCCGTGCCCGGGTGGGCGCCGGCCAACGCGTAATCAGCCTCGCTGCGTGCCTTCCACAAACGCTTTCACGTCTTGGAAGAGCTTGGTGAGGCAGCCCGTGTGCACGTACATCATGTGCCCGGCCTCGTAATAGCCAAACGAGAAGTTGCCGCGCACCTCGGGGTCCAGCCCCATGTGCCGGTAGGTGTATTCCGTGGCAAAGTAGGGCGTGGCGAGGTCGTAATAGCCGCTGGCCACAAACACCTTCATGTAGGGGTTCTTGTGCATGGCATTGCGCAGGGCCTCGCTGGTGTCCGGGTAGCCCTGGCGGCGGTTGTTGCCCCAATCCCACGGTCCAATCCCGCCAAAGATCTCGTACTTGAGGTCGGATTCGTACTTGAGTTGCGTGCGAACAAAGTCGTGGAACGTAGCCGTATAGGGCGGCAGCAGCATGGACATGCTGGGGTCATTCGTCATGCTTTCCGCTTCGCCCTTTCGGTAGTCGTCAATCCCCTTGATCCGGCTATCGAGGCGCCCCACCGTGCGACGATCTTCACGAAGCAGTTCCTTGCAGAAAGCCCCTTGACGCACGCGCAAGTCGGCACGGTCCACGTACTCCGGACTCAGACCGGTCAGTCGGGCGAATTCGTTTACCACCGCTTTGCGTTCCTCGCCCACGAGATCATCGCCCAGTAGCAAAGCCCGGGCGTAGTCGCCTTGCACGAAGGCTTCGGATTGGCGCAGGGCGTCTTCCAGGCTCGCGGCCCAGGGCAGCTTGCCGTGGTACCAGGCCGTGGCGGTGTACGTTGGGAAAAAGAGCTTGAACGCCAAGTCGTTTCCGTACTCTTGGCCCGCCGTTTGGAAGTTGAGAATGGACGAAACGAGAATCACGCCGTTGAGGGCAATCCCTTGATCAATCATGTGGCCGGCCATGCCTGCCGCGCGGGTGGTGCCGTAGCTTTCTCCTACCAAATAGATCGGTGAACGCCATCGGGCATTCCGGTTCAGCCACATCCGGCAGAACTCGCTCACGCTCTTCACATCGCCATCAATGCTCCAGTACGTTTCGGCCGTCTCCTTATCCTTGGCGCGGCTGTAGCCAGTGCCCACCGGGTCAATGAACACGAGATCGGTGAAGTGGAGCCAGGTTTCCAGGTTCGGTTCCACTTGGTAGGGCGCGGGCGGCAACTGCCCTTCTGGGGTCATCGGCGCGCGAAACGGCCCCACCGCCCCCATATGTAGCCAAATACTGGGCGAACCCGGGCCGCCATTGAAAGTGAAGGTCACCGGGCGCTCGCCCGGTTCGCAGCCCTTCTTGGTGTAGGCGACATAGAACACTTGGGCCAGAATCTCGCCCTGGTCGTTCTTCAGTGGCATCCGGCCGGTGGTGGCTTCAAATTCGAGGCCCGGGATGCTGTGCTCAGTGGTAACTGGGGTTTCTTCCGTGAAGCTCATCGCTCCGGGCTTTTCGTCCGGCTTGGCGGCATCGCTCATAGGTGCCCCTAGTATGCCCAAGCGGCCTAACTGTAATTCTGAGCATACCGACAGATAGGTTACAGATTGTTCCGGACACATAGGTGACACTTC
>CAZVHE010000032.1:0-8225 GCA_964627705.1 uncultured Chthonomonas sp.
CCTTGCGACGTTTGGTCTTCCAAATGCGTCCCTGATGAGGTAGGTAGACTATGCCGAATATGGGAAAGGGCTGTTCGTGCCTGAGGCATGACAGTCTTCCCGTGCAAGCTGGACGAAAAAGATGAGACGAGAACGGCCACTGACCGCAAGCCTGAGCGACCTGACGTTTCAGGACCTGTTAGGCGTTTTTAAGCGCCAAAAGTGGTGGGTCTTGGGGATGCTGCTCTTGGGCTTGATTGCCGCCGGGCTGTACACCATGAGCCAGCGGCCCGGTTACCTCTCCTTCGCGCAGATGCGATTGGAAGGAACCACGCAGGCCACTCGCGCCGTCAACCCCAACAGTGCGGTGAACCAAATCACCGACCCGGTGGTGGACCTCGACGTTCTCACCCAAATGCAGCTCTTGCAAGGGGCCAAGATTTTCTATCGGGCGCTGGACCAAGTCGGCTTGCCCGCCCCGCAGACGGCGGCAGACTTGGACAAGCTCCCGGAAGTCCGCGTAAACCAGGTGGGCACCACTCAAATCGTTCAGCTGAGCGTGGTCGCCGATCGCGAAGACAAGGCCGTTCAATTGACAAACGCCTTTCTTGAGCAGTACCGCCTGTACCGAGAAACCGAACAGCGCGACCGCATTAGCCGTTCCTTGCAATTCGTGAATGCGCGACTCGCGGATGAAGCCCGACTGGTGGCCAAGCTCGAAACTGACCTGTCCTCGGCCCGTAGCCAATCCGGTGTAGTGGACCTGAACACGGAAGCCGGGGTTCGTTCGCAGACCAAGGCTACCGCCGAGAACCGACTGAACGAACTGATTGGTGCGCTGAATGGCGCTCGCAACCGACTCTCCTCCCTGCAGCAGGCCGCAGCGGCCGAAGGCAACGGGAATCGGGTGACCACGACGACCACCACCAACATCGAGCAGCGACTGGCCGAAGAAAAGGAACTGGACACGCTGAAGGCGCAGCGCGAAGCACTGTTGGTGACCTTCTTTGAAGATGCCCCGCAAGTGCGCGCGATTGACGAGCGCATTCGCGAGCAAGAAGAGCGAGTGAACGCCCTGAAGAGTGAACTCGTCCGCCGCGAAGACACCCGCAACCCGAACGTAGACTACTGGAAGCAGCAAGTTGCATTGGCGCAAGGTGAAGTCCGTTCGCTGGAAGCTCAAGTCAGCCAAGCGCAGTCCGCCGTTGCGCAGCGGTCGTCGGCGTTGGATCAACTTACGCCGCTGGTTGCGAAGATCAGTGAACTCGGTCGCCAACTTGCGGAGCGCCAAGAAAGTGTGCGACGCCTTACGGCCACTCGCGATGAGCTCCAGCTACGCAACAACGAACTCTCTACTCCGGTGGAAGTCATCACGACGGCGCAGCCGGCCCGCAAGATCCGACCGAACATCCCGGTCAACCTGCTCCTGGGTGCTGTACTCGGCCTGGTGCTGGGCGCGCTGATCGGTATCTCGATTGATATTGCTCAGGACAAGGTCAACACGGCGGACAACGCCACCTACGTGACGGAGAAGGACGTGCTGGCGCGCATCCCGATTCGAGCTCGAACGGCCTCGCCGGTCATCTCCGATCCGGCCCGTGCCCGTGCGTTTGAAAACTACCGTCTGCTCAGGTCCAGCGTCTTGCTGGCGACAGCGGAAGAGAACGTCGGTGCCTTTGTGGTGGCCAGTGCCCGACCGAAGGAAGGGAAGTCCGTGGTGGCCTCCAACTTCGCGGTGGCGCTTGCTCTGGAAGGCAAGCGCGTGATCCTGGTGGACGCCAACCTGCGTACGCCATCGCTGCACAAGATGTTCAACCTGCGGGATGAGAAGGGCCTTTCCGAGGCCGTGCTCAATCCGACGATTCTGGACGAGGTGCTGCAAGAAACGGCGACCCCGGGTCTGCAAGTGTTGACCGCCGGTGAGCGTGTCTCCAACCCGACCGAACTTTTGGGTTCGGCCAACATGGGCAAGCTGATCGAAGTGCTAAAGTCGAAGGCCGACTTCTTGGTGTTCGATACGGCGCCGGGCTTCGTCTACGCGGACGCTCAGTCGCTGGTCACACACGTGCCGACGGTCATCTTTGTGACCGACCTGGTCTCGCCGAGCAAGAGCGACCTGCGTGAATCGGTCGCGATGCTGGACTACGCCCACGCCAACGTCCTGGGCTTGGTCATCAACAAAGACCGTAGCGCTGGCGTCCGATTGGCCAAGGGCTAAACCCCGGAGCCGATCTATGCATGCCGCTGATACCAACCGGTATCGGCGGCATGTTCGTTTTTCGCACTGTGCCTGTGATGGGCCTCGCTATGGCCGACCGTCGGGTCCGTTGCGTCCGGCTGCCTTTCTCGACCGGGATGGCGTGGTGAATGTGGACTTCGGCTACGTGCGCCATGTCCGCGACTGGCAATGGATGCACGGGGCGCGGGCGGGCATTGGATGGCTGAAGGCGCAGGGCTACTGGGTGATCGTTGTCACCAATCAGTCGGCGATTGCGCGCGGCCTCGCGACCGAGCCGCAAGTCTTGGCTTTGCATGATTGGGTGTTGGCCCATACCCGGGTGGATGCGATTTATCACTGCCGCCACTTGCCGCATGACCCCTGCCCGGCCCGCAAACCGCAACCCGGCATGCTGCAGGTGGCGGGCCAGGATTTTGCCATTGATTGGGGGCGCTCCTTCTTGCTAGGTGACCGGGATACGGATATTGAAGCGGCCCAAAACGCAAACATCCCCGGGCTTTTGAGCGCCGGGGATGACTGGCGGGGCTTGGTCCGGGATTACGTGAGCCGACGGACGTCCTGACTGCGATCGCGGGGGCAGAGAAGGATCTCGTCTTCCGTCACCACCATGACCATATCTTCCACGCCCAACAGGTTCACCCGCAGGCCTTCCACTTCGTTGTAAATCACGTTGCCACTGGATTCGACGGCGCGGATCCGGCCGACGCCCACGTTGTCCGATTCGTCGCCAGGCAGGCTCCGATTGATGCTATCCCAGGTGCCCAGGTCATCCCAATCGAACTGCGCCTTCACCACGGCCACGGTGCGGCTGTGTTCCACCAGCGCGATGTCCACGGGATCGTTGCCAATCTCGCTGAAGATGGCCACGGCCTCGGCGTGGTTGTCGGCTCGCAGGGCCTGCACGATGCGGTGGAGAGCCATATGCAGGCTCTGATCGGCTTGCTCCAGGGCATGATCGAAGGTGTCGAGGGTCCAGAAGAACATGCCGGAGTTCCACAGGAATCCACCTTGCTTTAAGAATCCCACGGCGGTGTCGCGGTTGGGCTTCTCGCGGAACCGCTTGACCATATAGCCGGGTGCCACCTCTTGCCCGACCTCGATGTAGCCAAAGCCCGTATCGGGGCGGCTTGGCTCAATGCCAATGGTGACAATGGCCTTGTGCTCGCGGGCCATTACAAAGGCATTTTCGACGGTCTTGAGGAAGCCATCCAGCGGGTCAATCCGGTGGTCAGCGGTCAGCACGGCCATCTCGATGCCGCGCCAATTGTCATCGCTTTGGGATATAAGGCGCGCCACCGCCCACAGGATCGCGCCCATGGTGTTGCGCTGGATAGGCTCGGAGTCCACTTGCTCGTGGGTGAGGTCAGGGAGTTCGCGGCGGCTGGGAATCACCAGGCCCGGCGTGGTCTGCACCACAAAGTTGCCGGGGCCGGCGATCGCTTGCGCGCGCTCCACCGCCTGCTGGAGAAGTGACTTTTCCGGGTCGGCCAGGCGCAAAAACTGCTTCGGCCGTTCGGGGCGAGAGACCGGCCAGAATCGCTGGCCCGATCCGCCCGCCATGATGACGCACTTGCGATTTCCCATAATATGCGTTTCTGTGGGGGGTAAGTTCAGCCTGTGGCCGGACAAAAATCTCCCTTACGCACCGGTAAGGGTACCCGCCAGGCATCGGGGGCACCTGACGTCCGGGCCCTGGTGAAAACCCTGGAAACTCAGTACGGCTGGCCGCGCTATGTCAATCGCTTTGACCCGGTGGACGAGCTCATCTGCTGCATTCTCAGCCAGCACTCGGCGGATGCCAATAGCTTTCCGGCGTTTACCTTGCTGCGGGCTACCCTGCCGGAGTGGGAAGATGTGGTGCAGGCAGGGCCAGAGCGGGTAGCAGAGATTGTCAAAGGCGCGGGATTGGCCAACCAGAAGGGCAAGTTCATTGTGGGGAGCCTGAAGGCGCTGAACGAGGCCTTTGGGGATTACACACTCGATCCGCTGCGGGTGATGCCCGTGCCCGAGGCTATGGCTTGGCTGCAGACCTTGCCCGGGGTGGGGCCGAAGACGGCCGCGATTGTGCTGTGCTTTGGCTTTGGCAAGGGCGTGATTCCAGTGGACACGCACGTGCACCGCGTGAGCATGCGCCTGGGCTTGATTGGCCCGAAAACCACCGCCAACCAAGCCCACGATGATCTGCTGAAGGTGGTTCCGTCGGAGCTGGCTTTCGCGTATCACTCGTTATTGATCCAGCACGGGCGCATGGTGTGTCGCGCCCCGCGACCCCGATGTGCCGAATGCGTGGTGGCGGCCCAATGCCCGCGTCAGGGGGTGGGATGATCACGCTGGACGATGCGATCCGCCCCGAAGAGTGGGAGCGATGGGCTCCCGATCCGGTGGCGGCGCGGGTGCGTCTGGACCGGTGGCTTCGGTCGCAATCTCAACCGGAACTTACGCTGCATAGCATCCAGTCTTTCCCGCTGGGGCGGGAGGCAGTGGTGCGGCTGCTGGGGGCAAGCGAATACTGGACGCAGGTCTTTGTTCAGAACCCTGAGCTTGGCACCCTGGTGCTCTCGCCGGAAGAATGGATGTTCCCCATCACTGCCGAGGATGCGCAGGCAACGGCCCGTCGGTTGGTGGCCGGGAGCGTATCGTATTCGCACCGATTGGACCGACTGCGCTACGTGAAACAGCGCGGGGTGCTGCGATGCCTGGTGCATGACCTGACGGGCATGTGGACGCCGGACCAGGTGTGGGCAGCCCTGAGTGAACTGGCCGTGGGATTAGTGCGGTGCGCGACCGAGGTGGTGTGGGCCGAGACTAGCCAACGACACGGAGCGAGTGGAGCGTTCCCGGCCACGATCGTTGCTTATGGCAAGTTGGGCGGCCATGAACTGAACCTATCCAGCGACATTGACTTGGTTTATGTGTTGCCGGATGACACGGATGAGGCCACGGATAGCTTGGTCACCAAAGCCCTAATTGCCTTGGGGCGCGCCCTCAACGACCGCATGGGCCGGGGGGCACTTTATCGGGTGGATACGCGCTTGCGGCCGTTTGGGAGCAGTGGCCCCCTGGCCATGCGCTGGCGAGCGGTGGAGTCTTACTTTAAGAACCATGCCGAGCCCTGGGAGCAACTGGCCATGATCCGGAGCCGAGTGATCGTGGGTCCTGAGAGGGATGCGCAGCGGTGGCAAGAGCTACGCGGGCGCGTGGTGTTTCGTCCGGCGCGTGGCGAATGGGTGATTGATGGCCTGCGCCGAATGCGGACTCAACTGGATAACTTTAAGGGTGAAGATGATCTGAAGCGGTCGCCCGGGGGGATCCGCGACATTGAGTTTGCCGCTCAGATTTTGCAGCTCTTGTACGGTCACGATCAGCCCGATTTGCAGGGCTTCTCCACGCTGGATGTGTTGGCGGCCCTGAGCCATCACGGGTGGTTGCAAGCGGCGGAGGCGCAACGGCTGCGCGAGGCCTACCTTTTCTTCCGGCAAGTGGAACACCGGTTGCAACTGGGCGATGACCTGCAAACGCACCAATTGCCATCCCGGGCCGAGGACTGGACGGCCCTGGCCAAGAGCATGGGTGAAGCGGACGGCGAGGCCTTCCGAGACGGGTTGGAGCGCACACGTCGGGAGGTGCGAGAACTCTACACCGCCATTCTGGGGCGCCGCAGTGAAGAAAGCACAGCGAGTGCGTGGCCAAAGGCGGCCGACCCGTGGCTGGGAGCCCTGCCCGGCGAGGGCTGGGCGGAATCTCTGCGCGAGAACCGTGACTCCCTGGCGAGAGTGACATGGCTTTCCCGGGCAGCCCCGGCGCTGATGTCCTACCTGGGTCAAGACCCGGTGGTGACGGAGTGGATACTGAGCGGCGAATTTGAGGACATGGTGCCGCAGGTGCGGGATGGTTCGGCCCCCGCCCTGCGCCGAGCCTGGTTGCTGGCGGCCGTGCGGGCCTTGCTGACGGAGAGTGCCTTTGGGGAGGAGTGGAGCCGGGTGCTCGATGAGTGGTTCCATATGAACCGGCAAGGCTTAGAAATTGTTTGTCTGGGTAGCTATGCGGGCCGAAACCTGGGCATGTCCTCCGACTGTGACCTGTGGGTGTGGGGTAGCGAGGCCGAGGCGGAGCAGCTGGTGGCACGGGTGCAGGCCGTGCGCCAAGCAGGGGCGCCCCTGACGATGGATCTGCGCTTGCGGCCGGAGGGGCGCAGCGGACCTCTGGCCACCAACGTGGCTTCGTTCCGCAAATACCGCGCCGAGCGGCTGGAGACTTGGGAGCGCATGGCCATTTCGCGCTCGAGAGTGCTGGGGGATGCCCCGACGGCGCGCGCTGAGATTGAAGACTTACTAGGCCAGCCCCTGAACGGGGACGAATTTGAAGAACTGCTGGCGATGAAGCACCGCATCGAGACGGAGCGAGTGCCGGCGCACCAATGGAAGCGTCAAATTCGGCACTCGCCGGGGGGCACAGACGATGTGGAGTGGCTGATCCACCTGGCCTTGATGAAGGTGCCCTCATGGCGACCGCCGGTGGCCGATGGACTGCGTGCGGAATTCAACAGCCTAGAAAACTCGCGCATCTTGCCCGCCGAGGATGTAAGCACCCTGCGCCACACCTATCAACTATGGCAGCGCATAAGATTGGCGCTTGCGGTGTTGGCCTTTGATGCCGATGTGGTGCCTGAGAACCCAGATAAACTAGATGCATTGGCCGAAGTTCTAAAGTACGAAACCGGGAATGACCTGCTGCGAGCTATCCAGCAAGGGCAAGCGGACGTGCGCAGGATTTTTGACAAGGGCGTGCGGAGGCTGCAAGAATGGTGACCTATCTGGGAGTGTTGCTGGGGGCGTACCTCATTGGGGCCTTGCCGTTTAGTGTGTGGATGGGGCTGGCCTTTGGGGTGGACATTCGCAAGATGGGGAGCGGAAACCCGGGTGCCACGAACGTGGTCCGCAATGTGGGGTGGGGGCCGGGGATCATGGCTTTCCTCCTCGATGTGGCCAAGGGCAGCGCACCGGCACTGGCGGCCAAGTATCTTGCGGACCAGCAGGGTTTTGGTTACGTGCAGGGGATGTTGCCGCAGGATCACGCGCTTTATGCCGGCTTGATGGCGATTGTTGGTCATACCCTGAGCCCGTTCTTGGGGTTCAAGGGCGGCAAGGGTGTGGCGACCGGGCTGGGCGCCTTGCTTGGGACGGCCTGGTTGGGAGGCGTCATTGGCTTCGGGATGTTCCTGGTTTGCCTGGCCTTAACTCGCTATGTCAGTGTTTCCAGTGTGGTGGGGGCGGCAAGCGCGGCCGCGGCGGCCTTGATTTTGCACTTGTCGCCGGCTGTCGCGGCCGCTTACGTGCTGGTGGCGATTTACATCATGGTGAAGCACCGCGCCAACTTTGAGCGATTGCGAAAGGGTGAAGAGCCGAAGATCGGAAAGAAGGCCGCGCCGCCGCCATGATGGATCTGGAACTGATAGGGTTCCTGACCCGGGTTCAGGCCAATCCGAACGCCTTTGCCTCCGCCATTTTTGTGTGGCCGGTGGCGTTGGCCTGGGTGCTGTTTGGCGTCCGCTCGGGGATTGATGGTGAACTCGATCCACCGGTGGCCTTTGGGTTAATTTTTGCCGGAATTGGCCTCGGTCATTTTGTGACGACGGCGGTGAACCCCACTCTTTCGGTGATCGTCTTTGGGGCAATGGTGCTCCTCACGATCGCTTTTCCGGTGGTGCGGATGGTGCAGGGGGCCACGGAGCACTCACAGCTGAACGTTGACCTTTTGGAGAACGCTTATGACCATCTTGGCCGCAATCCTACGAATCCCTTGATGCAGTTTAAGGTGGCAGAATGTGCGTACGCTTGCAACCTTAAGGGGCACGCTGTGGCGCTGGCCGATAAAGCGTTAGCCGGGCGGTCAAAGGATCAATTTCGTTGGGAAATTGCCGCGATTACCAAGTGGAAAGAATCGGGGATTCATCCTCGCTATTTTGCCGATATTGCCTGCCGAAATTGTGGCCAGATGGTGGGGCTGG
>CAZVHE010000032.1:8333-13345 GCA_964627705.1 uncultured Chthonomonas sp.
GCTGGGGTGGTGGTGGTTCTTCTCATTCCCATTACGGCGGGGGCGGCGCTGCCGGTGCCAGTAGTGGTGGGGCTTGTGTTGCTTGAGATCGCCGCGGGAGTTTATTTCTTAATGCGCGCTTTCCGCTTGGGTGGTGAACCCACATGAGAAAGCTCGATCGTTACATTTGGCGGGAGATGGGCGTGCCGCTTTTCTCGGGGGTAATTGTCATTGCGATGCTCTTTATGGCGAATGACGTGATTGCCATTTTTAAGGAGTTGAATGTCGCCAATATCCCGCAGGTGATGGTGGCCCAACTGGTGTTGCTCAAGTTGCCGGGCTGGCTGAGCCTGACGCTGCCGGTGGGCGTGACACTGGGGGTGTCTTTGGCGTTGTCTCGTCTGACGCGTGAAAATGAGATCACGGCCATGCGGGCAGCGGGGGTGCCGGTGCGCCGGGTGCTGTGGCCGGTGGTGGTGGTGGGATTGCTGACCACCGTGGCGAACTGGATGGTGGTGGAGCGGCTGATTCCATGGTCGGCGGAGCGCTACCGCGAGGTGCAGGCACAGGTGGGCGTGCTGGGCACCGCGCCGGAATTCACCAGCAACGTGATGATGAAGCTGGATCGATACACGGTGAGTGTGGGTTCGGTGGTGCGGCAGCCCGATGGCTCGGTCCAGCTTCGTGACATCTTGGCCATCGAACGGCCGAACCCGAATGAGGAGTGGACTTACCGGAGCAAGGTGGGGAGCTACGCCCGCGGGGTGTGGACATTGCAAGAGCCGCAAGTGCGTATCTTTGATGGGGATAGGATTCACGTATTAGAGAGCAAGGACCCGTTACGGATCAATGAGCCGATCCGTATTGCGGACCTCTTTGGCGCGCCGATGGCCGAGGAGATGAACGCGGAGGATCTGCGTCTGGCCATCACGCAGGCGCGGGAGCGGGGGGATACCACGCGGCTGCTTGAGGTGGCGTACCACGTCAAGTTCAGCTTGCCCGCGAGCTGTCTGATTTTTGCGATTACTGGGGCCGTGACTTCCATCCGCTTTGCGCGCATGGGCGCTTTTAGCGGGGTGCTGATAAGTTTCGGTTTGGTGCTGGCTTATTACAACATTTACGTGATCTGCAAGGACATCGTGGGGCGGAACGGGTGGGCGTCGCCCATTGTCTCGGCATGGCTGCCGAATGCGATCTTCCTTCTGCTTGCGGTGTTGGTTTCGAGGCGGAACGAGTGAGGAATCTGGCTCTTATCGCTGCCTTGCTTGGGGTTTGCTTGGGGTCGGCCGTGGACTACGGCACGGCGCTAAGTGCCGCTATTCGGAGCCTGCCGCCCAAGACGGAAGGGGAGCCGGTTACGCCGCCATCCGGAGGCACACCGGCCATCCGAATCGAGCGGGCCGGCTCGGTGGACCGTAGCGGCAAGGTGATCCGTGTTACGAACGGAGCGTCGGTCAAGATTGGCGAGCGGAACATCACCGGGGAGACGGCCATCATTGACGAGGCCAATGACCGTGTGGAAGTGAGTGGCGGGACGAGTGTCGTGGGGGCCGGGGATGACATCCAGGCCGAGCGAATCTCGGCGGACTTGCGCTTCCAGCGCACGAATTTGACGGACGCCCGGTTCCGGCTTGGCCCGAACTGGTTTGAAGGGCGCGTGACGGATGATCTCTACGTCCGGGCAGGAGAAGCCGACGGGAATGAACGCGGGTACTTTATCGTCTCTGGGCGCTGCACGACGTGTGGGGAGTCGCATCCTCACTATCACTTAGGGGCCGACCGGATTGAGATTTTTCCCTCTGACCGCATCATTCTGCGTGGGGCGAGAATCAACATCCTTGGCTCAACGATACTTAAGCTCCCCGCACTGACCATCCCGCTCTTAGAAAACAGTAATCCTCGCTATTTGCCGCTAATTGGCCAGAGCCGAGACGAGGGTTACTTTATCAAGTCTCGATTTGCCACGCCGGTAGGGAGCCGGGAAGTGGTCGACATCCTGGCCGATGCTATGAGCAAGCTTGGCTTTGGGGTGGGGGCGGAGTATACGAACAGTAGCGGCACCAGCCGCGTTTATTCACTTTTTGGGAATAGCCCCTCGCTCACGGCCAGCCAAAATTACAACGGTAAGTTGGGCGGGGGAAACCTGAGCTTTGATGGCCTCTTCTTGCGGAACAACTATGCGTTTGCTCCGGAGACCACGACCACAAGCCTGCGCGCCAACTATGCCGAGGGTGGCTTCAATCTCTCTGGCTACCGGACGGGCACTTCAACCTCGGGCTTTAGCTCGGTGGCCGAGTCGGTTTCGCTAAGAGATCGCCGCACCTGGGGGGTTGGCAACTCCCGGCGGGATCTGCGTACGCGGGGTGGTCGTGGCCTCATCACCGACATCAACCTGACCTGGAATCGCAGCCAAAGTCGTGGAGTCTCAAGTGCGGTAGAGAGTGAGCGCATGGACCTCCACTTCCTAGCTCAGCAGAACCTGGGCGCGGTGGATGCGGAACTCCTCTACGAACGGAGTATCCCCATTAGCGAGTCAAGAAACTTTAACAATAATCGCGACCGCACCCCGCTGTTGAGCTTTAAGTCGGATGGCACACGTTTGGGTTGGTTACCGGCAAGTTCGGGTTTAAGGTTTGATATCCAGGGAAGTCTAGGTGAGTGGCGCGACCCGGTGCGGCAAAGACCGATCTCCCGATTCTTCTTGGATTCGGGAATTTCGGGTTCTCGCCGAGTGGGCGCTCTCAGCACTTCTTATCAAACTCGTCTCCAACAAGGCATCTATAGTGACGACACGGCGCAATACGTTCTGCGCTCAGATATCCGTAGTTCGTATCAGTTTGGGCCACAGTCGAGCCTGAATCTGACCTACCGATATCTCAAGCCCGTGGGCTTTACTCCCATTCAGACCGACCGCACGGGACGGGCAGACTCCCTTAGTCTGGATGCGAGCTATCAAATTGATCCCCGCACCTCTTTGGGCGTGCAAACGGGTTACGACTTCTATTCGGGTTTCCGGGGAGTTACGCCTTGGCAACAAGTTGGGATTCGCGCGGAATATCTCGCCCCTCCGGGGCTTACGGCCCGACTGTTTATCGACTACGACACGTTCTCGTCCGTTTGGAACCAGGGTCCTCGATGCCATGATCCAGCAAGGCGATTTGCGCTTGACGCTTGGCACCCGTTACGACGCCCGAAGGTCGGTATGGGGCGGGGTCAACGCGATGATCGAGGGGTTCCGTTCGGGGCAAGTTACGGCGGCCGCCCTGTTTGATTACAACGGCTACACCAAGCAACTGGATTCGCAGCAATGGCAGCTCATCTACGACTTGCACTGCGCGGAGATGGTGTTTGAGTTCTCGGATTCGCGGGTGGGCTTCCGCAGTGGCCGACAGGTCGGCTTGTTCCTGCGCATCAAGGCGCTCCCGGGCGGCAGTCCATTTGGCCAAGGGACGCGCGGCCAGTCTCTCATCGGCCTTGGCGGCTAACTACTCGCGCTGGAATACGAACGCAACGCATGCCGCCAAAAGAGGCGTGAGGCCATAAATAGACCCGCTGCCCAGCCTAAGCTGAGGGCAATGTCATGCAGGTTCGCGCCCCGGGCCAACTGGCGGGCCGGTACGGTGCCCAGCAAAGCGATAGGAAGGACGTATAAGAAGAACCTTTGGGCCACCAGCCCATAGATATCTACGGGGTTCCGGGCGATGGTCATCATGGTGTCCCCCAGCACCCAGAGGTTGTCCACGCGCACAAAGTAGATGCCCAGGGTCATCATCGCAAAGTCAATGGAATAGTAGATGACGCCTGCGCAGAACATTGAGAACAAGAACGCCGCCCAATCGCCCGGGGCGGGCTGAATGCCGTCGGTGTTCAGCCCATAAATCAGCATTCCGATCCCGGCCAAGATCGCCCCCACCTCATTGAAGTTGAAGCGCCGGAGGCTCACCCAAAACTGGCTGTCCACCGGCCTCACCGCGATGAAATCGAGGGTGCCCCGGCGGACATGCTCAGGGATCTCCTTGACCGAGGAAAACAAAGCGTTGAAAGTGGCAATGAGTAAGAACGCGGCACTGCTTAGCACAAAGCCCTCGCCTTTGGTCCATCCCGCGATGCTCTTGGTGTGCGAATAAAGGATGCTGACGACGATGGCGAAAAACACCGCCCACACCACGTTTTCCAGCATCTTGGCGTAGAAATTCGCCTTGAATTCGAGTTCGCGCACCAGGCTGCTCCGCCAGAACACTTGGTAGATCCGCGCGAGTCGCCCCATGGCTTTTAGGCTACCGTATACTGACCACCGTGGCGGGCGTGATTCTGATGGGGCTGCTGTGGGTGCTGGCCGGATGGGCGGTCGGCACCCGGCTACATTTGAAAGCGAAGCACCTTGATCCGGCCGAAATCTGGGGGCTCGGCGCGCTGCTTGGTATGGGCATTGTTGGCACGCTGGTGTTCCTCCTCGGGCACCTGGGCGGCGTCGCATTTGCCCCTTGGATCGCCGTGATTTTGCTGACCGCTGGCACCGTCACCGCACTCAATCCGCGCCCCCCATTCCGCATCACCAAACCAGAAGGCATGAGCTTTTTCGCCATGATTGTGGCGTCTTTGTTGTTTGTTTTGGCGCTGTTTGGCGTCCTGGCCCCCACCACGGAATGGGATTCGCTGGCGTACCACTTGGCCGTCCCGAAGTTATGGATATCCGAAGGACGTATCGCACCGATTCCTTTCATTCACCACTCCTATTTCCCATTTGCTGCCGATAGCCTTTATCTCATCGGTTGGTCGTTAGGAGAAGCCGGGGCCAAGGCCCATATGCTGTGGGGCACGGTGGCGGGGGCGATCTCCCTTTTCGGGCTGCTCCGCCGTACTGCCAGCGAAAGCGCCGCGTGGCTGGGCGTCCTCCTGTGGTTGGGCGCGCCGGTGGTGGCGTGGGAGGCGGGCACCGCCTACATTGATGGTCTGCATGGGGCGTGGGCGGGCCTCGGCCTTGTCTATCTGCTTCTCCATTTCTACAGCAAGGAAGAAGGTCGCGCGCCCTG
>CAZVHE010000032.1:13389-22987 GCA_964627705.1 uncultured Chthonomonas sp.
TACACTGGCCTCCAGGTGGCCCTGGCGGGGGCCGTCGTCGCTCTCGTGGCCGCGGCACGCCACAAGCGAATCAAGGAAGCCCTCCTCATCGGGGCCGTGGCCCTTGCTTTCGCTCTGCCGGTTTTTGTCCGCAATGCCGCCCTCACCGGCAATCCGGTGTTCCCGTTCTTCTATTCAGTCTTCGGGGGGCGCGGCTGGGATCAGTGGCGGGCGGACATCTATGCCAATGAACAGGCCTCGTTCGGGGTGGGCAAGCAGCCCACCGCGCTGGGGCACGCCACCCTCGGCCTGGCGTATCAGCCGGGCCGCTACACCAACCCTCGGCAAACCGAGGGCGGAGGCTTCCCGACCGGGGCTGTCGGCTTCGCCATCATTCTCCTCGCCGTGGCCGCCTGGGCCAGCGGTCGCACGGAGAAACCCGGCCGGGCCGCCCTCGCGGCGGTCGCTATCCTCATGCTGGGGTGGTTTGCGCTCAGCCAGCAAAGCCGCTACCTCGCCTTTCTCATCCCGCCCATTGCCCTGGCCGCCGCGCCACTCCTCAGAGATCGCAAGTGGCAGCCGGTGCTAGCGGCCGCCCTCTTCGGGCAGGCGATCTATACGATGGGGATGATCTGGAACCTGCAGGGGCAGGACCAACTGCGCGTGGTCAGTGGGCAGATTTCGCCCACCGAATACCGCCAAGCCCTGGTGCCATTTGCCGCCGATGCCCCCACCCTCAATCAGCTTCCGACGGACTCCAAGATTGCCCTTTACGATGAGGTGTTCGGGTTCCTGTTGGACCGGGATTACGTGTGGGCGAATCCCGGCCACAGCATGCTTATCCATCACGAAAGAGCCCAAACTGGCCCCGAATATCGGCAAACCCTGCGCGACAACCAGGTCACCCACGTCTATGTGGCCTTGCGGTTTTGGGCCCGCGAGGACCGGGAGCGGTGGTTGCAGGCGGCCGGATTGATCGAAGGGGGAATGCCGTATTCCGCCGAGGAATCCGCGGCGATGAATGAGAATCTGGATTTGAAGTGGAGGCGATTGTTGGCAGATTCCCTTCGCTCGGGGGACCTCCGCGTAGTCGGTCAATTCCGGTCCGCGTTGCTTCTCGAAGTCCCCTCTTCCTAGTTCAAGCCGCCCCGCTTCGGTAACCTCGAAACATGGAATATCGGCGGCTCGGTCGGAGCGGCGTACGGGTAAGCGAAGTGGGTCTCGGTGGGTGGCTCACCCACGGGCGTAGCATCTCGGATGACACTACGGCTTCGATCGTGAGGCGTGCCTTCGATCTCGGGGTGAATTTCTTCGATACCGCCGATGTCTACAACCGGGGCGAAGCCGAGATTTCTTTGGGCAAGGCCGTCAAGGGAATTCGCCGCGAAGACCTGTTCGTGGCCACCAAGTGCTTCTGGCCGATGTCGGATGGCATAAACGACCGGGGCCTCAGCCGCAAGCACATTGTCGAATCGGTGAACAACAGCCTCAAGCGACTGCAGATGGATTACGTGGACCTGATGCAGTTCCACCGCTACGATCCGGACACCCCGATGGAGGAGATGGTGCGCGCCATTGATGACCTGGTGCGCCAGGGCAAGGTGCACTATTGGGGCGTGAGCGTGTGGTCGGCTGACCAGATTCAAGATGTTGTCCGCACCAGCCGCGAGTGGCTTTGCACGCTGCCGGTGAGCAACCAGCCGCCCTACAATATGTTCGCCCGCGACATTGAGGCCGATGTGATCCCCACCAGCGAGAAGCTGGGGCTGGGGCAGGTGGTGTTCAGCCCGCTGGCCCAGGGCATCCTTACCGGCAAATACAAGCCGGGCCAGGGCGCCCCGGCGGGGAGCCGAGGTGCGGACGAAACCAGCAACCAGTTCATGGCCAACCTGATGCGCGATGAAGTGCTGAGCAAGGTGGAGCAACTCGCTCCCTTGGCGGCCCAAGTGGACATGACGCCGGGACAGTTTGCGCTGGCCTGGTGCCTGCGCCAGCCCAATGTGAGCAGCGTGATTGTGGGGGCCACCCGCATCGAGCAACTGGAAGAGAACGTAGGTGCCGCGGGCCGCGAAGTGCCCGCCGAAATCTGGGCCGAAGTGGACCGAATCCTGGCGAGCTGAATTGAGCGACTTCACTCCGATCTCCGAACCCCTGCGCCGCGATTACTCGTTCGGCGATGAAGTGCCCCTGCTGGCCGGGGAAACCGAATTTGAGAAGCCGCGCGGCATCCACCGGGTCGAGGTCCGGCCGGGGCTGGTGCGCGTGCACATCTCGCAACTCACGGGAGGGCTGGCCGAGTCTCGCCGCCGCGTGCTGGCCTATATCGCCGACGCCGGCGTGAGCATTGACTTTCTCAAGCTGACCCCGACGGGGCTCTCGTTCGTGGTGTCAGAAAGCCGTGCCGTAGCGGTGGAGCAGTGCCTGACGCCGCACGGCTACCACACCAGCTTCCATGCCGAGCGCAGCCTCCTCATCATCCACGCGGTGAACATGCGGGATGAAGAAGGATTGATTTCGCGGGTGCTGGCGGAGGTCATCCGCTCGGGCGTCGAGCTCGAGCACCTGGGCGACTCTCACGACCGCCTTCTCATCGTGGTGCCGGACTCAGAAGCCGAGGCCCTGGCGGCGCGCCTGAGAGGTCTGGGCGAAGCCAACCCCGGAGGTGCGGCGTGAAGTACGTGGTTCTCAAGTTTGGCGGCACCAGCGTGCGCACCAAGGAAGCGCGCAATGCGGCGGCCCTGCGGGTCATCAGTTGCAAGGAACAGGGCTATCAGCCCGTGGTGGTGGTGAGTGCCATTGGCCGGCGCGGTGAACCCTACGCAACCGACACCCTGGTGCAACTCCTGCGCGAGATTGATCCGGTGGTGGAGCCGGACGTGCGCGAACTCGACCTGATGATGGCCTGCGGCGAAATTCTCTCGTCGGTGATCTTCGCGCATACGCTCAAGAGCTTGGGGCACCCGGCGATGGCTATGCGCGGTGGGCAGGCGGGCATCCGCACCGATGGCCAGTACGGCCGGGCGCGCATCTTGGGCGTGAACCCCATTGGCTTGATGGAAGTGAGCCGCCGGGGCGCAATCCCGGTGGTGTGCGGCTTCCAGGGCGTGTGGACGGACGGCAAGCTTCCGGGGGCGGAACTGACCACCCTGGGGCGGGGCGGCAGCGACACGACGGCAGCAGCCGTGGGCGCGGCCCTACGGGCCGAGCGCGTGGAGATCTACACCGACGTAGACGGGGTGAAGTCGGCGGACCCGGATTTCGTGCCGGGCGCGCCTACCCTGAGCCGGGTGAGTTATGACGAAGTGGCCGAGATCGCCCACTTGGGTGCCAAAGTGCTGCACCCGCGCGCGGCGGAGATTGCTATGCGTTTCGGCATTCCTCTGTGGGTGAAGAACACCTTTAGCGACCACCCCGGCACGGAGATCACCTCCCGCGACCACGCCGAGACAGCGGCGATAACGGGCGTGACGCACTCGGGCAAATTGGTGTACCTCCAGGCGGATTTGCAGGACCTGTCGGAGTCGGCACGGCGCCAGCTGATGCAGGTGATGTATGACACTCTGGGTCGCCAATCCTTTAATCTTTACATGACCAACTTGAGCCCGTCGAGCTTCGGCTTTGCCGTGCCGCGCGAGCAGTACGGGTTGTTCATGTTGCTGTTCGATGGGCTGGTCATCCCCCTGCGTGGGGAGACCAATGAGATTGCCATTCTCCAGGTGGGTGACGAGCCGAGCCACGAGACGCAGACCCAGGTGGAGCTCCTTAAGCCGCTGGGCGAGACGCGCGTGATCCGGCTGGCGAGCATTGAAGGCTGCACGATGGTGAGCGTGGTGGGGCGGGAAGCCCTGGCCCAGCCGGGCCTGTTCCGCACGGTGTTGGACACCCTGGCTGAAGAGCAAGTGCCGGTGCTACAGACCGGCGACGCGGACTTCTCGCTGAGTGTGCTGATTCCGGAATCGGAATTGCGCCGCACCGTCTCGGCGTTGCACGCCCGCTTTGGGCTGGCCACCACAGGAGCGTAACCTCGTGTTGCCTGAAGACCGCCCGGCGCTGATGGGGATCCTGAACGTCACCCCCGACTCGTTCAGCGATGGGGGCTTGCATCTCGATCCCGAGCTAGCGGTGGCGGCAGGGCGGCAGATGGTAGCCGACGGGGCCGACCTGGTGGACGTGGGCGGCGAAAGCACCCGCCCCGGGGCTGAACCGGTGGCAGAGGCCGAGGAACTGCGCCGCGTGGTGCCGGTGGTGCAGGCGCTGTGCACCGAGGGCATCCGGGTGAGCATTGACACCACCAAACCCGCCGTGGCCGAGGCCTGCCTGGCCGCCGGGGCGGTGGTGCTGAATGATGTAACGGGGTTCCAGAACCCCGAAATGCGTGAGGTTTGCGCGCGGTATGGGGCCACGGCGTGCATCATGCATATGCAGGGCGAACCCCGCACCATGCAAGCCAACCCGACCTACCAGGACGTGGTAAGCGAGGTCGCGGCTTATCTGAGCGAGCAAGCCCAACTCGCGCAAGCGGCCGGCGTGCGTGACGTCTGGGTAGATCCGGGCATTGGGTTCGGTAAGACCACCGCGCACAACCTCGCTTTGCTTCGTAACATGGACGCCCTCACATCTTTGGGCTATCCAGTGCTCATCGGTCTCAGCCGCAAGGCCTTCTTGGGCCGAATCCTGGGCTCCGAAGCCGAACCTCTACCGACCAGCGAAAGGGAAGAAGCGACCCTTGCCGCCAATCTTTTTGCGGCGGCCCACGGGGCACGAATCTTGCGGGTCCACAATGTGCGGGGGCATGCCCGTGCCCTCCGGGCTTGGCGGGCCTTGACTGACTGATGCGAATTCTGATCCACGACTTTAGCGGCCACGCGTTTACCTCCACCCTCAGCCGCGAACTGGCCCGCCGGGGCCACGAGGTTGCCCACGTTTTTTCTTCGAGCTTCTTGACGCCTCAAGGCCCGAACGAACGCCGCGCCGACGACCCGGACAACCTCCAGCTGATTTCCATCAAGCTCGATCAGCCGATTGACAAGGGCAACCTGCGCAAGCGTCGGGCCGGCGAGATTGAACACGGCCGCCGCGCCACCCAGGTCATCCGCGAGTTTAAGCCGGACCTGGTGCTCAGCGGCAACACGCCCCTGGACGCCCAGCGCATGTTCCTCGATCACTGCGAGCAAGCGGGCATCCCGTTCCTGTTCTGGGTGCAAGACCTGATCGGCCAAGCGGCGGTGCGGATTCTGCGCCGCAAGGTGCCGGTGGTCGGCGGCACGATCGGCAAGTACTACCAAAACATGGAAAACCGCCTGCTGGAGCGTAGCCGAAAGGTGGTGGTGATTAGCGAAGACTTCCGGCCGCATCTGCCCGCCGGCGTGAAGCCAGAGAACATCCACGTGGTGGAGAACTGGGCCGTGCTGGATGAGATCAGCGTGAAGCCCCGCCAAAACGAGTGGGCGGCGGCGCAGGGGGCCAGCGAAGGGCTGACCTATGTCTATAGTGGCACCCTGGGCATGAAGCACAACCCCGAACTGTTGGTGCAGATGGCGAAGTCTTTGCAGAGCGTGCCGGGGGCGCGGGTGATCGTCATCAGTGGCGGGGCGGGGCTGGACTTTGTGGCCCAGCGCGCGCAAGAACTGAACCTCGGCAACCTCAAGACGCTGCCGTTCCAGCCCTTTGAGCAGTTGGAAAACGTGCTCGGCACGGCGGACGTTTTGATGGCCATTTTGGAGCCGGATGCGGGGGTTTTCAGCGTCCCCAGCAAGGTGCTGAGTTACCTGTGTGCCGGTCGGGCGCTGCTGCTGGCCGTACCGCCGGAGAACCTGGCCGCGCGCATCGTGGCGGGGCGGGAAGCGGGCATTGTGGTGCCCCCCACCGACACGGACGCTTTTGTCCGAGCGGGCATGGAGCTGGCGCAGGATGCCAACCGCCGCGAGCAGATGGGCCGGAACGCGCGCGCTTACGCCGAGGAGACGTTCGACATCCGTCGCATCACGGATCGCTTCCTCGAGATTTTCGAGTCGGCGTTAGCCAAGTAAGGCGTCAAACGCGGGCGGCTTGCCAGGCACCTTGCTTCCATTGGTACATCGCCATCAGTCCGTTCAGCGTTTGCGAAACGGACATGGCCCACCACACTCCGGTGGCGCCCAGTGCCCAACCCGGCATGCCCGGAATCCAGCCAGCGGGTAAGGCGAGGCAAGCGGCGAGCGGCAAGCGCACACCCCACAGCGTGATGACGGTTTGCCAGAAGGGGCGCACCATGTCGCCCGCGCCCTGCATCGCCCCCACCAACACCATGCCGTAGGAGAACAGCACTTCGGTGGCCAGGATGATGTAGGTGTACATCACGGCCGTCTGAATGACGTCTTGGCTCTGGCCTTCGAGCATCGCACTCGCGACTTGCGGAGCAAAAATGGCCAGCAGGATGGAGACGAACCCAACCACGGTGGCTGAGTGATGCGCACATAGCCAGCCCAAGCGGCGGGCGCGGTCGGGGTCCTTCATTCCCAGCGATTGGCCGACCAGGGCCTGCGCCGAAATCATGAGCCCAAACGCCGGCATAAAGGCGACGGCTTCGATGTTGATGCCCACCCGCATGGCACCCAGGGCGTGCTCCGCATTGGGCACCTGCTTGAGAATCGTAAGGAGCAGAGCAAACGAACCCACGCGCACCACGGCCATCCCGCAGGCTGGCCCCGCGAGGCGCAGGAGACGCTTGACCCAAGGGAGTTCGGGCCACTCGGGACGCTTGATCTCTAAGGGGCTGCGGGCGGCAAAGATGAGATAAGCCACGGCGGCCAGCCACGCGCTCGCGGCCATGGCGGCGGCGGCCCCGGTCACCCCCCAGCCCAGGCCGGGCAGCGTAATGCCGTACCACACCCGGGTGGGGAAGATGCAAAACAGATTGAACACCACGTGCAAGGCAATTTGCACGCTGGAGATGTAAAGCGGGCTCTTGGCGTCGCCAATCGCACGGAACGACCCGGCGATGGTCTGGACGACATAGAGCGCAGGCAAACTCAGCGCAAACACGCTGAGGTACTGCACCATCACCTCGCCCACACGCGGGGCGTCGGCCGGGGCAAACCAGTTGCGCGCCACAGGGGCCACCAGTAGCGCCAAGCCCACCGCGATCAATCCCAGGAGTAGGGAGAACCCGACGCTCTTGCGGGAGGCGAGCTTGACTTCATCGTGGTCCCCGGCGCCAAAGGCCCGTGAGACGATCGCCGTGGGCGCGGTGCCGAGGGCAAATCCCACCGAGAAGAAGAGGAAGATCAGGGCACTCGCAGAGGCCACCCCGGCCAAGGCCGCCTCATCGGGCTTGCCCTGATATTGGATGCGTGCTAGGAAGGATGTGTCTAAGAAACCGTTGATGGTTTGGAGAATGTTGAGCAACACGGCGGGGCCGGCCAGCTTCCATACCACCCGGTGCTCATTCTCAAGTTTTGGTTTCTCTTCCTCTCCTGGGGATTGCACTTCACTTCACTCTACAAGAATTGCGAGTGCAACGATTTACAGTCCTAGTTGAAAAGGGGCCGCATACCGGAGATAATGTCGGTGACATGAATTACGAAATCATGCACGGCCCGAGCTTTGCGGTCGCCCGAATTTTGTTGCAGCAAGGCGAGAGCGTGAGGGCGGAGAGCGGGGCCATGGCCTCGATGTCGCCGTCGGTCGAAATGCAATCCCAAAGTGGCGGACTGGGCAAGATGTTCGGTCGTATTCTCAGCGGTGAATCGGCGTTCCAGACGATGTTCACGGCCACCCACGGCCCGGGCGAAGTCGTGCTGGCCCCTAAGACGCCAGGGGAGGTGCGTGCGCTTACCCTGCAGGGCAAGGCGTGGATGATCACCAGCGGTGCGTATCTGGCCAGTGACCCGAGTGTGGAACTCGGCACGGTCGCCAACATGAAGAACTTCTTTGGCGGCGAGGGCGTGTTCATGGTGCGGGCCAGCGGCGCGGGCACCGTGCTGGTGAATAGCTTCGGCGCGATCCGCGAAATCGAACTCCAAGCGGGGCAGAGCTACATCATTGATACCGGTCACCTGGTGGCCTTTGAAGATGGCATGGGCTACCAACTGCAGAAGGCCGCGAAATCCTTGTTGGGTTCGTTCACCTCCGGTGAAGGCATTGTCGCCGTGATGTCCGGTCCGGGTCGCGTGCTCATGCAAACGCACCAACCGCAGGGCCTGGCGCAAACGCTGGCGGCCTTCATCCCGCGCGGCTGATGCGTTGGCGGGCTCCCTATGAGCCCCGGGTCCTGACTCCCTTCCCCAGTGAAGGGAGTCAGCCCTGGCTGTGGGTAGACGGCGCGGAAGGCTTCCACGATGCCGAAGTGTGGGAGCGCCTGGCCCCCGGGCGGTGGCAGTGGCGGGTGGCCGGTCTCTCGGAATCCGAGTGGCAGGTGGCTTTGCCTCCGTCTCGTCACGCCCGCGTGGTCTCCGCCGCCTTGGAATTGACGACTCAGATTCGCGAGTTAGGCGGCGCGGGCCGGGCGGCGGCCTGGGCGGGTGAGTGCTTGGTCATCGGTCCTCCCACGGAAGAGGTGTGGGAGGACATGGAGCGGCGGCTGGGCTAGCCGCGTTCGGACGTCACGGCTTGCGATCCCACCGGCGGGCGAAACACAAAGCTCGTGTCATCAAAGATTTCGCCAGTCCAGACCTGGATGCGCCAATCGTCGCGGCGACGACCGTTGTCTGCAACATGCAGGATCTCGGTGAGACGCTGGAGTTCGGTTTCCACCGGGCGGAACACATAGGTGGTGCGGCTGGGCACCGGGGTGGTGGCATCGGCGCGCACGACCAGCGGATCCATGGGGTCCCGGCTCAGGCTGGCGGTGGGCATGATCGGTTGCCACTTCACGGCCCCTCGAATGAACATGTCCTCGGCGATCTGAGCGAGGGCACCCATTCCTTCGGATGAATTGCGGCGCAAGGCTTGGCAGAGCCGGGACACGTGGTCCGGGCGCTGCGTGGGGGTGTCCACGGAGCCGTAAGGCACCGAGACGTAGCGGTTGCGCGCTACATCGTAGGCAAAGAAGTATTGGCCATCACCCACCACGCGCTGGACTTGCACGCCGTTTTCGTAGTAGTTGGTCTCGACCTGCGCCGTGAATCGCCCATCTCGCTCAATGATGCGGAAGGCCAGCGTGCCGTACAGGTTCACGACATTCGAACCCACGGTGCGGGTGCCCGTGAGGCGCAGTGCCAGGCCCCCGGTGTTGGCACGGACGTAGTCGTCCATCAGCCAGGACCGCACGTCGGACTGAATGTCCGCCGAACTCATTGCCGGGAATGCCGCCACCAGGCAGGCGAGGGCCATCAGTTTGGGTTGAGGCACGGTTGGTAAGACGAACCCGGGGCGGGTTCGGTTCCAGCGGTATCCTTGGGGTTCCTTCTCCAAGCTCATGTCGTACGAAGAATCTTATCTCTATCGCCTCCGCCACAGTGCAGCGCACCTCATGGCCCAGGCGATAACGGAACTCTATCCGGGCGTCAAGCTCGCGATCGGCCCGCCGATTGAGAACGGCTTCTATTACGACGTAGAGACGACGACCAGCATCCGCGAGGAAGATCTCAAGAAGATCGAGCAGCGCATGCGCGAGTTGGCGAATCTAAACCAGCCCATC
>CAZVHE010000033.1:0-10854 GCA_964627705.1 uncultured Chthonomonas sp.
GGTATGGACAGAAAGGAAGTGGAGCCGACAGCCGGATTCGAACCGGCGACCTGCTGTTTACGAAACAGCTGCTCTACCACTGAGCTATGTCGGCGTGCGCCAGCCCCTATTATAGGCCAAAAAGGGCACGGCCCCAAGACCGCGCCCTCCGGCAAATAGGTCCCGCGTCTACTTGGTCGCGCGGCGGCGGCGGGCCAGCGCCACCAGTCCGGCTCCCAGCACCAGCATGGTGCCCGGCTCGGGCACGGCCTGCGAGAATGTCACGTCATCCATGGCAATCCACCAGCCCTGGCCGAACTTGATCTCCAGTTGCTGCGCGGTCAACGGGCTCGAGGTGAAATCGTGCAGCACGTTGCCGCCCACCGGGTTCGCGGCATTGGTCGAATACAGCACGTTGCCCAGCCCGTCACGCACGGAGATATCCGTGTACTGCGCCGGCCCCGTGGACCATAGTGCCGTGCGGAAGGAGAGGAGCGACACCTGGAAACCGGCATCCGCCGTCAGGGTCACATAGCCGTCGTTCGGCACCTGGTTCGATGCTCCGCCGGACCACACCGTGTTCTGCAGGTCACCGTAGCCCGAAGACCACACACTCAGCCCCGGGAAAGTGCCCGAGGGATTCTGGGCGCGATACGCCACCGTCACGTTGGGCGTAAATCCGCCCTCGGCGCCGTACGTCCAATTGCCCATCGTGGTGGAAGTTACGCGATGGCCGTAATTCGGGGAACTGGTGAGGTCGGAGGCGCCGACGACAGTGCCGTTCACCTGGTTAAAAGTCAACCGAGTGGCGGAAGCCACCGAGCACAGTCCAACTAAAGCAAGCGCAAATCCAAGGGTTCGCATGACCACATTTTAACCCACCCCTCGCAAGAATCGATGTTAAAAGTTGATGATAGGGAGCGAAGACCCGCAATTCTGCGGGCATAACTCTGGCTAGGGCGTCGGCGGGGTTTGCTTCAGCGCACCCACGTCAAAGCGAAGCCGCACCTGCCCTTGGTAGGTCGTCATCCACACTTGCCCCGGCTCAACCTCAAACAGGGTGGGATAGGCGGCGTCCGTCTCCCCGCGCCACAGCACCCGGGGGGCGCTCCACGTTCGGCCGTCATCCTCGCTCCACCGCGCGTAGATCTCGCGCCGATACCAAGACGCGCCGCGTTCGCTCCCTTGGTCAGAAAATCGCCGCGTGGTGCGCTGCCCGGTGGGATACAGCGGGTTGTAGGCCATCAAAATCGTGCCGTCCGCCAGCCTCAGCAGGCCCGCCGGGGAGCTACTGGCAGGGATCCCCATGGCGGCCGGGCGGCTCCATCCGCTGGCCGTCCGCCGCGTCACCCACAGCGAATCCTGGGTGGACCGCAGTACCGCGATTGCCCCTCCCGGCACCGCCAGCGCCACGCCTTCATAGAGGCCATCGTGGTGCCCACGCCCGCCCCCGTCCATGGTGCTTCGCCGCCGCCAGCTTTCACCGTTGTCGGTGCTTTCATAGATCACCGTCACGTTGGTGGGCTTGGCGCTGGTCATCTCCTGCCCCACTGCCACCAGGTGCCCGGGGGCAATCTCGGCCAGGCCCCGGCTAGCCCCGGCGTAGGTGCCCTGCACTTTTTGAGTCATGCGCCAGGTGGCGCCATTGTCATCGCTCACGGCCACCAGGGTGCAGGCCTTGCTGCTGGGCTTGAGGCGGCGGGCGGCGTTGTCCCACTCGTAGCGCAGGGTCTTGCGGTCGATGAAGAATGCCACCACCCGCCCGGATTTGGTCACCAACAGGGCGGAATCATTCAGAGCCTCGTAATCGTCTTCGGGGAACATCCGCGCCCCCTTCCAACTCGCGCCGCCATCGGTGCTGCGGCGAATCCAGCCGTCGTTGAGGGCCAGAATGTCGCCATTCGCCGCCCGCACAAACGGTCCCAGCGGAATCAGCGGCATGGCCTGCGTGGGCACCGCGGTGGCCTCGGCGCGTACACCACCCGGGCTCGCCAGGGCCAAAATCACGCTCGCGCTCAGCATCTCTGACTGTTAGACGTCCCCGTCGCTCCTTCCGCACGCCTTTGGCCGGTGTGTCATAATTTTGCCAGCTCTTCGTTGCCCGATCGACCGTATTCCCTCACCGGGAAATTGGGGCGTGCAACCGGAAGACAGAGGAAACAACGATGAGCCAAGACCTCTTTCCGATCATTGGAATTGACTACGTTCGGCATTTTGTCAACAATGCCCGCGCGACATCCTTCTTCTACCAACACACGTTTGGGTTCTCCATCACGGGCTACACCGGCCTCGAAACGGGCAACCAGAACGAAGTGGGCTACGCCATGGAGCAAGAAGATGTCCGCCTGTGGTTCAGTGCCCCCGTGCGCCCCGGCCACCCCATGGCCGAAAAGATCGCCTACCACGGCGACTTTGTGCAAGACATCGCCTTTACGGTGGAAGACTGCGACCTCGCCTTCAAGACGGCCGTGGATCGCGGCGCGAAGGTGTGGCATGAGCCGATGACGCTGGAAGATGATTTCGGCCGCGTCCGCATCGCGTCCATCTGCACCTATGGCGACACCGTGCACAGCCTGGTGCAGCGGGACCAGTACAACGGTCCGTTCCTGCCGGGCTTCCGCGCCGAGAATCAGCCGGGCGACCCCATTGGCATCAAGGCCGTGGACCACGCCGTCGGAAATGTCGAACTCGGCAAGATGAACGTGTGGGTGAAGTGGTACGAGGATGTTCTGGGCTTCAAGAACATGCTCTCCTTTGATGACAAGGACATCTCCACCGAATACACGGCGCTCATGTCCAAGGTGATGGCGAGCGGCAACGGACGCGTGAAGTTCCCCATCAACGAACCTGCCGCCGGCAAGAAGAAGTCGCAGATTGACGAGTACCTCGAGTTCTTTGGGGGCGCAGGCGTGCAGCACGTCGCCTTGCAGACCGAAGACATTGTGCACACCGTCAGCCGCCTGAAGGCGCGGGGCGTCCCGTTCCTCAGCGTGCCGCGCACGTACTACGACATGCTGCCGGACCGCGTGGGCGAGATTGACGAAGACATCGAAGTGCTGGCCGACCTCGGCATCCTGGTGGACCGCGACGACGAGGGCTACCTGCTGCAGATCTTCACCAAGCCGGTGACGGACCGCCCGACGTTGTTCTACGAAATCATCCACCGCAAGGGCGCGAAGTCGTTCGGCAAGGGCAACTTCAAGGCGCTGTTCGAATCCATCGAGCGCGAGCAAGCCCTGCGCGGCACGCTTTAATCCGAACCCACGCCGGGACTCTCAGACCCCGCTTCCACCAGGGAGCGGGGTTTTTTTGTCGTGAAACTTTTTACGCCCGCTTTACGGTGCCGCCGCGCCGTTTCACCATTGGGATATGGCGCTTATGCACCCCAAAACTCTCGGCACAGGCCTCCTCGCCCTCGGCATCGCCACGGTGGCCGTGGCCGCGATTCAGTCTACGCGCGTACTCATCATCAATGGCCGCGAGGCCAGCCAGGATGTCCGCATCATCAACGGCCGGGCCTATGCCCCCATCGCCGATGTCGCCAAGGCGCTGGGCTCGACGGTGGTCATCAACGGCAACCGCTACGAAATCACCCGCGCGGGTGGCACCAACCAGGTCAACGGTCTGCAAGGCAAAACCGGCGACTGGCTGTTTGATGGTGGCTGGCGCTTCCGGGTGAACAACACCTACGAAGCCGACGTCTACGAAGCCAAGAACGACTACTACGGCTACAATGAGTTTAAGCCTGAAGACGGCAAAACGATGATCATCGTCGAATACTCGGCCCGCAATGGCAACAAGGAGATGTACCCCCTGAATCTTGGACCGACCACGATCATCGGCACGGATGGAAAGTCGTACAAGATGGAAAGCAATGACTTCCCGTTCGATGGTAACCGAACCTTCAGCCAGCCGCTCCTTCCCGGTGCGCAGCTCGACGGCGCGCTGATCTTCTTCGTCCCGCGCGGCTTTGAGTTCAAGGAGCTGGTGCTCGGCATCGGCGAACTGACTGGCTACGATGACGCCGTGCGGCCGAAGGAGCGCACGTACTTCCGCGTCCGCCTCACCACCGACGAGTGAGCCCACCCCTGGGGGAAGGATAAGTGGATTCGCTTCCCCCAGACCTTCACTCTCCCTTTCACCCGCGTCATGCCAAAATCTACGGCATGGCGCAGTTGGTGGTGAGGGTTGGCCACCGCATTGATGCCGACCTTGAGGGCCATCCCCTTTCCTTCACGACCCGTCAGGAGGGCCTCCTTCTCGCCGCTCTGGCCTTGGCGGATGGACAGGAGCTGAGCCGACGCCAACTGGCCGCCCAACTCTGGCCAGAAAAGAGCCTCAGCGCCGCCCTGACGAATCTCCGGCAACGTGTCGCCGCCCTGCGCCGCCACCTGGGAGGCTTGCTCTACATCGACCGAGACTGGATCGCCGTCACGGGAGTGAGTTGTGAAGTCCTGCTCGATGCCTCCTCCCCGCACTCCCTCGTGGCCCAATGCCAACAGCTCGCGCAACGGGCCGACGCCGACACCGTGCAGGGCACGAAGCCGTGGTCGCGCGCCGACCTGCAGAACTGGGTGGACGCCACCATCCGCCTGCAAGCGCCAGCCCGAGAACCGCAAATGGCCGACATGTTCACCCTGCGCGGGCAGTGCGATGATGAGCAGCTGGATGCAGAGTACCGGTTGCTGGCGAACTGCTTGGTGGGAAATTGGGAAGTCCAGCGCGGGCAAGCCCTCTGGGCGTGGCAACGCCTGCGCAAGCCGCCGCGCGTTTGGCTCCACGATCCGGCGCTCGGCCCCGCCCTGGCTCTCCTCTTTGAGATCGCGGGCAACGGCCTCCACCGCCGGGGGCACTGGCACCAGTGCCTGCTCTGCTTCACCAAAGCCGCCGAACTCTTCCGCACCAACGGCCAAGACGCACGCGCCCTGATGCTGGAGTTCAAAACCGCTCGCGTCACCATGGACGTGGGCCTGCGCGCCCCCGCTCTCCAGCGATTGCAGGAAGTCCGCGCCCATCCGACGGTGGACGAGCAGCCGCTCATGCGGGCCTACATTGACCTCAATTTGGTGTTTGCCCACACCATTTGCGGGCAGACCTCCGAAGCCCATCGGATCTTTGCGGCGGCTACCCACAGCCAGCATCACCAAGCCGCGATTACGGATACATGGATGTTTCTAAATGCCTGCACGATGTTCTGCCAAATGGGGGACCGGAAGCGTGCGGTGGAGTGCCTCCATCATGCGGACCAAGCCTATCCGGACGATGCCCAGCCGCTGGACCGCCAGTGGATTTGGTACCGGGCAGCCGAGGTTCTCAGTTACGCGGATCGGGATGAGTCCGCCATCTTTGTGGATGCCCTCGCCCGCCGCGCCACGATGATGGCGCAGAATGTGATCTCCCCTCTCAACGTCCAGCGCATTGAGGAGATCATCCATCCCTCCATTTCGCGCATCTCCACCTCGCAGTGGCTGGCCCTGGTACACAAGAGTGAGCGGCAAGACATGACGGAGGCCCACGCCACCGTGATGGACCACCTCGCGTCCTTGGCTTAAAGGCAAACAGCGCCCCGGGCCGTGCGGCCAGGAGCGCTCTTTATTGGTTGGGCTTGCGATTAGAACCGGAGCGTCTGTAGCGCGGTTTCTGTGATCTTCTCAACCGACGGGAGCACGTGCAGTTCCAGCGGCTTTACCCACGGCACCGGAGTGTCGAGGCGCGTCACGCGGGCCGGCGGTGCATCCAGGTATTGGAACGCCTTCGTCGTCATGCGGGCCAGGATCTCACCAGCGAAGCCGCACGTCATCGGCGCTTCGTTCACCACCACCAAGCGGTTCGTCTTCTGCAGCGAGGCGATAATCGTCTCTTCGTCCAGCGGCACCAGGGTGCGGATGTCAATGACTTCCGCCGAATACCCTTCCTTGGCCAGGTTGTCGGCCGCTTCCAAGCAGTGCCATACGTTCTGGCCGTAGGTCACCAGCGTCACATCGGCGCCTTCACGCGCAATACGAGCCTTGCCCAGCGGCACAATCGCGTCGTCGCCCGCGTTCAGTTCTTCTTCGATCTCGCGCTTACGGTAAAGCTCCTTGATCTCGTAGAACAGCACCGGGTTCGGGTCGCGCAGGGCGCTGATCAACAGGCCCTTGGCGTCGCTCGGGGTGCTCGGGCACACAATTTTGAGGCCCGGACTGTTGGCAAACCACGCCTCGTTCATCTGGCTGTGATACAGCGCGCCGCCACCATAGCCGCCCGCCGGGCCGCGAATGACCATCGGGATATTGACTTCGCCGGCCGTGCGGTAGTGGTAGGTGGCCGTCATGTTGACGATCTGGTCAAAGCCGCACGAGATGAAGTCGATGAACTGCATCTCCACCATCACGGTCTTGCCGTTGAGGGCCATGCCGCAGGCGGTGCCCACAATGGCACCCTCCGAAATCGGCATGTCAATCACGCGCTCGGGGCCGAACCGGGCTTGCAGCCCATCGGTCACTCCAAACGCGCCGCCGAGAATCCCGATGTCCTCGCCCATGGCAATCATGTGCGGGTTGCGCGCCATTTCTTCGGCGATGGCTTCCTTAATCGCGGTCAGATAGTTCTTCTTGGTGCTGCTCACACCGTCAATCAGGCTTGCCATGGTTTATTCCACCTCCTTGAAGACCCACATGCCGCCCTCTTCCGGCTCCGGAAGCGGGGACTTGATGGCAAATTGCACACCCTCGTTGAGGTAGGCCACCACTTCCTCGGGGAAGTCGAGGTCGGTCACCTCTCCGGCGCCCTTGTTCTCGGCCATGTGTTGCTCGGCTTCTTCCTTGGTCATGTGACCAAGCGCCACTAGATGCTGCTTCATCACGGCAATCGGGTCGCGGCTCCGGCCTTTTTCAACTTCGTCCTTGGGGCGGTACTTGGCCGCGCGGTCGTCGTCGTGGTCACCGTGGCCGTAGGCACGGAACGTCTTGCATTCCACGATGCTCGGACCATTGCCAGCGCGAGCGTGCTCCACCGCCATCATCACCTTGTCGTAGACGTCCAGCACGTCTTGACCGTCGGCGATGAGTCCAGGGATTCCGTAACCGTCGGCGCGGCGGGCAAAGTCTTCCAGCGAGTACTCCAGGTGCGTCGGGGTGCCGTACGCCCACTGGTTGTTCTCGATGATCGTGATCACCGGCAACTTGTGCACGGCGGCGAAGTTGATCGCTTCGTGGAAGATGCCCTGCGCGGTGCTGCCTTCCCCGTTAAACGTGAGGACCACCGCGTCACCACCATCCAGCCGGTCGGCGTAGACCACGCCGGCGGCCGCGGGAATCGTCCCGGCCAGCATCGAGGTGCTGTGGATGATGCGCTTGGACTTGCTGCCAATGTGGCTCCAGTTGTCGCGGGCGCGGCCCGGCGAGCCGACCTTGCCCCACACCTGGGCGCACACTTCTTCAATGGTCATCCCAATGCGATCCGGGTTGCGCCAACCCGCATTGAGGTCCTTGAGGAAGAACGCCGGCATATCCCGGTGAATCGGGCTGATCCAGTCGGTGCCCTTTAGACCGAAGAGCGAGCCCACCAAAATGGCCTCTTGGTTGTGCGAGCTGTACAGCGTGCCGCGCAGGCGACCGCGCTTCTTCTCCTTGATGAGCCGCACGTCAAAATAGCGAGCGAGATAAAGCTGAGTGAGCATCTCGCGCATTTGCTGCGGCGAAAGCAAGTCACGCGGGCGTGACTGTTCGTTCGAATTCTTGTTTATCTTGGTGGCCACTTTTGGCTCCCGATTGCCCAAAGTCTACGAGTTTTACCTTCGAGATATTGTTCAACCCGCCCCGTTACCTAGTCGCATTGGACATTTGGGCGGACTTTTTTAGTGAATGTTCCCAATTGGCGTAAAGTGAAGGGGTTCGCGCCGTGTCCGACTCGCCCGTTTCTCGCCGTCTCAGCCGCCGCGACTGTCTGCGGTGGGGACTCGGCGGCCTGATGGGTGGAGGTCTGATCTATACCGGATTCATTGAGCCCAAGTGGCTTGAACTTGTCCGGATCACCATTCCAATTCAAAACCTACCCCCGGCCTTTCACGGGTACCGGATCGGCCAGATCAGCGACATCCACTTCCCCCGCAACATCACGGTGGAGTGGGTGCAGCAAGCCATCGGCATGCTCCGGCCCGAGCGGCCGGATTTGATCGTCGTCACTGGGGATTTCTTTGACGGGCATGGCCAGACGGGCGTGGTGCCCGACAGCACGGACCTTTTCGCCGGATTAAGGGCCCCCGATGGTGTCTTCGGGTGCTTGGGGAATCACGACATCGCCCTGGACGCCCGGGGCGTGCTGAAAGAGCTCACTCGCTCCCCCATTGATTTACTGCTCAACGCCCACACCCTCTTGGAGCGGCGCGGAGATCGCTTGGCCATAGCGAGCATTGATGACCTCATGTACGGCACCCCCCGCCCGGATGAAGCGCTGGGCGGCATCCCCCGCGGGACGCCCACCGTGCTACTCGCCCACAACCCGGATACGGCCGAACTCGGCCTCGGCGACTACCGGGTGGACATCCAGTTGAGCGGCCACACTCATGGCGGTGAGCTCTACATGCCGTTCATCGGCGAAGCTTATGTGCCCAGCCGTTTTGGGTCTAAGTTCAGTCGGGGGCTGGTGAACGGAGCCGCGCGCCGGGTGTATGTCAATCGCGGGCTTTGCTCGCCACGCCACGCCCGGTTCTTGGTCCGCCCCGAAGTGACCCTGATTAAGCTGACGCCAGCGCCGTCATCCACTGGCTGAAGGCGGCGCGCGCCTGCTCCAGTTGCCACAGGCGGCGGCCATCCTTCTTCATTTTCACGCCCTCATCGGGCGTGAGCAGGAGCCCCCAGTTGATGTTCATGGGCGCGAAGTGGCGCGGGGTTTCATCCTGCAGGTGCATGAGAAGCGACCCAAAAGCGCAGGGCCGGGCGGGGAGTACGGGCTCCTGCCCTTGCACCCGCTGGGCCACGCACATGCCGGCGTAGATGCCCATCGCCGCACTTTCAACGTAGCCTTCCACGCCTGTGAGCTGCCCCGCCACGTACACCCCCGGCCGGGCTCGAAGTTGGAGCGTAGCATCGAGGGCTTTCGGGGCCTCAAGATAAGTGTTGCGGTGAATGACGCCGAGGCGCACGAATTCGGCGTTCTGCAGGCCGGGCACCATCTTCAAGACCTCCTTTTGCGGCCCCCACTTCAGGCGGTTTTGGCACGCCACCAGGCTATAGAGCGACTTCTCTCGGTTCTCGGGCCGCAATTGCAGCGCGGCGTAGGGGCGGCGCCCGGTGCGCGGGTCCAAGAGCCCCACCGGCTTGAAGTTGCCAAACCGGAGCGAATCCTTGCCGCGCCGCGCAATCTCCTCGATCGGCATGCAACCTTCAAAGTACTTGGCCTTCTCGAAGTCCTTCAGCGGCACCTGCTCGGCGGCCACCAGGGCCTCGACGAAGGCGTGGTACTCCTCTTTGGAGAAGGGGCAATTGAGGTAGTCGTCACCTTCGCCCTTGTCGTAGCGGCTCTGGGCAAAGACGATGCTACGGTCCAGCGATTCGGCATCCACCGTGGGCGAAACCGCATCATAAAAGTAGAGATGTTCCTGCCCGGTTTGGGTGGCCAACCATTGCGCCAAGGGCTCATGGGTGAGGGGACCGGTGGCAAGAATGAGCGAGTGACTCGGGTTCTCCGCCGCTTGCTGAGCCAAGGATTCGGCTTCGTCAGGGGTGAAAGCACGGCGCTCAATCACGACCAGCGGGTGGTTTTCTAACGCTTCGGTCACCGCAGCGGCGTAGCGGTCCCGGTCCACGCAGAGCGCCGCGCCCCCCGGCACGCTGTGAGCTTCCCCCGTGGGAATCACCAAGGAACCCAACGCCTTCATTTCGCTTTTGAGCAGCCCCGCCGGTGTATCCGGATCTTGCGACTTAAAGGAGTTGCTGCACACCAGCTCCGAAAAGTGGCCCGTCTGGTGGGCGGCGGTTTGCACCACCGGGCGCATTTCGATGAGCCGCACCGGCACCCCACGCTGGGCCAGCGCCCAGGCGGCCTCGCTTCCGGCAAATCCTGCCCCAACCACCGTAACCCTGGCGCTCATGAGCCTCTATTGTGCGGCCTCGCACCCTAAAGCGGGCGGGTCCAAAAACAAATCGGGGTCGCCCCGTGGCAACCCCGAATCGCACAAAACTAATTCAAGCTCAGGCGAGCTGAATGGCTTCTTCTTTGCCCGTTTCGGCGGACTTGTAAAGCGCGTCGAAGATGCAGTTCAGCATCATCGCCTGGCGGGCCGTGACCAGCGAGGGCGCGCCCTCCTTGATCGTCTTGACGAACGCTTGCACTTCGGCTACGTGGCTGTTCTTCACTTCCGGAATTGAGCGCGGCGTGAGGTCAAACAGCTCCTTGTTGTCGTCGCGGTAGATCCGCACGCGTTGGTCTTGGTAGAAGAAAATCTCCGCGCCCGCCTCGGTGCCCAGGATGGTGGTACCGAACGGATCGTCCTTGATGTTGGCCATGAACGAGGACTCGAGCACACAAACGGCGCCATTGGCAAACCGGATGAAACCGACGGCCATATCTTCCACCGTGAACTTGGTGCGGTCGTAGTCGCCCCAGCCGTTGTAGAGGTCCGGGTTCTTGCCCAGCATGTTCCAGGTCATGCCGCTCGCGCTCACCGGCTCGGGGTGGCCCATCAGGAACAGTGTGAGGTCCAGCACGTGCACGCCGATGTCAATCAGCGGGCCGCCGCCTTGCTTCTCCTTGTCAATAAAGACGCCCCAGCCGGGTACGCCTCGGCGGCGCAGAGCCTGGGTGCGGGCGTAATAGATGTCGCCCATCGCGCCCGAATCAATGTACTTGCGCAGGAACTGAGCCTCGCCCGTAAAGCGGGTTTGGAAGCCCACT
>CAZVHE010000033.1:10981-22229 GCA_964627705.1 uncultured Chthonomonas sp.
TGCAGGTGCATGAGGTTGGGGGTGCAGATGGAAACCGCATCCACTTCCGGATCGTTCAAGAGGTCGCGGTAGTCCGCCGTGGTCTTGGCATCCGGGGCCATCTTCAGCGACTCCGCCAGAGCTTCCGGCTTGATGTCACACAACCACTTGATCTCGACCTCGTCCGGCATCGAGTTGTAGCCCGGAATGTGCGCCCCCCGCGCAATGAATCCCGTGCCGATAATCCCTACCTTAAGCTTTTTCGCCATCTTTTTCCTCCTGTGGCATCAGGCCCTCGTCCATGACTTCCGCCACGGTTTCCTCGGGGGACGCCGCGTCGGTTTCGGACTCCAGTGGGTCTGGTGCTCGATGCCGCAGAGCATACAAGGTGCCGCCCACAATCAACAGCAACATCACGCCCCAAAAGACTGCAGTAGGCATTTCGGGAATCGCAAAGGGGATGTGGGGCCAGCTCTGGTTGGTCTCCCACCACTTCTCATAGCTGTGCCCGGCGAACAGGAAGAGCTTGACCGCCACCCAGCCCACCAACAGAAAGGCAAGGTGCTCCAGGTCAGGGAACCTCCTCAGAACACCAATAAAGACCCCCGCTGCAAACCGCAATAAGATAATCCCCAGGATGGCACCAAGATAGACGACCCAAACTTTATCTTTTGCGCTCACTGTACCGACGGCGGCCAGCACCGAGTCCACGGCAAAGGCGATGTCGGTGAGCTCCACCGCGATGACCGTTTGCCAGAACCCGCGCTGCTTGATGGGGTTCGCGGAGTGATCCGATGAGGACGACTTGTTCAAGAAGTGCTTGATGGGTAGCCACATCAAGTACGCCGCGCCGATGAGCTGTAGCCACCAAAGGTTGAGGATGAACGTGGCGAAGATGATGGCGAGGAACCGGAACACGAACGCCCCGCCAAGGCCGTAAAGCAATGCCTTTTTCTGCAACTTATCCGGCAAATGCTTGACCATAATGGCCAGAACTAGCGCATTATCCGCGGAGAGCAGCCCCTCCAGCAAGATCAGAAAACCAATCGCACCAAGATCACCCGGGCTGAAGGTCTGGGGGACAAACATAAGACCGTAGCCCCGCAGGGCCGTACGATTCTGGCACAATGCGAGGGTGCCTCCCGGTCGAGGCGGAGTCGAAATGCCAACTTACGTTTACGAGTGCAAGACCTGTGAAAAGGTGTTTGAAGTCGAACAGCGCATGGTGGATGACGCGCTGACGGACTGTGATTGCGGGGCCAAAGGCACCCTTCGCCGAATCATCCAGCCGGTGGCCATTGCGTTCAAGGGCTCGGGCTTCTACGTCAACGATTCCGGCGGGTCCTCGGCCAACAGTTCTTCCCCGGCCAAGGAAAGTGCCCCCCAAGAACCATGCGGGCCGTCGTGTGCTTGCGCACCCAACGACCCGCCGGCCAACTAATCCCGCTCGCGCGTTACTTTTCCGGAACGACGATCTCGCCGCTCTTGATACGCTCGGCGACCTTATCGAGGTCCGCCTTGATGGCATCGGTCACGAGTTCTTTCGCGTTGCGGAAATCCGTGGTGCCCACGCCGCCGCTAGCCAGGTCATAGACCTTAGTGCCGCCGCTGAACTTGCCTTCCACCACGTCCTTGATGGTCTGATAGACGGCTTCGTCCACCCGCTTGACCATGCTGGTCACGATGCGGCCCGGTGCAATGTCGTCTTGATCGCTATCCACGCCGATGGCGTACTTGTTCTGCTCCTTGGCGGCTTCGAACACGCCCAGACCGGCCCGTCCCGCCGCGTGATAGATGATGTCGGCGCCCTGGCCGTACAGCACGTTGGCAGCGGCCTTGGCGACGTCCACGTTATCCCAGTCTTGGGTGTACTTCGCCGGCAGCACTTCGGTGCCCGTGCCGGCTTCTTTCACGCCCGCCACAAAGCCCGCGTAGAACTTGGTGATGAGGTCGCCCGGCTTGCCACCAACAAAGCCAACCTTCTTGGTTTTGCTGGTGCGGCCGGCGATATAGCCCACGAGGAACGAACCCTCGTGCTCCTTAAAGAGGATCGAGCGGACGTTGCTGGGTTCGGCCACGGCGTCAATCAAGGCAAACTTGGTGTCCGGGAACTGGGGCGCCACCTGGTTGGTGGCGGTCAGCATGCCAAAGCCCACCGCAATCACCAAGTCCGCGCCGCGCTCGGCCTGGCTGGTGATATTGGTTTCGTAGTCGGCATCGGTGCGGCTGTCAACGGCGTTGACCTTGATGCCGAATTCCTTCTCGGCGCGCTCAATGCCCCGGTAGGCGCTGTCGTTGAACGACTTATCGCCCCGACCGCCCTTGTCAAAGACGATGCCGACGGTGATTTCCTTCTTCGGCGCGGTGCTTTCACCGGTGGTCGAGGTCCCCTCGGAGGTGGCCGGAGCCGACGGCGAACAAGCAATGGCCAGGCCAAAGGCCAGGGTGGCAACCGTGCCGAATCCCCAAAGGCCAGGTTTCAAAAAGTGCTTCATGGGTAGTATCTCGCGGATTATGATCCGGGATGAACCGGATTATGAGGTGTTTTTCCTTTGACCAGTTGTAACCTGACCAAACCGGAATCCACGTTTGACTCAATTCGCAAGACCTACAAGGACCTGAAGCCGACCGATGTCGCCCTAGTGGCCACCGCGCTCGTCCAGGCCGGTAAGTTTGCGGACTGTGTCTACGATGGACAAGTTTACGCATGGAACCCCACTCAACACGAGGCCCTGACCCGTGCGTATCAAAAAGAAGTTGAACAGGTGCAGCAAGCTGAGGCCGGTTTGACCAAGGCGAAGGCTAAGGTGATGGCCGAAGAAACGGTGACCTTGACCTGCCGGCTCCGCCCCAGCATGGCCGCCGCCGAACGGATCCTCGGCCGCCGAAAGGACCTCATCACAATGGTCAGCGACATCCTGAGTGAAGGCGTCGAGTTCCTGTACAGCCCCACCGACCTGGGCTGGCCGTGGACGCTGGAGCGCGTGAACTGGTCCACCGTGAGCGGTGGCGAACTGATGCGCCGCATCAAGTTCCAAGCCGAGTTTGAAGAGCCCTGTGCCGCCGTTGAATTGGCCCAAAGCGGCAAGCGCAAGAAGCGCTAAGTCTGGCTTTCCTTCGGCACGAAAAAGTCCATCGCCCAGGCGGGTGATGGACTTTTTTGCTCTTTCGCCCCTTATTTGCTCTTTCGCCCCTTAGCGGATCAGGGCGCGGGCCGTCTTCACCACGTTCTCGGGCGTGATGCCAAACTCTTCGAAAAGCCGCTCCCCAGGGGCCGAAGCACCGAAGTGATCCAGCCCGACGTGTGCCTGCGCGTAGCGCCCCCAGCCCAGAGTCGTGCCGGCCTCGATGGAGACGCACGGCACCCCCAGGGGGAACACCTCCGCACGATAGCTGGCGTCTTGGGCTTCGAAAATCTCCCAGCAGGGCAGGCTCACCACTCGGGTGGGGACGCCTTCGGCTTCCAGGTGAATCTGGGCTTCGCAGGCAATGGAAACTTCGCTGCCCGTGGCCACCAGGATGACCTGCGGCGCGGCCGAGGCCTCGCGAAGCACGTAGCCGCCTCGCATGGCCGGGTGGTTGATTGAACCCGCCGGAGACACCATCGGCAAGGTCTGCCGGGTGGTGATAATGCAGCTCGGCGTGGTGCGCTGGGTCATTGCCTGGTGCACCGCCACCTGCAGTTCGTAGCCATCCGCCGGGCGGAAGACGTTGAGGTTCGGAATCAGGCGGAGCGACATGGTTTGCTCCACCGGCTGGTGGGTCGGGCCGTCTTCGCCGAGGCCAATCGAGTCGTGGCTGAAGAAGAACAGGCTCGGGCAGTGCATCAGGCCCGCCAGGCGCAAACTGGGGCGGCAATAGTCGCTAAAGATGAGGAACGTCGCCCCCACCGGACGCAGGCCGTGGAGGGTCATACCGTTGACGATGGCCCCCATCGCATGCTCTCGCACACCGTAGTTGATATTGCGGCCCCCGGGCTCGGTAGCTTGCAGGCTGGCTTGGCCCTTCAAGGCCGTCTTGGTGCTTCCGCTCAGGTCAGCGCTACCGCCGATGAGTTCAACCACCGTCCCCGCGACGGCATCCAGCGCCCGGCCGCACTGGTTGCGGGTGGCGTCAGCCTTTTCTTCGGCGAAGAGGGCGGCATCCCATCCGTCCGGAAGTTCGCCCCGGATGATGCGCTGCAAAGTGGCGGCATCCTCGGGGTGGGCGGCGGCGTAGGCCTGCATTCGAGCCTCCCAGTCGGCGCGGCGGGCCCTGCCCTTGGCCATCGCGGCGGCAAAGTGCGCCCGCACGTCATCTTCCACCAAAAACTTGGGCTCGCGCGGGATGCCCAGTTGGTCTTTGGCCAAATCAAGCTCCGTGGCACCGAGCGGGGCCCCGTGCACGCCTGCGCTGTCCGCTTTATTCGGGCTGCCAAAGCCGATGATCGTGCGGCAGATGATCACCGTCGGGCCGTCGGCAGGGGTTTGGGCTTCGGCAAGGGCCGCATCCACAGCCGCTGCGTCCATCCCGTCGCAATGGAGCACGCGCCACCCCACGCTCTTAAACTTCAGTTCCGTATCTTCCGTGAAGGCCAGGTCCGTGCGCCCGTCAATGGTGATCTTGTTGTCGTCGTAGAGCACCACCAGCTTATTCAGCCGCTGGTGCCCAGCCAGGCTGATCGCTTCCTGGGCCACGCCTTCCATCAGGTCGCCGTCGCTGGCAATCACCCAGGTGCGGTGGTCCACCACGTTGTGGCCGGGGCGGTTGAAGCGCGCGGCCAGCCAGCGCTCGGCCATTGCCATCCCTACGGCGGTGCTGATGCCCTGCCCGAGGGGACCGGTGGCCATTTCCACGCCGGGGGTCAGGCCGTTTTCCGGGTGACCCGGGGTCTTGCTGCCCCACTGCCGAAAGTTCTGGAGTTCCTCCATCGGCAAGTCAAATCCCGCCAAATGGAGCAGGCCGTAGAGCAACGCCGAGCCGTGCCCCGCCGAGAGGATAAACCGGTCGCGGTCGAACCACTCCGGCTGGCTCGGGTCCACGCTCAGCGGCCCGGTCCACAGTTGGTGGGCCATCACCGCCGCGCCCATCGGCAAGCCCGGGTGGCCACTGTTCGCTGCTTCCACCATGTCCATGGCGAGCCCGCGCAAGGTGTTGATGGCGCGTTGAGAAACGGGGAGCGTGGAAGTAGTCACCAATGTGAAGCCTACCTGCCTGCCGCCCGTTTGACGGGTAGAGTGTGCCTATGATTGCCGCCCTTTTCCTGGCGATCGCCGGAACCACCCCGGCTCCCCTCCAAACGCCTTCTTCCCAGCTGTGGAAAGTCACCCCAGGCCATGCTCTGGAATGGGAAGGTCGCCCCTACCGCCCGGTGGGTGTGCGCGTGCCCGGCACGGTCGAGGCCATCCGAGGCACCCACGAAGCGGGAATCAGCGATCTCATCATCGAGCTCCCCGCCGACGGACGTGGATGGAATGAAGCCCTCGATGCCGTGAAGAACACCGGACAGCGCTATTGGATTGCCATTGACAGCTTAGCCCCGATCCCCGAGTCCGTCACCATCGAACCCGATTCCTACCGGATCGAGAACGCCCGCACCGGCACTGTGATTTCTACACCTATGCCCGGCGTCACGCGGGTGCTCATCGTTCTGGCCGGCGCGGATGGCCGCCGCACGTACTCCGAAGTCGTGCCGACCACCAGTGGACGGCTGGATTACAGGGTCACCCGCCCCATTGGCGGCACCCATGTGTTGCTGGCGTACCCGGTCACCCGCACGGGCAGCCAACCCGACTTCTACGAAGGGCTGGACGCCCACCGCGACCAGATGCTGATGAACATCAAGCAGAACGATTTCGGGCCGGGCTTGCGCGGTTGGGTGAACCCCCTGGGTCGCATTCCTGGCACCAGCGCGCCGAAGAATAGCGTGCCGCTGTCTCCGCTCTTCCGTACCGAATTTGCCGCTTACCTGCGCAACAAGTACGGGGCTGTTTCCACCCTCGTGCGCTCCTGGGGAATTGGCGCGGCCAACTTCCGCGACATCAATGACGCCGCCCGCCTTGTGCCCTTGTGGTCCAACGGCAAGGGGTTGGATGCCGCCTGGGACCCCGAGACCAACACAATCTTTAATGTCAACGTCCGCGCCACGACGCTGTGGAATGACCTTCGCGAAGCCCAAACCATCGCCGGGGTGCGCCGCACCACCCGCCTGACGGATGCCCTGCGCAAAGAAACCGGCGTGCCGGTGATGCAAGAATGGGACGGCTGGGATGGGCTGGCCGCCCGCCCCGAAGCCGGTCTTGATGGCGTCGGCGCGAGCCTGAACGCTGCCCGCGAGTTCGAAATTATCAACGAAATGGCCGGCCCGCTGGGCACGGCATTTCGGCGCACTTCGCCCACCTGGATGGGCGTCACGGACCTACGATTGAGCGGCGAATTGACCGTAGACGACGCCCTGGACCGCGTGGCACAAGCCGGTTCGCAAGCCGTTTTTGTCCGTAGCCAAGATCCCGAAGTCTGGCGGCGTGTGGCCGCCACCGAGCCATTGAGCACCCCGCTCACCGCGCCGAAAACTTTGTTCTTCCCCCTGGACGCTCGCGACCCCGCGCAACCGATGGTATTGCCCGGCAATGTGCTGTGGCTGCCCGCCCCGGTGGCCGGAGATCGCCTGCGCATGGGCGGCCGTTACGAGGGCTACACCGTGCAGGAGCAGGATGGCATCGCCACCGTGCTGTGGAGCCTCGCCGCTGACACCCCGGTGCGGATCGTTCACGACCAGGCCGACTCTCTGAAGTTCTACACTCCAGAGGGCACGCCGATCGAGGTGAAAAAGGTGCGACGCGGCGTGGAGATGGTGCTGCCTTCGCTACCCATCATCGTCCGGGGATCCAACGACCCCATCATCCCGGCGGATGCCTTCGAGAATGCGGCGTTGAAGGTGAACACCCTGCTCACGGCCGTGCCGACGCTGGCTGACCCCGATGGGCGCGAACAAGTGGAAGTCACGGCGGCCCTCAGCGGATGGGAACGCAACCCCGGTCGCGCCAGCCAAGCGATGTGGACCATCCTGGACCGCATGCTGGCCCGCAGTGCGCCCTACCTATGGCGCAGCGCGGACAGCGCCAATGCCGCCCAGTTGGCCGGCCTGGTGACGCGCAGTGGTTCCTCTAGCAAGCAAGTGCTCCGCATGGCCCCGCGCTTTGGCGGCATGGCCGAAGCCCTGTTCAAGGTGACCACCCGTATCCCGGGTAACCACGAAGTCTGGGTGGCCGCCAGTGTGCCGAGCGGTGCCGTCCACCGGCTGGCTGCTCAGTACGGCGAAATCGTGCTCGGCCCCGCCGAAACCGGCATCTCCGGCTACGGCCAAGGGTTTGCCTGGTACAAGCTCGGCACGATCAACCTCATCGCCGGCGACCACCAAGTGAAGGTACAGTTCTCCGCCAACCCCGGCGAGGAAGTGCTGCTGGATACCCTGGTGTTGGCCCCGCTGAACTTCCGGCCCGATGGCCCGCGCCCGCCGAGCGACTGGATGGAAGGCGCCCTGAAGGCCCCGGCCAACCGCTAATCAGGCGTCGGCAAGAAGGGGTTCGGCCGGGATTGAAACAGCCGAACCCAAACTTCTTCCTTCTCCGCGTATTTCTCCATCGGAAGGTCAATCGCGTCGTAGATGCACGTATCCAGCCCCATGCGCACGGCCCAGCCCGCATCGCCGTAGCTGTAGTGCCACCACTCATCGCGGCAGTTGCTGAACCCCGCCGCCATCATGGCCTCGTACAGCATCATCCGGTTCGCCCGGGCTTCGGGCGTCAGGCCGTAAGAAAATGTCGGAGCGCCCCGCAGCCGGTCAAAGGGCGAGGTCGTGTCCAGCACTTCGCCTTGCGCGTTGAGTAGCACCAGGTCCACCGCCGCCCCGGTGCAGTGCCCCGGCGGGGCCTTGCGGTTGGGCGGGGCCACCCAGCGGTTCACCGTGCGCTTGACCACGTGGGGCGGAAGTTCCGGCTTGGCCTCTTTGAGCCATGCGGTCATGCGCTCGTATATACGCACTTGCCGTTGCAACGGCCGCCAGGCATCCGTCACGCCGAATCGAACTCCCTCGGGCAGGCGAGTTTGAGCATCTTTCAGCATCCGCACCACGGTTTCCCGCAGATACGGAATCACGGAATCGCGATGGATGACGATCTCGGGGGCGTGCTCCAGCAGGCTGACGAGCGGCTCGCCGACGTCCATGTGCCGAATGCGGTCCAGGGCCGCCACCGGCTCCGGACGCCCGATGCTCCGATCCCAGCTCATCCGCCCAAGAAGAATAGCAAAATTCCAATCACCGCAATGCCAATCTGCTGGAGCGAGCCTCCGGAGCGGCGGCGTTCGCCCCCCGGAATCGTCACCACGTCGCCCGCCTGCAGGGTGATATCGGCCGCGTAGCCCGCCAAAATCGGCCCGAGATCCACTGTCCGCTTCTCCAGGTCCACGGTCTGGATCTCCACCTTGTTCAGCTGTGCCTTGGGCACCACCCCGCCTCGGTTCTGGACGGCTTCCATCAGGGTCAGACCCGGCGTGAACTCAACCAAGCCCGGCACCTGCACGCCCCCGCCCACGCGCACATAGCGGCGGCCCTCGGAGATATCTACCAACACTTGGTCCCCGGGCTGCACCAGGGTGCTGGCCTGCGTGGGGTTGCCCAGGTCAATCGTGCGCTCAGTGGTGCCCCGGCGCAGACGCACCCGGCTCCCCCGGGCCAGCGGCGAGAGACCACCGGCCTGCTGTACGGCCCCCGCCACCGTCATGTCGCGCTTCCACTCCATCACGCCGGGGCGCACCACGCCGCCCAGCACGGTGATGGTTTCGCCCTGTACCTTCAGCACGATGGTGATGGTGTCGCCAGCCCGCATCACGGGGTTAGCCGCATTGGTTTGGGGGTCGAATTTTGTAAAGTCAATGACGTTGAGCGTGCCCTCGGCGCTGCGCAATTGCACCCGGGTCAGGTCGGCGTCCGGCAGGGGGTTCGCCAGTTTCAGCACGTCGGCCAGACGCATCCCGGCGGTGAGAGGGGCATCGCCCGCGCTCCGCACCGCGCCGCCAAAGCTCACCCGGCCCGCCACCTCGCCAATGATGCTCACCCGTACCGTGGCCCGCCGCACAATGCGGTCGTCTTCCAGCTTCTTAGCCACAAACTGGGCCAACTGATCGGCCGTCTGCCCTTGCACCCGGATGGTGCCGAGGAAAGTGACCGTGATGGTGCCGTCCTCTTTGACCGTGTAATCCTTGCTGATGCTGGGCTCTTCTTCGCACACCATCCGCAGCTTGTCGCCGGGCTGAATCGTCCGCGCTCCGGCCGCCGCCTGTGACCATGCCAGGCCCACCAGGCCGCACAGCACCATAACCAGCGAGAGAAGACGCTTCATATCAAAGAACAGACGCGCCAACGGGGCCAGGCGGCGCGAGGCCCCCGCACGATTGGCCCCCGCCGCAAATTTTTCGACGATTTTTGAAGAATGGGAGCAATGCCACGCCCCCCGCCCGGTACTTCCATTGGAACCTGGGGGCCACGCTGGCGGCCTCGGGGCAAAAGTGACGATTTTCATGGATGAAGAGAGCAATCTGTTGAGGAGCCAAAGCCTGCACCAGAGTCAGTTCGACTTTGCGGAGCAGCTGGAGCAAGCGAACAACGCCCGCATGGCCGACCTGGACGCCCTGCGCGCCCGTGATTTGCGGCTTCTTCGGATCGCGCTCAAATCCTACGGCCAGACCTACATGGCCGCGCAATCCGCCATCGGGGCGGGCGGCCAGAACGAAGGCTTCTACCTGGCTTCCCTGCGCGCCGACACCGAGGAGCTGATCCAAGACATCCTCAACGGCGAATCGCAGCGCGAGGAGGCCACCGTCTCCCAGGTGGCGCACCGCCAGCAAGAAGTGCGCGACCATCTCAAGACCGTGCGCAGCACCGAGGCCGATTACGCCCGGGCCGTGCGCCACTGCCTGCAGGCCGAGCAGATCTTTATGGCGCAGATTGTGCCCGCCGCCGCGCGCCTGCGCAAGCCCGCCAGCAGCTGGATTCTGTCGCTGACGCTGCTGCACACCGGCTTCCCCGCGCTTACCATCTAGCGCCGGAGGCGGGCCGCCGGGGATACTCTTAAAGTGGAATTCGATCAAGATTCAGCAGACCCCCTATTGACTGATTCTGAATATCAGTCAAAAATTGATTCGCAGTACGAAGAGGCTACTTCGGCATTTATTGCGGTTAGCATTCAAATGCCCTCGCACCCTGAAGGCCTCAAGGCGTTCGTTGTTTCTTCTTTTGTTGTAGATATAGACGGCCTGTGGTGGCTAATCAGCGCGGAACACGCATTTCTCGGAGACGGGGACACATCACCACTCGACAAGATCATTGCGCAATTTCCTGACACAAGGCTGTGCCTTCAGCCCTTTTCGGACTCCGCCAAGCCGTCTTGGACCTTCTTTCAACTAGATACAGAACGATACTTCAATACGGCTCGTATCGCCCAGACATCAGCCGATGTAATAAGTCAAGAAGATTTTGAATTGATATCAGATCTTGATCTCATCGCCATACCTCTTAGCGAGTACTATAAGGCAAACTTAAAATCTTGCGGAGTCAGGCCGTTTCAATGGAATCAAATCAAGCAAGTTGATGAGTCTGAAGCGGCGGAGGCTCTCAAATCCAAGAATTACTCAGTAGTCCTTATGGGCGTGCCTTCCAACTCAATCGAGACGTACGACACACAGTATTTGGTTCATCTAAATAAGTATCCATTTTTGCCAGTTGAATATGATCACCCTTTCTCTATTTGGGAGCCTGGTTGGGAACGGGAAGCCGTTTCGTATGACTTGCGAGGCACAAGCGGTGGCCCCGTTCTATTGCTTGGCTTAGACCAATCCTATCTGATTGGCATTCAAACCTCCCAGATTGTCAAAGGCAGCAAATACAAATACAAGGCCGTCAATGCATTCTTCCTGTTCGAATACATCAAGTCTCTCCAGAAGAGCCTCGGTCTGATAGAGGCTAACTAGACTCTCATCTTCGAGCACTTAACTCCGACCGCATCAAATTCCCGGCTTCCCCGCGCTCACCATCTAGCGCCGGAGGCGGGCCGCCGGGGATACTCCCGGCATGGGGCCCACCGTGATCCTCACCGACGAACAGATCGCGTTCTATCACGAAAACGGCTACCTCAGCATCCCCCAACATCATGCCGCTGGACGAGGTGGCCACCATGCGCGAGATTTACGATCGCTTGTTCCGGGAGCGGGCGGGCCGCGACGTGGGCGACCA
>CAZVHE010000034.1:0-15948 GCA_964627705.1 uncultured Chthonomonas sp.
GCCACCGCCTCGCCAAATCGGTCCGGCGCCACGTCCGTGGCCCCCATACTAGCACTGGCATCCAACACGATGACGGTGGCCGAACCGCCCAGCCCCTGCGACGCCAACTGCGGCCGCATGAGCGCAAACACCAAGAACAGCGCCGCCAACAGCTGCACCAACAAAAGCCAAGAAAACCGAAGCTTCTGGAAAGGCGCATTCGCACGGATCTCCTCCGGCTTTTCTGGCCACAAAAAGCTGGCCGGCACCACCACATCCTTGCGGCGCATCCGCAGCATGTAAAGCAGCACGATAGCCCCCGCCGCCGGCAAGAACCATACCCAGGTGCCCGGCGAAACGAAGTTCACGCCACCCACCCCTCTTGGCGCAGAACCCGGTGGAAGATGGTGTGCCAATCCATATCCGTGGTGACCTCCGCAAAGCGCCCGCCCACCGCCAGGCTCACCTTTCGCACTTCGTTCAAGTGCGCATCCAGGGCTGCCCGGTAGGCTTCAATCGTGGCGCGGTTCGCCGTGATCTCGCGAGGCGGGCCGTTCTCGGCGTCCACCAACCGCAGGTCGCCTTCCAGTTCGGGTTCGCGCTCTTCGGGGGACAGCATGCACAGCGTCCACACCTCGTGCCCCCGCGACGCCAAAGCCCGCAAGGCCGTGGTGTACTGCGGGTCCATCGCGTCCGTCAGCACGATGACCACCCCGTTCCGCAGGTCCACCTCCGCAAACTGCCGAAGACTTTGCGCCAAATCATATGACCGCTGATAGGGTGCCTTCGCAATCATCTGCGAGACGGCGGTGTAGCCCGCCCGGCCCCGGAAGGTCCGCGTGGCCCGGTGCGCTTCACCGATCACCACCGGCCGCACGGCATCCCCCCGCAGCAGAGCCGCCATGGCCAAGCCCAACCCCACCCGGCGCACCGCTCGGTGCTTGGTGGGTTCTCCAAAGTCCAAAGAGCGGCTCGGATCAACCAAAAGGTAAACTGTCAAGTCCTCCTCGTCCTGGTACGTCTTCATCACGGCCTGCCCCAGGCGCGCCATCACGTTCCAGTCGAGGTGGCGAAGGTCGTCGCCGTCGGTGTAGTCACGGTAGTCCGCAAATTCGATGCTCACGCCCTTGCGGCGGCTCACCCGCTCCCCGCGTTGACGACCCGCAACGGTGCGCCTCGGTTGCAGACGAAGTGCCTGCACCGCTCGCAGTTCCGAGGGAGAGAGGAGCAAATCCACGAGGTGGCAACTAGACGCGCAGCGGGTCTTTGTCTCTCAGGTCAGCGTCCAGCAGCACGCCTTTCACAATCCGATCTTCGCTCACGCCGTCGGCTTCCGCTTCAAAGTTCAGCAGAATGCGGTGCCGCAACACCGGCAGGGCCGCCTTCTTCAGGTCGTCCACCGCAAGGTTATAGCGGCCGTCCATCAGCGCGTAAACCTTGCCCGCCGTGACCAGGGCCTGCGCGCCGCGCGGCGAGCTGCCGTAGCGCACGTACTTCTTGGTGTCATCGCTGGCTTCCGGTGCATCCGGGTGGGTGCCCAGCACCAACGAGAGGGCGTACTGCATCACGTCATCTGCCACCGGCACTTCCCGCACGATGGATCGGAGCCGCAGCACGTCTTCCTTGTTGGCCACTTGCTTCACTTCCGCCTGTGCCGTACCCGTGGTGCGCTTCACAATCTCGCCGAGCGTGTCCCGGCTGGGGAAGCCCACCTGAATCTTGAAGAAGAAGCGGTCCAGCTGTGCTTCCGGCAACGGGTAGGTGCCTTCCTGCTCCACCGGGTTTTGGGTAGCCATCACCAGGAACGGGTCATCCAACTGGTGGCGTTCCCCGCCCACCGTCACCGATCGCTCCTGCATCGCTTCCAGCAACGCACTCTGCGTCTTGGGCGTGGCACGGTTGATTTCGTCGGCCAGGAGCAAGTTCGTAAAGATCGGCCCGCGCCGGAACGCCAATTCCCGTCGCCCGTCGCCGGTGTCTTGCAGAATCTGCGTTCCCGTGATGTCCGCCGGCATCAGGTCGGGGGTGAACTGCACCCGTGCAAAGCCTAAGCCCAGGGCTTCGCCTAGCGTACGCACCAGCAAGGTCTTGCCGAGCCCGGGCATCCCTTCCAGGAGCACGTGGCCCCCCGCCGCCAATCCGACGAGGACACCCTCGACAACATCATCCTGCCCCGCAATGACGCGGCCCACTTCTTCGCGTACGCGGCCCAGGGTTTCCCTGAACCAAGTCGCGGCTTCTACCCCGGTATTCATGGTTTCTTCTGTAAGGAATCGAAGTACTTCTTCACTCGTTCTTGGTGCTGCTTGGGCACCTTGTTGCCGCTCACGGCCTTGTCGGCATTCTGGCGATACTGCGGCAGCACCTGCTCGTACGGCACCGACGGCCCTTGCCCCAGCTTGGCGGGGGCGCGCACCTCAATGCTCTGTTCGCTGCCATCTAGTTCGCGTCGCTCACCGGTCACCCCGGTGCGCACGCCCTGCCCACCCGGCTCCACCGGTGTGTCGCGCAGGTTGAGCTTGCCGTTGGGGTCGCGTTGGCCGCCCGGGCCGTTGGCATTCTGCTGTGGCATGCCCACGGCATCCATCAGTTGTTGAATCGTCTCGCGGTTCTGTTGCCCCGCCATCATCTGCTGCAGGGCGCCCTGCATCTGTCGCTGCAATTGCGCCCGGGTTTGCGGGTCCAGCCCCTCAATCGCCTGCTCGATGGATCGCTGGAGCTGCTGTTGCTGCTCCTGCGACATCTGCCCCCCTTGCTGCATCTGCTGTTGCGCTTGCCGCAGTTCCGACATCGCCCGCATCGCCTCCTGCAGCTCGGGGTTGTTCATCATCTGCTGGAGCGCTTGCTGGGCGGCCCGGCTGTTCTGGAGCCCCTGCATCAGCTGCTGCATCTGCTCCAATTGCTGCTGCATCTGCTGTTGCTGTTCGGGGGTGGGGGCGCCTTGCTGCTGAAGCTGCTCGGCCAGCTGCTGCATCAGCTCGGGGTTCAGGTTGCCCTGTTCGAGCGCCTCCTTCAACATCTCCTGGGCGGCGTCTTGCAGAGCCTGGTTGTTCCTCAAGGCCTCCAGCGCTTCCTTCATCGCCGGGCTGACATCCGGTTGCTGCGCCATCTGCTCCAGCTGCTCACGCACGGCCGGGTCTTGGGCCGCCTCCGGGTTCTGCATGGCCTGCTCTAGAGCCTGCCGTTGCTCCGGCGTCATCTGCAATTGCTGCTGGCGTTGCTCAATCTGTTGGCGCTGTTCGGGGGTCATCCCGCCGGACTGCATCTGCCGTCGCAACTGGTTCATCTGCTGTTGCAGGCGTCGCTGCAGCTGCTGGCGCTGAGCGTCGCTCATGTTCAGCAGGCGGTCATCGGCGTTTTGCATCCCGGCCACTTGCTTGGTCTGCTCGTTGAATCGGCTGGGCGGATTCTCGAACTTCTCCGCTTCCATCAGGCGGCCCAAGAGTTCCCTTTGGTTCGAATCCAAATTCAGATCTTCAAGTTGCTCCCTCTTCAGGCCCGCCGCCTCAATGGCGCGGCTCTGGGCTTCTCGCAGAGTCTCGTCGGCCTCATCCAGGTTGCGCCCGGCCGCCGAAAACCGATCCTGCGCCGCCGTTTCCGCCTTCTTGGCCAGTTCGTTGGCCTTCACCAGCGCTTGCTCGCGGTCGAGCTTGCCCCGCTCCAGCTCCTTGGCGAACGATTCAATATCCGTGCGGAGATCCTTCTCCATCGCGCTCAGTTCGCGCGGAGCGTTCTCCAGCCCTTCTTTGGCCACCCGGCGCACCTCCTCGGCCCGGCTCGCCAGTTCCGCGCGCTCCTGCTTCTCCGCGGTACTCATCCCGAAGTCGCTACGCGCCCACGCGTAGGCTCCCCCCGCGAGGATCAAGGCGCACAGCGCTCCGGTCAGCACCCGGTTGCCGCTCCAGGGGAACACCGTCTTCGGGTCCAGCTCTTCCAACTTCCGTTCGGCATCCGCGCGCTGCGCATCCGCCCAGGCACTTTCCGTAGCGGACAAAGCCGTGCCCAGGCGATTCTTCAGCCCGGCACGCCGGTCAATACTCCGCGCCAAATCCAGGGGAGAAACGCGCCAGAACCAGCCCGCCGCCGCGCCCGCCACGGTCAGGCCACCCACCAAGACCGTAGCCGCCGACCAGGTGACATAGGCGCTGCCAAAACGGTCCGCCAACGCCCACGTCACTACGGCGAGACCTCCGATCAACGCCCCCATCGCCGCGCCCTGCGTGGCCCGCAGCCGCCGTACCCGCTTTTCAAATCGGGTGAGTTCCAGTCCGGTGCTACTCATAAGACGCTCTGATGATCTTTCTACGTTTACGCTCGGCAGTGAAGAGCAAGATTCCGCCCAATGCCCAAAAGATCAAACCGTGGCCCAACACACCCGGGCCGTACTGCTGCTCCCCGTACGCTCCGAGAACCGGGTGCCACGCCCACGCCGCCGCGTTCTCTTCGCCCCGCGTGATGATGCCAATCACCGCCGAGAATATGACCATCACCAGAATAAAGAAGAGACCCCCCAGCCGGCGCGCGCCCGGCAGATTTCCATTGGAAAGCAACGACGCCCACCAACACAAGCCGACCAGGAAAAAGTTAATGCCCCACCCCCAGGGGATGTAAAGCAACAGTTCGGGCTCAACTTTCCCCGATGAGAGGAAAACGCCCCCAACAAAGCCGAGGGTTGCCGCTAGCATCAGGGCCGTCAGAAACGGGAGCACACTCGCCGGCGTGCCCTTCAACAGCATCTTGAGGTTCCAAAGGCCGTTCGTTTGGTACTTGCGCTCGCCGATGAAGCTCCAGCACGCCAGGTAGTTCACCACCGTGATCGCCCCAAAGCCAATCAGGGTGTTATAAGTGTTGCCCATGATCATCGCGGGCGAGAATCCTCCCCCGCGCATGCCGCCCGGCAGGCTGGCCACCAAGAACGCACCCATCAAGCCAAAGAGCAGCGCCGCCACCAACGAGTTCGCCCGCAGGCGACCAATATCGGGCGTGAGCGTCGGGGCGATGGCCGAGGCCGCCCCCAGCATCATCAAGCGCGACGCAAAGAGCGTCGTCACCGTGGCCAGCAGCAAGTTCGGGGCCTGCCAGTTGCCCAGCGGAGTGGTGCCGAGCACGGCCCACTGCGTGACGCCCGGCGTCAAGACCCCCCAGAATCCAAAACTCTGGGTGCCGCCCCCTCGGCCAAACGCCATCGCCGCCGCCATGGCGCTCAAAATGCCAGTGAAGATCCCCACCACCACAAACGCTGCGTAAGCCTGGATGACCGCCGGTACGATCTTGCGCGTCATCACCCCGGTCACTAAGCCCAGCGAGGCTACCAACAAGCCCTGGAGCGAAATGCCGAAGAACGTGGCCAGCAACTGGGGCCACGTAAATCCGCCCATGAGGATGCCCACCGCCGCAAAGGGCAACGCCAGCATCAGCAAGATCCAGACGTACCGGTAGGCGCTCAGCAAACGACCGACCAGCAGATACCGCGCACTCACCGGCGCGCTCTGCACCAAGTCTATGCTCTTGCGATCGAATTCCTGGACGATAGATATCGCCGTGAGGGCCGGAGCCACCAGTAAGACGAGATAGCTGAGCAGCGTGGAGAACCCCACGAACAGCCCCACCAGGATGCTCTGCAGTTCGGCGATGTCAATCGTGCCCCGGCGCATGATCCCGCCGTAGAACGACCCCACCACGAGCAGAATCAGGCCAAGGTAGCCCAGCCAAAACCACATAGGCTTCCAACCACGCATTTGGCTGCGAAAATCGCGCACAAAAATGGCGTTGCCCCGGTAAGTCTTGACCGTATCTTGCCACCAGGCCCCGAGCATGTTAGTTCAAGGCTCCCTGGGTGACATTGAGGAACACATCTTCCAGGTCCACGCCTTCCTCTCGGACTTCCATCACCGGGTAGCCGGCGTTCACGATGGCGCGCACGAGCTCGACCTGGTTCTCATGCGAGCCGTCGAAGTCCACCTTCACCGTAGTGGCTCCCATGAGATAGGTGTTCTGGATGTTCGGCTTGCCGTGCAGCCACATGCTGAGCTCGGAGGCCCGGTCCATCACTCGGAACTCCAAGACCTTGATGGACTTCAGCCCGCGGGCGATTTCATCCACTCCGCCGAAGGCCAGCAAATTGCCGCGCTCGATGATGCCGACCTTGTTGCAGAAGTCGGCTAGCTCCGGCAGGATGTGCGACGAAACCAGGATAATCTTGCCCATGCGGCCCAGCTCGGCCAGCAGTTCCTTCAGTTCGGCGCGGGCGCGCGGGTCCAGACCGCTCGCGGGTTCATCTAGCAACAGCAAGGTGGGATCGTGCACCAGGCACCGGGCCAGGCACAAGCGTTGCTGCATCCCGCGACTCAGCGAGGCCACCATCGCGTCCCGCTTGAAGGTGAGGTCGGTGAGTTCCAGCACGTTGTCAATCACGCCCGGGCGATCCTTCACCGGCACCGAATACAGCGCCGAGAAGTAATCCAAATACTCCCACACCTTCACGTCGTCGTAAAGGCCAAAGAAGTCCGGCATGTAGCCGATGCGCTTGCGCACTTCCATTGGCTGCTCCATGATGTCGAAGCCATCCAGCCGCGCCGTCCCGTGAGTGGGCTCCAGCAGCGTGGCCAGCATCTTGATCGTGGTCGTCTTCCCGGCACCGTTACTGCCGATGAACCCGAACACGTCGCCGGGTTCCAGCGTAAAGGACACGTCGGTGACGGCCGTAAACGATCCGTAGTTCTTGTGGAGATTCAGGACTTCGAGCATGGTGTTAGCCAGAGACAGCGGCCCCCGCCGCCTGGGTTTCCCGGCTCATGCGCCGGATCGCAAAGACGAGTAAGCCCGCACCGAGGGCGAGCTGCCAGCCAATCACAATGAAGCTGGACAGGGATGAGTACTCCGAGAAGCCGACGAGGGCAAAGAATGCCGCCATGGGGTGCCACATGCTAATGCCCGCATCCCCCCAGAAGATCGAACTCAAGATGATCGGAACGATCAGATAGACCACGACCCAGAGCGCGAACGAGAGGAGCAGCGACGCCGCCACCCGTTGCGTTATGGCGCTCACCGCCATGGTCAGGCACATGGCGAAGAAGCTACTGGAGACGAGGTAGCCCAGCAACGCCAGCATCACCACCGCCGCCGGGAGATTGTCCCCCCAGGTCAGCCCGTTTTCCTTAAAGAACGCACGCCCCAGGCCACTGGCCAGCAAGAAGATCGGCACACACACCAGGATTGCGGTGATGGCCGGTACCGCCCGCGTGAGCTTGCCCAAAACAATCTGCTTGGCCGTCAGCGGGGTGGTCAGCAGCACCTCCATGCTACGCTTTTCACGCTCTCGGGCCAAGGCTCCGTGCAGGGTGATGATGCTCACCAAACCGAGTAGCACCCAAGCAATCGGGAAGGCCACGGTGGTGTCCACCAAGAACGAGTACCGCGCCACCGCGCCGATGATGCCCAGCACCACCACGCACACCGCCGCAATCACCAACTTGGCCTGCAGGTTGTCGCCCTTCAGCCCCAGCCATCGGCGTAGCACAATGCGCGTTTCCGCCAGCATCGGGTTGCGCTCTTCCCAGCGCATCCACAGGCTCACTTCTGCACCTCTAGCAGCCGCCCGGCGAGTGAAATCTCGCCCTTCACGCTCGTGGCCCCACCCACGCCAAAGGTATTGGCGTCCGGCGTCATCAGGGCCAAGAACGAACCCGCGGGTTGACTGGGGGTGCGCGCTTCCACCGTTCTTACTTTGAGTTCCCCTCGCTCTCCCGGCTGGAGGTTGGTGAGCGTCATGTATTCGCGCCCCGACCAAATCTGCACCCGATTGAGTTGAAAGGCGGTGCGGTTGACCAGCGTGGCCTTACCCTGGCTCCTCTCGAGGACCAACGACTGTGGATCCCACGGCAATGTCTGCGCAAAGGCAAACTGCCGAATCTGCAACGCATTCGAGGTCACGCCCTTGGCTTCTAGCGTGCCCGTGTCAATCAGTTCGGCGGGCAAATCCGATTGCGAGTTCATAAATGCCGCCATCGGGTTGTCCGAGCGCACTGGCCACATCGTCTCGATGCCGTCCAGCTTCCAATCGCGCTGCTGGGCTTGCCCAAAGTACAGCCGCTGGTGCCCCATCACCTGCATTTCTCGGCTCAGCGGGTCCACGGTTGCCATCCCGACCAGCACCGAGGCCGTCCCCGCCGTGGCCGGCATCCGAATCTGGGCGAACAGCAATCCAGCAAACAGCAGGCTAATCAGCGGTGAGGTCGTCCAGATCAGTTCGCGGCGATTGAGCCGATGCAGAACAAAAAAGTTGAGCGGGCCGACGATGAAGATGTAAGTCAGCAGGATGCCCAGGAGCAGGGCAAAAGAGGGCGGCTTCACCTCCATATTGCTCCCCGAGACATCGTCCAGCGACGAAAAATCCGCTTTAAGGTCCGTTTCCCGCACGCTATTGAGCTTGCGGATGATCTCGCCCTGGGGGAAACGCTGCGCGTTGCCGGGCTCAAAGGGGTTGCTGCCGAGCAGGAAGATACGCCCCTCGCCGCGCTTGCCCACCACGGCAAAGCCGTTCAAAACTTCTTCCCCGTTCGTCACCGTCAGCGGTCGCTCGGTGAGCGGCCCCGGTTGGAGGCCGAAGCTTGCCGCCCATTTGGGCTCACGCGCCACCGGTTCGCCTGCAGTCGCAGGCCACCAGCTTTGCCAACGCGGGTCGCTCAAGATCGGCGCGGAGGCCCCTGTGGGCACCACCAAAGTCTTTCCCGCCACGACGGCCTGCTGCAGCGCCTTCACCGCATCGTTGCTCAGCCGGTCCGCGCCATCCCCCAGCACTACGTAATCCAGACCGTGGTAGGCCAGCCAACTATCCGGTGCATCCTCCGGCTTGACGCCCTGGGTGAGCGCGCGCAAGTTCGTGCGTTCGGTCGGACCCGGCGTTGCGTCGCCATCACCGAGTGAAACCACGTTGTCCGTCCGCCAGGCTCGAATATCCGTTTCGTTGTCCGAGATTCCGAGAATCAGCCGGGTGTCGTTGTCCCCCCAGCTTGAAATCAATTCAATCGGGTCCGGCTCGATCTGGACGCGGTAGTTGGCGGATTCAAACGCCACTGAGAGGCGGAACCCAATCTCCGTTGGCACCCAGACTTGAACCTTCTTCCGTGCCCCCTGCGCCAAGTCCATCGGGTAGCGCATCTGGTACTTGTTCGACCGCACCACGATCTGCCCCGCCCGGTTTGGACCGGGGTTGGTTGCCGTAATGATCAACGGAGCCACGCGCCCCTTCCACTCACCTTCGGGCGCCAGCGAGGTAGCCGTTAGGGTCACATCATTGGCCGCATGCGCCGCGGGCAGAACGAAAAGGCCCAAGCAGACCCCCGCCCATTTACGCCAAAAAAATCGCCCCACCATGCCGACTTCTCAGTATTGCGTCTTGAAGGTGATTTTGGTTGCACGACCCCTGGTTTTCGGCTAGGGCTTGCGAAAAATCCCAGGACGTTGTATCATGCGGCGCGAACCCCTCGGGGTTTCTCGCATTTCGTGCCGTTGGCAAAGAGGCGAGTGAGGAAGAGAAGCATGAAGAAGATCCTGATGATGCTGGCCCTGGTCAGCGCTTTCGGTGTTGTGTTGACCGGTTGCTCGAGCAGCGCCCCGGCCGAAGAAGCCGCTCCGGCCACCACGGCTGGCGGCGAAGCCCCCGCCGAAGGTTCGTAAGAATCGCACTGTCCCTGCGAGGCTTCGGTCTCGCCTGACCGCCCGGCGGCCCAAAAGGCCACCGGGCTTTTTCGTGCCTGCCGATCTACTCGGTGAGGTCGCCGTGGCGAATGATGTCCACCAGGTCGCCTTCCGCGCGAATCTCGCCGCCGAGCAGCGAACCCCGAATCTCACCTGTGGTCTCTACATGGGCACCGGGCAGAATCACGCAGTTTTCTAGCTTGGTGGCGCGCACGGTGGCCCCGTCCCCAATCACCACGTATTCGCCCACTTCGGCCTCCACGATCGCACCTTCACCGATCTTCGGCCCGGGACCCGCCAAGAATCGGCTGGTCTCCAAGAACGAAGGCAGCGTCCCCGTATCGAACCACTCACCCTCGTAGACCCCCGCCCGAACCACCTCGCCTCGGTCAATCAGCATTTGGATGGCATCAGTGATCTCGTATTCACCTCGCGCACTCGGCTTGAGGTCGGCGAACACCGACCAGATCTGCGGGCCAAACACGTACATCCCCGCCATTGCCAAGTTGCTTTCGGGGTTTTGCGGCTTCTCCACCAGCTTCACAATGCGGCCGTCCACCACGTTGGCCACCCCAAACCGGCGCGGGTCTTCCACCTCTTTCACCAGGTTCAAGTTTGCGCAAGGCTCATCCTTAAACGCCTGCACAATCGGGGCCAGTGATTGCCCGTAGATGGCATCGCCCAGGTACAGCACAAACGAATCGCCGTCCACAAAGTCCTTGCAGAAACTCACGGCGTGCGCCAAGCCCAGCGGCTCGGGCTGACGGACAAAGCTCAGGTGCACCCCATAGGCCGCGCCGTCGCCCAGGGTCGCCCGCATTTCGGGCTCGTTTTCGCCCACCACGATAGCGATCTCGGTAATGCCACAGGCTTTGAGTTGGTCGAAAGCGTAGGCCATCGTCATCCGGTTGGCGAGGGGCAGAAGCGGCTTAGCCACCACCCGCGTGACGGGATAAAGACGCGAACCTTTGCCAGCGGCAAGAATAACTCCTTTCATGTCGGGTGCCTCAATGACGACTTTCGTCCGCTGGTCAGTATGTCCTCGGTTCCCGGTATTCTCATGGGCGTGACACGGACGTCGCTCATCACCTGGGGTCTCGTGGCGTTGTTGGCCGGCACGCAGGGTGCTTGCAAGCGCCAAGCCGTGGTCACGCCCACTCCTCCGCCGCCGTGGGCAGCCTATACCCCCCGCCACGACGGCACCAACGCTTACGACACCTATCTGCTAGCCGGGCAAGATGCGCTCGTCCGCGCCCCCAATTCGGCCAAGGTCACGACCTGGACCACCACCACAAAGGATGCTCTGGAACGCGCCCTCAGCCCCACCCTGGACAAGCTCCGCACGGGCCACGGGCAAGCGTTCCGCAGCGAGGCCCGTCCCCGCCCACTGGGCGTGGACAACCCAGTTTACAACGGCTGGCGGCTACTGACGATCGCATTGTCGGCGCGCATTGAACGTCTCCTCGCCGAGGACAATTTCGCCGACGCCGTGACCTGGACCATGATTGCCACCCGCTTCGGGGCTCGTCTTTCCCAGACCGGGCTGGAAGGCGCCACTCTAGGGGTTGGCCTGATGGACACGGTGCGCCGCCAACTCGCCCCCGAACTGGCCCAGCTTTCCGCCATCGACCTCCAAAGGATCGAGAACGATCTGAGCGAAACCCACCGGCAAGCCCCTAACCTGGACGACGCCTTCGCCGCCGAAGCCAACCAGCAACAGCAGTTCATCAACGACCTCAGCCAGCGAAAGGGAGGCCAGGGGCCACTGCTCAGGGAGCAACTCGGCAGTCGGGGCGCCCAGGCCGTCGAAACCTTCTTGAAGGCCGGCGAATCCGAACGCGCCACCTGGATTACCAACATGACCGCCGAAGCCGCCCGCATCCGCGAAGAAGCCAACGCCCAGCGGTCCCCCGACGCCCCCGCCCCGCCCCGCATGGAGTGGTGGCAAAAGGAACGCGAGCGCCCTTGGTCGCCTCTCACCCAGCACTTGCTGCTTGCCCCCCGGGTGCTCCCCGCGCTTGAAAAGCGCTACCAAAGTAAGCTTCGCCTGTTTGCGCTCACCGCCGCGCTCCAGCGTCAAGTGGTCAACGCCAAGACCGCCCCCGCCAAGCTCCCAGAGCTGGACTCTGAAATCCTGACCGACCCCTATTCCGGGCGGCCGTTCATCTACCGAGCCGTGGGCCGCGAGTATCAGGTTTACAGCGTTGGGGCCAACAAGAAGGACGACGGCGGCGAAACCGACCGCAATGGCGAAGTGCCCGATGTGGCGCTGGAAACCCGCGCGTTCGGGTTCTGATTCCCATCAGTTCGGGACGATCTGCGTCTCGACCTGGACGCGCTGCCGCCACATGCGGGCCGCCACGCCGTCGCAGTCCAGCCGCTCATCGGTGAGCGGGGCATCCAGGTTCGGAATCCCGTTCAGGGCCTCCTCGCTGATGACCACGGTTCCCGGGTCAGCCAGCTTCTGCAGGTGCGCCGCGATGTCAATGACGCTGGCAAAGTTCACCTGCTTCACGTCGTGCCCCGGCGCCATCACCTTGCCGCTATGCACCCCAATGCGGAGCACGAATTCGTGGTCCAGCTTGTTGCGGAAGGCGTTGAATTCAAATAAACCCGACTGCATCGCCCGCGCCGCCTGGAAAGCCGGCCCCGGCAGATCAAACGCCGCCGTCACCCCGTCCCCGGCCGTGCTGTGCACGCGCCCACCAAAGCGGCGCGTGATGTTCTCGATGTACCGGTGGTACTCGGTAAAGGTGAACTCCGCGCTGAGGGCATCGGACTCCTTCTTCATGCGCGTAGAGCCCACGACGTCAATGCTGAGGAAGGTGACGTACTGCTCCACCGAGCGCAGTTCTTCTTGGATCGCCAGCAACCGATGGAGGAGTTCCTGCCGCTCCTGCGCCGGGTCCTTCCAACCCATCTTCTTACTCAGAGACGAGCGAATCGCCCAGGCCAGGCCCCCGAAGGTGGCGCCACCCGCGGCGAACGCCAAGATCGCCGCCCCGTACAACCCCGGCACATCCATGCCGGGCAGAAAATTGATAAGGAAAACCGGAAACGTGTAGCTGAGGAACCCGACAATCGCCGAGATCGTGCCACTGGTAATGGCGGTGCGGGCCTCCTTGGCCTGGGTGCAGTTCCAGAGCGCAATTGCACTCGCCAGGGAGGCCAAGCCACCAAACAACCCGGAACCATCCCGGAAGGCATAGGCCATCACCGGCATCACCCCCGCCGCCAACCCCAGCCACGCCCCCGCGACGTAGTTGCGGATTTTGGGGTCAAAAGCCAAGAACGAGGACTTCATCCGGTCAAACAGAGAAGCCTTGGGGGAATGCATTGCCAACTGGGCATGCATGCGGATGATCTCTGGTTCGACCCCCGCCATTTCGGCCACGGCCAGAATCGAAGCATCGTCCAGAGTGCCGCCCGCATTGCGAAGACGACTCGCCATCGCGAGCATCTCCTGAATCGCCCTTCCGTCAGGCGTCGATTCTTCGGGGCGCTGCATTGCTTTGATTCTACAGGTTTGTCCGGCCCTGCGTAAACGGGGCGCGACTCTGAAATGCGTGCGGCATTAAATCCTTAAACGTGAACTTGGTGCGATTTCCATCTTCGGCCACCATCCACACCACCGCCTCGGGGTCAGCTACAAACTCGGCCATCACCGCCAGGCATTCTCCGCAGGGCGTTCCGCCATCCTCGGTGGCCACGGCCATCTCGGTCCACCGCCCCCCTTTTTCGTGAATCAATGTCCACAAGGCGACGCGCTCGGCGCATACGCTGGCCCCGAAACTGATGTTCTCAATGTTGGAACCCGTGCCCACACGTCCGTCGGCCATCCGCACCGCCGCCCCCACTGGGTACTGACTATACGGGGCGTAAGCCTGCCCTCGTGCGGCCAAGGCCTTGGCAATTAGATCTTCACTCATTCAAACACCACGTCGGTCACGCCATCGCCACCGGCTTCGGCGGAGGCCAGCGCGAACGACTTCACACCCCGATGATTCTTCAAACGTTGCCGCACAATCTCTCTCAGCACGCCCTCACCTTTCCCGTGCACAATCCGCACTCGTTCCACGCCGGCCAGCAGGGCTTCGTCAATGAACTTATCCAGCATGTCGGCGGCCTCGTCAGCACGGTAACGCCGCAAGTTGAGTTCGCGTTGCGCCGTCTGGGCACGGTGACGCATCATCGCCGCCGCTCCGGAGGGTGCGCGCTTCGGCTCGGGCTTCGGGCCTCCAATCACCTCAATGTGGCCCACGTCCACCATGGTTCGCATCGCTCCCAACTGCACGGCCACCCGCTTGCCTTGGGGGGGTTCGAGAATCGTTCCGGTCTGGCCCAGGCCGCGCACCCGCACGGTCATCCCCCGCTGCAAACCTTGCGGCGGCGGAGCGATGGGCTTCAGCTTCGGCGCCTTCGGCTTCATCTCTTGCACAAAGCTGGCGCCCACGTTTTGCAGGTCGCGTAGCTTCGCGCGGGCCTTGTCTCGCCCTTCTTGTGTCGGAGACTTGCGCAGGTCTTCAAAGATTTCGGCCGCCTCCAGCCGAATCTGGCGCAGCACCTCGTCCAGCTCTTTGGCCAAGCGCTGCCGCACATCCCGGCGGCTGGATTCCAGTTGCTCCTCTTGCTCGGCCAGCGAGGATTCCAGTCGCTTGAGTTGACTGGCCAGGCGGTCGGCCTTGCTCTGCGCAGCCCGGGCCTGCTTCTCGGCTTGCTCCAGCTTGGCGATGGTTTCGGCAATCGCCCGTGACTCCGGTTGCACCCCCGCCTCTGCCACTTCGATGACGTCATCCGCCACCCCGTACCGCTTGGCAATGTGGAAGGCGTAGCTGCTGCCCGGCACCCCCACCAACAGCCGGTACGTCGGCCGCATCGTCTTGCGGTCGAACTCCATGCTGGCGTTCATGAACCCCGGCGCGTTGGTGGCAAAGAGTTTCAACTCGCCGTAGTGCGTACTGGAGAGCACCCGCGCCCCGCCCTTTTGGAACGCGAGAAGCAAAGCCCGCGCCAAGGCCGCGCCCTCTGCCGGGTCCGTGCCCGCCCCCACTTCGTCCAGCAGGACCAAGGCTCCCGGTTTCAACCTGTTCAACGCCTCCGCCACGGTGCGGATGTGGGCGCTAAAGGTACTCAAGGATTGCTGGAGACTCTGCTCGTCACCAATGTCCGCCCACAGTTGCGAAAAGCACCCCAGGTGCACCTCTTCTGCGCATGGCATCATCCCGGCCTGGCCCATCGCCACGGCCAGCCCCAGGGCCTTCATCGTCACCGTTTTGCCCCCGGTGTTCGGCCCCGTGATGAGCAGCACATCGGTGCCCTCACCCAATTCCAGAGAAAACGGCACCACCACTGCGCGATCAATCAGCGGGTGGCGGCCCTGAACCACCTTCACGCGCGGCCCTTTGAGCGGCTTGGGCAAGCACCCGCCCTGACGCGACCCCAGCCTCGCCTTTGCAAGCGCCAGGTCAAGGTCCGTCACCGCGTCTAGTCCATCCAGCAGGGCGTCGGCCACTGCCCCGACAGCGCCACTCACGTCTGCGCGGATCCGGCGCTCTTCTTCGCGCACCTGGCCCTCCACCGCCCGCAGTTCGTTGCCGATGTCCACCACGTCCTGCGGTTCTAGATAAATCGTTTGGCCGCTAGCGCTGGAATCGTGGACGATCCCCTTGATCTTCCCCCGGTTTTCCGCCTTGAGCGGGAGCACGTACCGCCCTTCTCGCTGGGTGTAGATCGGGTCGCTGAGAAGCCCGCGATGCGGCCCAGAAACGTAACTCTGGATGCGCTCCAAAGCCCGCGCCTGCAGGGTCGCCTTTCGCGCCCGCAAGGACCCCAGCTTCACACTGGCCTCGTCCTTTACCTGGCCTTCGGCATCAATGCATCGGTCGATCTTGGTCCGCAGGGTGGGCACGTCAGGCATGCGCTGCGCCCGAATTCGCAGGAGCGGCCGGTCGTTGCGCTTAGCGAGCTTGGCCCGCACCGCGTCCGCAATCTCCAGGTAGCGCCCCACCCGGGCCAGCACCTCCCCTTCCAGCACGGCTTCTTTGGAGGCCAGTTGGAGCGGCTCTTTGAGATCATGTACCCCGGCCAGACTCGGCGGACCTTCATCTAGCGTAGCCAGGGCCTCGGCAGTCAGGGCCATCAGGTTGGCCACTTCGGCCGGATCGGTGGAGGGACGCACGCGTAAAGCGGCCTGGCGACCGAGCGGAGTTTCGCACTCGGTCGCCAGCATCTGCAGGATGGCATCGAACTCGATGACCTTCAGCGCGTGCT
>CAZVHE010000034.1:15965-22081 GCA_964627705.1 uncultured Chthonomonas sp.
AGCCTCGCGCCGTTTTCTCGTGAGGTTAGGTTAGTCGCAGGCCCAGTACCAAGTGCCGTCGGTCGGGTGCGGGTCGCCCGACTTGTTGCCGTCCGGGTGCACCACGGTCTGGTCAAATTGCCCCGCCCCGGTCACAAACTTGGCGTGCCCGTCCGCAAAGATCACCGTGCCGCCAGTGGCGCTCCACTGCCGATAGTAGTCCCCATCCGGGAACACCCCGTCGCAGTCATAGCCATAGCGCGAGCAGTCCGGCTGTTCCATGCCGCTCTTGCGGGCGAAGAACGGGAACATCTCACTGCGCATGATGCGGCTGGCCGCCGGATCCTCCATTTGGGTCTCCGTCACCGTCCACCCGGGTTGTCCAGTGGTGTCGTGGCCGTCGTAGCTGGCCGAGTAACCCGGCACGAACGTGTACATGCACTTGGTGTAGCGGTAGCTACTGCCGTAGGCCTCGTAGTACGAAGACTTGCCCGTGGTGCGGTTGGTAAACGGGCCGCCCACGTCCAGGGGGCTTTTGAAGATGTCCTTGTTGCCTGTGTAGGGCTTAAGCTCCGTGGCCACGCCCTTGTGCCCCGCCGTGAACGGAGGCGGCGTCGTCTGATACGCCATGAAGATGGGCATCGTGTCGTCGTAGTTGCCGATGTACAACCTCACCGCTATGCCAATCTGGCGCCCGTTGCTGAGGTCGGCGGTGTTCTTGGCCGCTTCCTTCGCCCGCGCGAAGACGGGGAAAAGAATCGCCGCCAAGATGGCGATGATCGCGATGACTACGAGAAGTTCAATTAAGGTGAACGCGCGTCGCATGCTTTCGATTCCTGGCCGACTCCCCTCGCGCTTTCGGGCGCGGTAGAGGAGCCCATAGGTTCCGCAACGCAACCCGCAATCCCTCCGCCGGCATGACCCGGATCAGGTTCAAGGGGACAACCCGGCGTTTGCCGGTGAATCTCAGCCTTGCGGCGCCCCCTGCGGTTGGCTTGTCTGCCAACTCTATTCTAGGGCAAAGCCCGCCCCCGAGTGCCCGGCATGCGAAAAGGGTCCCAATAACAAACTGGCCCCGGACCCTTTTGGTCCGAGGCCAGCGCTTCCCGAAGGGGGCGAGTCTTACGGGCAGGGGATCTGGTCTTCGCTGTCCGTGATGGTCGATCCCGGGACGCCGTGCAGGTCGTTATACGGGTTGGTGGCCGTGCTGGTCACCGCTTGGAGTTCCTGGTTCGTCGCGCAGAGCTGGTCCGGGCCGCAGGTCGGCTCGGGGTTGCGCCAGGAGTAGTAGGTGGCCGCGCGGCTACCCGGAGGGGTGGCACCGCCGGTCGGGATGCCGTTCCACTTGTGGAACTTGGCGTGCGAGTCAGCGTAGTTCACCACCAGGCCTTCGGCATGGCGGGCTTGAGCCAAGAACGTGTAGTAGTCCAGCAACGCAGCCGTCTTGATGTAGCCATCGAAGAACATGATCGTGCCGGTGCCATCTTCCAGACCGGAGTGGTTGGAGATCGGGGTGTAAGCCGTCTTGATCGGCAGACCGCAGAGGTTTTCGGCGAACAGACCGAGGTTCGGCACGTACGAAGCGCGCTCCACCTTACTGGACTGGAGGCCAAGACCGTTCAGACGGTTCTTCCAGCTCTGCGGCGGGTTGTCAGCCGGGCTGGTGAGGATCTGCACATTCTTCATGTACGGGTCCAGGGCATCGTAGACGGAGAACACCGTCAACCCGGTTTGGCCCGGGCGATAGGCACTCATGGGCATCTGGTCGTCGTAGTCGGCCAAGTAGATCATGACCGAGGTGCCGATCTGCTTCATGTTGTTGATCGACTGCGTCTTTTTCGCCGCGTCTTTCGCCTTTGCAAAGACCGGGAAGAGGATCGCGGCCAGGATCGCGATGATGGCGATGACAACGAGCAGTTCGATGAGGGTGAACGCTTTGCGCATTGGAATCAGCACGTTTTCGCGGCCAGTTGCCCGAAACGCGTAGTTTGAGATGATAGCCTATCTATAAAAAGTTCCGCCACTCCCTCCGGATTTAGGGCACCTGCTCCACCCCGGGTGGCTGGTAAATTACGGTCATGCGCTTCGGCCGGTCATCGTCCTCAGCGGACCGGTATGAGCGCGATTTCCGGGCGATCTATTCCGCTCTTTACGGCACGGCGCTCCGCATGACCCGCGACCCGGACCGTGCCGCCGATCTGGTGCAAGAAGCCTCCGTGCGGGGCTACGAAGCGTACGATAAGTTCGACGGACGCAACTTTAAGGCCTGGATGCTCCGCATCATGACCAACCTCTATATCAACCAGTACCGGCGCAATTACCGGACGGGTGGCCAGGTTTCGCTGGAGGATGAACACGTCGAAGAGGCCGCCGCGCCCCCCGCAGAAATACCGGATATGCAGCTTTTTTCAGAGATGCTGGAAGAAGAGGTCGAACAGGCCCTGGGCGACGTGCCCGATAGCTTCCGCCAAGCCGTGATTCTCGCTGATATCGAAGGTTTATCGTACGACGAGATCGCCGCCATCGTGGACGCTCCGGTCGGCACGGTGCGGTCTCGAATCGCCAGAGGACGGGCCCATCTGCGACAATCGCTGGAACGATACGCCGTCGAGCGTGGTTACATCAAGAAGAGTTCGATCGATGAGTGACATCCGAGACCTGATAAGCGCCTACGCCGACGGCACCGCCACCCCCGAGGAACGGGCGCACGTCGAGCAACTGGCCGCCGAACAACCGGAAGTGGCCCGCGAAATCCTGTGGATGCAGGTGGCCCGGCAGATGCTGGCCGAAAAGTGCCGATCCGAGGCTCCCGAAGAACTCTTGACCGTTTGCATGTCCCGGGTGCGCGAGATCGACCGACGGCAGCGCACCGAGCGCACAGTCACCCGTCTGGCGCCCGCTCTTTGCGGTGCCCTCTGCCTGGCCATCATTGGCGCCGGGGTTCTCAATCGAAATCAAAACGGCAACACCCTGGGGGCCAATCAGGTCGCGAGCCTCATGACCGGCGGAGCCGCCGTGCGAGAACGCCAATCCTTGGATGCCGACCGCGCGGCCGATGCCTTCAAGGCCCTCAACGAAAATATGGGCGGCGCGGTCCGTCTGGGTTCTGTCCCGCAACTCCAACCGTGGAGCATTGAGCGCGGCTACTTAGACCGGTACCCCTTTACAAGAGTTCTCTTTCGTGACCAGCGCGGTGCGACGGTGCAACTCGTCGCGGTGGCCTCCAACGGTGTGGCCATGGAGAACTGCGAAACCGTGGATTGCTATCGCATCAGCCAGATGAACGGACTGACTTGCGTGGCCTGGACGGAAGGCGAGACCACGATGCTCTTGACCGGACCGTACGATCAATCCACACTCATGGCGCTCGGCAACGAACTACGCCAATCGGGCAATTAGAGTCAGGGAAAGGCTTCCTCAGAAAATGGAAGCTGGCAGGGGTGACAAGATTCGAACTCGCGACCTACGGTTTTGGAGACCGCCGCTCTACCAACTGAGCTACACCCCTGCGCGGGCCTCTATCTTACCTCGGCGGTTTCTTCGTCATCCTGGACCCACTTCCCCGAAAGGACCCTCTGCACCAAGTAAACTCACCCCCGTGCTGAAGCGCTTCACGACGTACCTTCTCCTTTGCCTGCTGGCCCTCGTGATGGCTGGTTGCAATTCGAATGAAGTCGTCATTGGCGGCAAGGAACGGCCGAAGACCTACGAATCCGTCGTTTCCTTGGCCCCCAGCGCCACCGAACTCCTGATCGTCCGGTTCGCCGCCAGCAACGTGCTCAAGGGTGTCACGGACGCCGACGACAATCCCCTGGCCAAGAACAAGGTCATCGTGGTGAAGAACACCAAGATTGATGCCGAAGCTCTGGCCTCTCTCAAGCCGGACCTCATCGTCTACGACAGTCAGCTCTGGACGGAGGAAGCCCTCGCCCCCGCCAAGGCCACTGGGGCCGAGTTGGTGGACGTGAACGTGCAGAGCCTCGACGACTACGTCGCCAAATCCTACGAATTGGCCAAGAAGTTCGGCACCGAAATGAACACCAGTGAATACCTGGATGTCATTGACACCGCCCGCGCTACGGTGAAGGCCAACATGGGCAACTTGCCCCGGCCCAAGGTCAGCATCTTGATGAGCAACAACGGCTACATGGTCGCAGGTAGCAAGAGCATGGCCGCTGACCTCGTCCGAAACTCCCAGGGTGAATACGTCGGCCCGGATTCGGTGCGCTACGAAGCCGTCAACGTTGAATGGTTCTTGCAGAATCAGCCGGACATCATTTTTGTACTGGGCGAAGGTGCCGACAAGGTGCTCGCCGACCCGCGCTTGGCTCCGGTTTCGGCGGTGAAGACAAAGAACGTCTACAACGTGGATGAAACTGCCCTTAGCCGCTATGTGGCCATTGACCGACTCATCACGTCGTTCGGCTCGCGCATGGTGGAGTGGGCGAAGGCCCGCGCGAACTAAGCCGCGCAAGCCATTCGCTAAGGCAACCGTGCCCGTTCAGTCCTCCCGGGCGGGTAGAACCACACCCTATGGCGCACGCCGAAATCGGAGTTTTTGGAGGGTCGGGGTTCTATTCCCTGCTGGAGGATGTCACGGAGGTCAAGGTAGACACGCCTTACGGAGCCCCGAGCGATGCCATCATGCTCGCCACGGTGGGCGGGCGACGGGTGGCTTTCTTGCCGCGCCACGGCCGCCGGCACACCATCCCGCCGCACAAGATTAACTACCGGGCCAACGTGTGGGCCATGCACAAGATGGGCTGCCAGGTCATCGTCAGCCCCTGCGCCGTGGGTTCGCTCCAGCGGCACATCGAGCCCGGCTCGTTCCTCGTGGCCGACCAGTTCGTGGACCGCACCAACGGCCGCGCCGACACGTTCTACGACGGCCCCATTACGGCACATATCAGTCCGGCCGAGATGTATGACCCCAAGCTGCGCGAACTGATGGTGAAGACCGTCACCGAGCACGGCATTGTTTGCCACAACGGCGGCACGGTCGTCGTCATTCAAGGCCCGCGCTTTAGCACCAAGGCTGAGAGCAAGTGGTTCACGGATAGCGGGTTCCATATCATCAACATGACGCAGTATCCCGAGGCGTATCTATGCCACGAACTCGGGATGGCCGTGGTGAACCTCAGCCTCGTCACCGACTTCGACTCGGGCATCGTCGCCGACACGGAAGCGGTCACCGCTCACAACGTGCTGGAAGTGTTCCAAAAGAATGCCGAAAACGCCCGCCAGGTTGTCCTCAAGTTCATCGAGGCCCTCCCGGCGGACCTCACGCAGTTTGGTTACCGAGAAAATCTGCAATGGACCCGGGGCGACGGACACGCTCAGAGTCCCTTCGACGTCCGTATCTTCGAATGATCGCGTCGATTGGACTGTTTCTGAGCGCCATGGCCGTGCCCGCTGCGCAGCCCCGGGAGCTCGTGCTCCCGGAGCCCACCCCCATTCCAGCGGCGTCGTGGCCCCTCCCGGGCGACCACCAGGCCACCCTGGGCGCGGAAACACTGCGCTTCAAGGACGGACAGATCGTTGGTCGGGTGCGTCAGGATGGCGGCTGGCTCGATGCCACTTCCCGCCCAGTGGATGCCAACGCGGCTCCCCTTCGTATTCGAGTTCTTCTCGTCACGCGCTCTTCCGTTATGGTGCCCACCACTCACGGCCCCGAAGTGCGGCGCGGCAACCTAGAACAGCCCCACCTGGCCACCATTCTCATGGGTCTGAGCCGCACGCGCGCCATGCTCAGCGGCCTCTACGGTCGTCCGGTCCAATTTGATCTCGTCGTCGACCCGGTCTGGCACGGCGTCGAGAGAGATCAAGCCTTTGGCAAGGAGTGGCTCAACGACATTCTTGGCCCGGCCCTGAACTTTGCCCCGTTCCCCACGGAGGGACAGGTTGCCCCAGGCCCCTATGCGGCGGCATGGGTCATTCACCCGGCCCTGCGGTCGGGCGTCGAGTTCCACATGGTGCGTGGCACCCCGGTCGTTTCTCTTCCCTATCACACCTACAGCCACGGGCGGCACCCGCACGCTTTCGAATCCACCCTGGTGCGCCTCTTTGCCATGCAGCAGAAAATGGCGTACACCGAAGCCGAAGTTCCGGCCTGGGAGCCGTTTGACGGCGACGCCCCC
>CAZVHE010000035.1:0-22015 GCA_964627705.1 uncultured Chthonomonas sp.
TTTGCCCTAGGGATGGGCGTCACCGAGCGGTCCGCGGATGGTCGCGTGACCGTGACCGACATCTACGGGCTCGCCAATAATTTCCACGCCGGTGGTCTGCAGATCAAGGGCGGCATTTACGCGGGTGAGCGCCGCGCCACCGAATCCGTGGACCTGATGACCGGGGCGGGTTCCGGCGTGCAGGGCGCCCAAGAGGGAAGTGGTCAAGCCATTGTGCAATCCGCCGCGCTGCCCCTGGCTGGGGGCACCATCTCGGTGGACTACCGCGCCATTGATAAGAATTTCATGGGAATGGACGCCCTGGGCGGGGCGGGATTCAGCACCGATCAGATCAACCAGTTCGCTCGCGAACGCGGCCTCAAGCGCACCAACTTTAGTGCGCGCGGCCTGCGCATGGGCGGCATGGTGCTCGGTTCGGGCATGCACACCGTCGGCGACGCGAACGGGAGCATTGACTGGCGCAGCATGAGCCTGCAATACGGTGGCCTGCAAGTCAATTTCAACTCGCAGACCGTGGACCAGGGCTTCACTCGGTTCAACGACATTGCCGAAGAGGATCGCGGCCAACTCGCTAAGGAGCGCGGGCTGGAACGCACCAATATGGATGCCGTTGCCCAAACGGGCATCGGCAAGTTTGGCTTTACGCAACTGGGCGTGAGCGAACAAGGGGTTGCCGACCTCCGCCGCCGCGCCTTGAGCTATGAAGGGCTTAACCTCAAGCTTCACTGGTTCGACCAGCATGTGGAAGACGGCTTCCGCCGTTTCGGCGACCTCCGCGAAGGCGACCGGGGCCAACTGGCCAAGGAAGTCGGCATGCGCCGCGAGAACTTCTCGTTCGCGCTGGCTGGCCCGACCACCCTGAGCTATTCGTCGCGCACCCTTCGCGATGATACGGGCCGTCTCAATCAGCAAGATTTACGACTCACCGCCGGCCGCGTGACGCTCGACCACCGGTTCTACGCCATGAACTCCGGCTTCGACCGGTTCGGATCGCAATCCGGGGAAGAAATCAACGGTGCGGTGCAGGCCATCGTGGCCATGATGGGCCCGGGCGTGAACCCCAACGGCAACGATGCCCGCATGCTGGCCAATAGCCAGGGCATGGAACGCACTTATTGGGGCGGCAGCTACAGCCTCAGCGCCAATAGCACCGTCACCGGCAACTGGTTCCGCCTTGGCAGCAGCGAAGGCGGCATCGAAGTTCAGCAGTTCGGCATCACGTCCAAGAACCTGAACCTCGCTCTGCGCACACAAACCAGCAGCGACACGTTTGACGACCGGACCGCCCTCACCGCCACTGAGCAACGGATCCTCGGGACGGACACCGGTTTCGACCGCACCAACGCCGACCTCAGCATGAACCTGGGTGGCGCCCGCCAGCTCACGGCCAGCTACTTCCGCGCCAACGACCTGGAAGGCGGCCTGAATCGGCAGTGGTTCCAATATAAGGACAAGGGCTTTGAGGTCGTCTATCGCCACCGGTCGGTGGATCAGGCCTTCGGCGCCTTCCGTAGCCTGGATGATGGCGAGCGCGACCTCTTTGGGGCCTTGCGCGGCAATTCGCACACCGAATCGCTGGTCAACTGGGCGGTGAACCCCAATATCAATCTTCAGTACGCCACCAACGCGGGCCAGACGGAAGACGGCATCACGCAGTTCAATAACCGCGACATCAAGGCCCAGATCAACCTGGACCGGCTGACGCGCATCAATCTGCAACTGTGGGAGAACAACCGGTTCGACCCCACCGCCCGCCTGCTGGACCAGAGCTACCGAAACTTTGAGCTGTTCCGCAACTTTGGTCGCGGCGGCGAGCTCACGCTCCGCCGCGAGCAATCCAGCTGGGATGGTAGCGAAGAAAATCGACCGGATAGCACCCGCGACACGGTTGTTTACCAAACGCAGCTCAACAGCACGACTTCGATCCGCACCGAGCACAGCGAAGCCAAGTTCGAAGATGGCACCCGCGAGACCTTGCGCTCGAACACCATCAACACGCAAATTACGCCGCGCGCCGGCGTCAGCGTGACGGATAGCCACATTGACCGGGACAACTCGCAGCCGGATCAAACCCGCCGCGACTACGGCTTCTGGGTGGACTTCGGTAGCAACATCCGCCTGAACTGGAACTCCGCGCGCAACCTGAACGGGGCGGGCAATGCTACCCGCGACCAACGCCTGGGCCTCACCGCCGGGCAGTTCTCGGGCATGCAAGTGGGCGGCGATTACCGCCACCAGGGCTGGGATGGCCAGCGCGACCTGCACCAAGGCAACTTTAGTCTTTCTAACATCAAGCCGATGGATTGGGGCTTCCTCAAGGATGTCCGGTTCAACTACTCGGCGGATACGCACCGCGACCAAGAAGCCTGGAAGAAGGAAAACCGCTCTCTGGGCTTTGGGGGCCGCGTGGGTACGTTCGGCTTCGGTTTCGACTACCGCAGCCAGATTGACGCCCTGCAGCAACGCGCCATTGACCGTGTGTTCACCGTCAGCACGGACACCACGGGCAAGGCTTCCATCCGCGCCGACATCCACTATAACGTGCGCACCATGCCGGACAACAGCATGGTGATGGTGCGTGACTTCCGCTTTATCGCGGGGGCTGGGCAAACCTGGTCCGTCTCGCACGAGATGAAGACCAACCCGCTGCGCGACGAATCCCGCGCCCTGCTGGGCAGCGTCGCTACCGAGTGGCGTGTCAACCAGTGGCGCATTGGCTACAACGGCCTGGATGATGCCAAGCTCGGCCTCGTCTTTGATGAAAAGATCAACGACAACACCAAGCAGCTCATCCGGAGCATGGGGATTGACGCGACTGTTTGCGAGCTCGCCGAGCCCGCTCCGCCTGGAATACCGATTGAACCAAGACGAGCGCAACAAGAAGCGTCAAACGCGGCACTGGTTCTCGTTGGCCTACGACCAGCGCCCCGGCCCGAACCAGACCTTCGGCTTTTCGGTGACGAATCTGAACTGGGAACACGACCGCCCGCAGTCCTTTGCGCCCAACCAATGGGGTCTGCGGTTCGATTACTCGTTCCGGTTCTGATCTAGGTTCATTCGAACCTGGTAAGGGTGCCACCAGTAAGCCTGCTGACGGTAGTTCCGCCGGACATTCCTCACCCTGGTAACCCGGCGGGCAACTGCCCGCACCAAACAGGGAAAACCATGTCTGGAGCCCACACTTCAGCATGACGTTCTCGATGATTGCCGCCTTTCTCGCTGTGGTCGCCATGGTAGCTGCCTGGGAATTGACCAAAGACGCTTTGCGACAACCTGAACCGTAACGACAAGACTTCCTTCCCCTCGTCTGGTCCGCTGATTGACCCGCCCCGTTTGGGGTGGGTCATCGGCATTCATGGCCTCATCGAATTTCGACGATTGCCCGCCAAAGCCCCACATTCCGGGCCTCTCAAAACTTTTTTCACTTTTTTTGGGATGAAACTGGGATCAAAACCGATATACATGGTTCTACATGAATCTCATCGTTTGAACCTAGCACACTTGCCAGCCACCCGGCAACACTCGAATCACGTCCCAAAATCGGTGAAAACGGGGGTTGACAGGTAAGCTCCGTCCCAGTATCATAACAACATCAGCCCGCACAAGGAGTCAGGGTTGAAGGCCGGGAGCCGAAAAATTCAGCCGGGGGAGCCGCCATGGAGGGCAGCAAGCCCGGCTTCGAATTTCTAGGAACCCGACCACTCGGAGCGATTAAGGTGGCAACTGCACCCATTTTTGGCCTTGGTCACACTGGCGAAGATTCCGCCAAGGTGGACAGCAAAAATCGCCTCCTTATCACCAAGCCCAAGCGGGACTATCTCTGCCCCGCAGGTACCAGCGATTTCGTATTTGTCATCGGCGACATGGGGCAAATCATCTGCTACCCCGTCAGCAAGTTCAACGAAATCTTTAAGCCGCTTCTAGAGCCCGAGATGCACGAGACCGGCAAGATGGATCTCGCGCGCGAAATCCTTGGCACCTCGGTGGTCGGCCGCTTCGATAACGTGGGCCGCTGCGTACTGCCGCAATCGCTGTGCAAGCGCGCCAGGATCAACGTCGGCGAGGAGGTCATCGTCATCGGGGCTCCGGGCCACATCGAGCTCTGGTCGAAAGCCCAGCGCGAACTCTTTTTCGAAGACACTCAGGGCTACAACGAGAAGTGGCGCGCCTTCATCCAGGATGCGCGCACCCGCATGCGGGAGGGGCGATAATGACGGCGCCCGCTCCCACCCATGTCCCGGTGATGTTGGATGAAGTGATGGAGGCTCTGCGCCTGCGCCCCGGCATGGTGGCCGTGGATGGCACGCTCGGCCTCGCGGGTCACGCGCGCGAGATCGCGCGCCGCATTGCGCCCGGTGGAAAACTCATCGCTTTCGATTGGGATGACCGCATGATGGCCATCGCGCGCGAGCGGCTGGCCGATGTGGAGGGCTGCGACGTGCAGTACGTTCATGATGACTACCGCGCCATCCCCGAGGTCCTGCAGAAGCAGGCCGAGCCCGGTGCCGACGCCATTTTCATCGACATGGGCCTCAACAACGCCCAGATCGAAGACGCTGAGTACGGCATCTCGTTCCTCCGCGAAGGCCCCCTGGACATGCGCATGGACAAGCGCCGCGAGATCACGGCCGCCGATTGGCTGAATCGCGCCACCGCCAAGGAGATTGAGGATGTGCTGTTCAAAGAAGGGGGCGAACGCTGGGCGCGCCGCATTGCGGCCACCATTGTCGAGCGCCGCAAGACCAAGCCCCTGGTGACCACTACGGATTTGGTGGATTGCGTGATGGCGGCCATCCCTGCCGCCAAGCGGGATCCGCGGATCCACCCGGCCACCCGCACGTTTCAGGGGGTCCGCATCTTCATCAATGATGAGTTAGAGGACCTCGGCGAGAGCGTCACCGCCATGGCTCAGTCCCTGCGTCCGGGCGGCACCATGGTGGTGCTGGCCTACCATAGCGGCGAAGATGGCGCGGTCAAGCACGCCTTCCACGCCCTGGCCCGTACGGACGAATTCTCTGAACCCCACCGCAAGCCGGCCCGCCCCAGCGAGGCGGAAGTGGCCCGCAACCCGAAGGCCCGGAGTGTGCGCCTGCGCACCCTGGTGCGCCAACCGAAATCCAAGACCAAAGCCCCGGAAGGTGCTGCATGAAAACCACCACACCCCCTCGACCCCAAGTCACATCTCCGCAACCGTCTCCCACCACAGCGCGATCGCGTGCCGTGCGGGTGGTCACTCCGGTCGCCGCCCCGATAGCGAAGCCGGTGCGCAGCCGAGCCCGGGCGGCTACCAATGCGTGGATCTGGGCGGCGGGAGCCTTCTTTGTGGCGTTTGCCTCCAGCACCCTCACCGCCGAATCGCAGGCCGCCCGTCAACGGGCCGAAGCCAACCGCATGCGCCACGAACTCGATGCGATCCGGGCCGAGTCCGATCTGCTGATTGACCAGATTCAGATGCGCACCAATACGGCCGCTTGGGAAACCTACGCGATTGGCAACGGCATGCGCTACGTGGGCGCACCGGAAGAACCTACGGAAGCGGAAGTCGCTGCCCAAGCCACTCGCGCCAATCCCCGCCAACCCCAGGGAGGTGCCCGCCGTGGCTAAACCGCGCGGCCGCGCCGGCAGCGCCAACGTTCTTCGTTCGCGCTCGTCCACCGGGGCCATTGCCTTGGGTTGCCTGGCCGTCGTTTGTGTTGGCAGCCAAGCCTACGCTCAGCTTATGCGTCCCGAGCCCGCTGCCAAGCGCCACCGCACCTCGGAGAAGACCGTTATGCGTGGCACGCTCTTGAGCGCAGACGGGGAAGTGCTGGCCGAGACCATCCCGAGCTACGAACTGCGCCTGGATGACCGCCGCAGCCCGATGAGCTACGCCTTCTATGCCGATCTGGCCGCCGCCACTGGCTTGGGCATGGTCGAATTCGATCGCCCGCGCAACGACGGCGAGTTTGTCCGCCGCTGGAATGTGGAACTAAGCTCTGAGCGCACTCGACAAGTCGAAGCCGTCAAGAAGCGCTGGAAGGCCGATGGTCTATCGTTGGAACGCCGCGAAACCCGCCGCTATCCGGCCGGCCGCGATGCCATCAGTGCCGTGGGTTACTTCAACCCCGAAATTGAGATTGACGGCAACCCGTTTTTGATTGGAGCCGAGCGCTCCGCCGATGCCATGCTGTCGCAGGAGGGTGTCCGGCCCGGTCGCGGAAAGTCCGTGACTTTGACCCTCGACACCCAACTGCAACAGGAGGCCATGCGTGTCATCACCCAAGCGGTGGAACGACACAAAGCGACCGGCGGGGCCGTGATTGTCATGGACCCGCACACCGGAGACCTTCTGGCTTTGGCCAGCGCTCCCGTGTTCAACCCATACAGCCGCGACCCGAAAGAGCGCTCGGGCTACAACTACGCCTCCGCCGCCCCTTACGAGCCGGGCTCGATCATGAAGCCGATCACCGAGGCCCTCGCCTTGGAAACCGGCCAGGTGGGCGAGAACTGGTCGTACGAATGCGACGGTGCTATGACGGTCTCGGGCCACTCCATCCGCTGCACGCACGTGCACGGCCACGTCGGTCTCAACAAAGCCATGGAAGTCAGCTGCAACGGCGCCGCCATGACGTGGGGGGCCACTGTCGGCCACGAGCGCATGAGCCGCTTCTTTGAAGAAAGCGAACTGCTCAAGCGGCCGGGGCTCGGCCTGGGCGGGGAATCCATCGGCGTCATTCAAGAGGACGATGCCAAGCGGCTCCAGCTCGCCACCTGGTCCATCGGGCAGTCGGTTCAGCTCACGCCCATCCGCATGGCCAGCCTGTATTCCATCCTCGCCAACGACGGTTTGTATGCGCCGCCGAATATCATCGCCAAGGTGGACGGGATGCCGTATCAGCGGCCCGCACCGCGATCGGTGATTGATGCCAAGGCGGCTCGGCGTGCCTTCCAGAGCATGATTGGGGTCATTGAGTCGGACAACGGAACCGGTAAGCACTTGCGCCTGAATGGGGTGCCGCTCGCCGGAAAAACGGGCACCGCCCAAAAGACGGTCAACGGGGTGACGCGGGGCAGTAAGCACTACGTCGCCAACTTTGCGGGCGTGGTGCCCGCCGACAATCCCCGCGCGGTGATTGTGGTGGTGGTGGATGACCCGAAGGACGGCCAGTATTACGGCGGCCAGGTTTCGGGGCCGGTGTTCCGCGAGATGGCGCAAGCCGTCATGCGCATGCCGCAGCGCCGCACCATCCCGGGGCCTAGTCTTGAGGTCGAGGCCGAGCGGCTGCCACCCCGCCCCAGCGGTACGATGACGCCATGAGCTTCACCCTCCGGGGTTTGTCTTTGGCTTCGGGTTTGGCTTCCGCCCGCTTGGTGGGCGGAGATCGAGAGGTTACGTTTGTGACGGCCGATTCCCGCGCGGTGACTCCGGGTGCGTTGTGGGTGGCAATGCCCTCGGCCCGGCGGGATACGCACGAGTTTTTGCCCGATGTGGCGGCCGCCGGGGCCAGCGCCGTGGTGGTGCGCGAGGAGTCGGCCCTGGCGCGGGCACAAGAACTGGGTCTTGATGCGATCTTAGTGACCCGCTCGGGGCGCGAGTGGCACCAAGACTTGGCGCAGTTGATTGCGCCGGTATGTGGCAATCCGGGCCGCGAGTTGGAGCTTTACGCGGTGACGGGCACCAACGGCAAAACCTCCACCGCGATTTTCTTGGCCCAGATGATGGGCTGCCAGTACATGGGCACCCTGGGCTATGGGGCGCCGGGCGCCCTGAGCGCACTGGAGAACACCACGCCCTTCCCGGTGGAGCTTCAGAACCTGCTAGGCGGCATGGCGCGGGGCGGTGCCCGCACCGTGGCGATGGAAGTGAGTAGCCACGCGCTGGAAGAGGCCCGAGTGGCCGGCCTCGGCTTTGACGTGAGCGTGCTGACCCACCTGAGCCAAGACCACCTGGATTACCACGGCACGATGGAGGCTTATGCCGCCGCCAAGAAGCGGCTGTTTACCGAATGGGCCGATGTGGCCCGCAGCCTGGGCAAACAACCGCGTTTTGCGCTCAATATCAGCGACCCCTACGGCGCGGCGTGGCTGGCCGACGTGCCCGATGCCATCACCTACGGCACCGCCGACGCCCATGTCGAAGTACACGCTTCAGAAATGCGCGTGGATTCGATGGTGCTGGATGTCCGCACCCCGTCGGGTTCATTCCGAGTACGGCCGGGAGTGGGCGGAGTTTTCCACCGCGAGAACTTTGCGAGTGCCATTGCCGCCCGGGTGGCGGGGGGTGCCTCCAATGCCGACCTCGAACAAGAACTGGCCCGCGTGACCCCCGTGAGGGGCCGTTTTGAGCCCGTCCCCAACGATCTTGGCCTCGATATCATCGTGGATTACGCCCACACGCCGGATGCTCTCACGCAGCTTCTCCGCAGTTTGCGCGCCCTGCAACCCCAGCGGATCATTGCCGTCTTTGGCTGCGGCGGCGACCGCGACCGCACCAAGCGACCCAAGATGGCGGCGGCGGTGGCGGCGGATGCCGATCTCGCCGTGGTGACCAGCGACAACCCCCGCACTGAGGACCCCCACGCCATCTTGCAGGACGTGGTGGCGGGCATCCCGGCGGGTTTCCCGCACGAAGTGGTGGCGGATCGCCCCGAGGCGATCGTCCGCGCCGTGGCCCTCGCTCAGCCTGGCGACATCGTGGTGATTGCGGGCAAAGGCCACGAGGATTACCAAATCATCGGCCACACCAAGTACCCCATGGATGACCGCGATCTGGTCCGCGCCGGTTTGGAGGCTCGCCGGTGAACTTAACCTCCGCCGAACTCGCCACCCGCCTGGGCGGGGTGCTGCACGGCCCTTCTGCCGTCCTTACCAACTTCGCGACCGACAGCCGCGAAGCCGGGCCGGGCACGGCATTCTTATGCATCCAAGGGGCGCAAGTGGATGGCCACACGTTCTGGCCCCAAGCCCGCGCCCAAGGGGCGGCCGTGGCCGTAGCCGAGCGCGAGGTTGAAGAACCCTACATCCTTGTACCGAACCTGGTGGAGGCCCTGGCCCATCTCGGCCGCAGTTGGCGCGCCGAGTGGTCGCATCCCGTCATCGGCATTACCGGTAGCAACGGCAAAACAACGACCAAGGAACTGATTGCCGCTGCGCTGCGCTCTCTGGGTCCCGTGCTCAAGAACCCCGGCAATCGCAATACCGAATACACCTCGCCGCTGGTGTGGGCGGAGGCGGCGGGCAAGGGCATTGCCGTGATTGAAATGGCCATGCGCGGCTTCGGGCAAATCGCGCACCTGGCCCGCATTCACCAGCCGACCCTCGGGATCATCACGGGTATTGGCACCGCCCACGCCGAGATGGTGGGCAACCGCGAGGGCATCTGTCGCGCTAAGAGCGAACTTCTGCAGGCCCTGCCCCCGGGCGCCACCAGCATCCTGCCCGCCGATGACGACTTCATCCAAGACCTCCGCGCCGCCGCCCCCGGGCCGGTGCGCACTTTCGGCTTTACCCCCGAATCCGATGTGGTCATCACCGGCTATCGCGCGCTCAGCCTCACTGCCTGCCAAGTCGCGGTGCGCGTGGATGGCACGCCCTACGAGTTCGAACTGCCCACGGTCGGCCGGCACAACGCCAAGAACGCCGCCGCCGCGATTACCGTAGCTACGGCGGTGGGCATAGACCCCGCCACCGCCATTGCGGACCTTGCCCACGCCGAGTGGCCGCCCATGCGCCTCGAAATCCGCGAGCGCAACGGCGTGACAATCATCGTGGACACCTATAATGCGAGCCCGGACAGCACCGTCGCCGCCATCCGCAGCCTGCGCGAGGCCCCCATTGCGGGTCGCCGCCTCGCCGTGCTGGGCGAGATGCGGGAACTCGGTGACTTCACGGAAGGCGGGCACCGCCTCGTTGGCCGCGCGCTCATGGAATCCGAACTGGACGCCGTGCTCCTCACGGGTGGCCCTACCAAGTTCATCGAAAGCGAAGCCGTGCAAGCCGGATTCCCGCCCGACCGGATTCAATCCCTTGACGCTCCCGACCCGGTGGCCATCCACACTTGGATGCAGCAAGCGCAACCTGGCGATGCGATCCTCCTGAAAGGCAGCCGCGCCCTGGGCCTGGAACGCGCCCTGGAGGTCGCTCCGGTATGAAGCCCGAGCACCTGCTCATTCCTCTGGCCGTGGCGTCGGTCTTTGCCCCGATCTGGATGGTCGCCCTCCGCGCTATGCGGAGCGGCCAAAACGTGAGCGCCCACTTGGCCGAACACGCCCACAAGCAGGGCACCCCCACCATGGGCGGCATGATAATGCTGGTGGCGATGCTGGTGGGGTGCATGTTCAGCATCCCCGCGCCCTACAACATTTCGGCCCTGGCGCTCGTCCTCGGGTTCGGCGCGGTGGGCTTCATTGACGACTACGTGGTGCCGCGCCGGGTGCAGGGTTCACGCGGGTTGGGCTGGAAGCCCAAGCTCGCCATGCAGGTGGCGGCCAGCGTCGGCAGCCTGTGGCTGGGCGGCTTCCGCGAGGTCACGCCCTTCCTCATCGGGGTCTTTCTCCTGCTCTTTATGAGCAACGCCTACAACTTTGCCGACGGGCTCGACGCCCTGGCGGGTGGCCTCGGCGTCATCCTCGCGGGCACGCTCGGGTTGTGGGCATGGGCCACCGGCAACACTGCGATCGCCATTGCGATGGGCGTGCTGGGGGTCGGGTTCTTGCCGTTCCTGGCATTCAATCGTCCGAAGGCCAAGGTGTTCATGGGCGACGTCGGTGCGCTTCCCATCGGGGCCCTCTTTGGATGGGCTTTCTTGCTCCTCGGCACCAACGCACAAGGGCAAATCATGCCCGCGGCCTTCTGGCCGCTGCTGGTCATCTCCACTGTGATGCTTATCGAGCTCATTCCCGTGCCGCTCCAAATCGCCAGTGTGAAGTTGCGCGGCAAGCGCATGTTCTCGTTCAAAACACCGGTGCACCACGGCTTCCAGAGCGCGGGCTGGCTGGAACCCCGCATCGTCGCCATGTTCTATGTGGTGCAGATCCTTGTCAGTGCGGTCGGTCTGGCGATGTTCGCTCCCACCCGCCCCTACGCGCCGTATCTCGCCGTCGGTCTGCTCCTGATTCTCGTCCTCAGCCCGTGGCGCTGGTCGCAGTGGGCTGCCGAAAAAGCGAAACCCGTCGAGCCCGCCCCGCAAGCCACCTTAGGAGAAGCCTGATGCGCCTGGCTGTTCTTGGTCTCGGGATTAGCGGGGTGGCCGTGGCCCGCGCCGCCGTGGAGCAGGGCTGGACGCCCGTGGTCTACGACGAACGTATGGCCGAAAGCCCGGCCACGCTCCGCAATCTGGACGCCCTGGGGGCACTGGGGGTGGAAGTCGTTACCGGTTGGTTTGGGCGGCTGGCCGACGACGCATACGATGTGCTGGTGGTCAGTCCGGGGTTCCCGCCGCAGCACCCGGCCATCCTGGCCGCCGACCGTGCGGGCAAACCGGTGTGGGGCGAAATCGAATTCGCCTTCCGCATTGCCAAGGCCCCCATGGTGGCCATCACCGGCACCAACGGCAAAAGCACGGTCACCGTTCTCACCTGGAAGCTCGTGAGCTCCAGCGGCCGCCGCACCTGGCTGGCGGGGAACATCGCCGGAAGTGGCTATTCCGAGCACACCCTCACCGATGCCGCGCGTCTCGCCGCCCCCGAGGACATCATCGTCGCCGAAATCAGTAGCGCCCAGCTCGAACGCATTGACACCTTCGCCCCCCAGGCGGCCTGCGTGCTCAACGTCACCCCCGACCACCTGGACCGCTACCCCGATTTTGCGACCTACCGCGCCACCAAGCTCAAGTTGCTAGAGGCCGTGGCCGACGGCGGCACCATCGTCCGCATTGCGGGCGCCCCGGGCCTGGAGGATCTCGATCCCGCTCGCCCCGAAGTCACTGTCAAGACGATCGAAGAAGCCAGCATCGCCGACCCCAACCGCGATCTCCCAGCGAGCACACCGCCACTGAACTGGGAAGATGTGGCGATCTACGGGCGCATGGGGCGCAGCAACTTCGCCGCCGCGTATCAACTCGCCTGCGCTGTGGTGCCCAACGTTGACCCCCACCTTGCCCTGCAGGGTTATACGGGCCTCACGCACCGCATGGAGCGCGTCGGCGAGCGGGACGACATTCTGGTCATTAACAACTCGATGTGCACCAACCCCGGAGCCGTCATCGCCAGCAGTCAGTCGCTCAATCGGCCTCAAATCCTGCTCATGGGTGGGCACGATAAGGGCCTCGATTTCACGCCCGTCGCCGAATATCTCAAAACCCAGCCCCACCAGGCCATCCTCTTCGGCCCGGTGACGGAGACGTTCCGCGCCTGCCTGGATGCGCCCCACGTTCCGGATTTACCGGCGGCCTTTGCCTTGGCCGTCGAAAATTGTGCAAAAAAGGGGGCCATTCTTCTCGCTCCGGGTTGCGCCAGCGCCGAGCCATACGCTAACTTTAAGGAGCGCGGAGATCACTTCCGCGACATTGCCAAGGAATGGCTTGAAATATGACGAGGGTCACCGGACGCGACCCGCTATTAACCGCATTGGCGAGCCTCGCCACGGTTCTTGGCGTGTTTTTTGTATGGAATGCGGCGTACGTGCAGAGCGCGGCCGAGGGAAAGGTGTTTCCCATGGACCCCATCATTACCCTCCTGCAGTTTCTGTTTGTGGCAGTGCCCCTTTATTACTGGGTGAGTCGTCAAAAGGAATCGCGCGTGCGCCAGTGGGTTATCCCCGCCGGGGTGCTCTCGTTCCTCTTGCTGGCCGCCGTGCCGCTGGTGGGGATCAAGCGCAACAATGCGCGCCGCTGGCTGGGCATCCACGATACGCCTTTGGTCATTCAGCCCGCTGAATTCGCCAAGCTCGGCATCGTCTTGGCGCTGGCCCTCGGACTTGCGCTGTATTGGGAGCGCCGCGCCCAGCGCACCAACCCCAAGGCTCGTCGCATGCCCGGGGCCGCGAAGTATTGGGTGTGGCCTACGGTCGGCACGTTCCTGATGGCTGGGGCCGTTATCGCCCAGCCCGATATGGACACCGCCGCCGTCATGGCCCTGATGAGCGTGCTCATGCTGTGGATGGGCGGCATCAATCGCCGCGTGGTGCTCACGTTGCTTACCGGGGGCGTTGTCCTGCTCTTGGCTGTCGCCGCCACCGCGCCCTATCGCTTTGAGCGAATGATCAAGCACTTCGACCGCGAAAACATCGCGGTGCGAGAAGGGGTGGGCTACCAAACCGCCATCAGCTCGGATGCGATCAACCGGGGCAACCTTTTTGGGGTGGGATTCACCGAAGGCCAAGCGAAGGTCAAGCTCCCCGAGGTCACAAGCGACTACATCATGACGACGGTGGGCGAAGAGTTCGGCTTCGTCGGATTTCTCATCGCGTTCTGCGTCATCGCCGGAATCGTGGGGCGGCTGTGGTACCTCTCTCTGCGGATGAATGGCCTCTTCGGCCGCTTCGTGCTGCAAGGGCTGTGCGTATGGATCGCCTTGCAGGCGGGGCTCAACCTGATGATGGCGAACGGCACCCTCTGGACCATGGGCTTGCCGATGCCGTTCTTCAGCGACGGATTCTCGAGCTTGCTCGCCCTCTGGATTGGTCTCGGCATCGCCCAAGCCTGTTTGCGCGAAGACGCGGCCTACGAGCCGGTGGACGAGTCGTTCTTTGAAGAAGACGAGCCCGTCCGCCCGACCCGTCGCGCCCGCCCCGTACGCCGTCCGCAGCCTCAGGCCCAGCGGCGGCCCGCCCCGCAACCCGTTCGCAAGCCTGCGGCGCGACCCAGCGCCAAAGCGCCCGTGCGGCGTCCGGTGCCGGGTTCCCCTCAGTTTCAATCCATGCAAAGGGAGGCAGCCTATGCGTCTGGTCGTGACCGGCGGCGGAACGGGCGGACACGTCTACCCGGCGCTTGAAGTTGCGCTCGGCGCCCAGCGGCGCGAGTGGAACGTCCAGTATTTCGGGAGCATCCGAGGGCAAGAAGGCGACGCGTGTCAGCGCGTCGGCTTGCGCTTTACGGCCTTTGCCAGTGAGCCGGTGTATTCGCTCAAGACGTTCCGAGGCCTGCGGGCGCTGGTGCGTCTGTATCAAGCCAGTTTGCAGGCCGGAAAGGCCCTGCGCCGCGAAGGAGCCGAGGCGGTATTTGCCACCGGGGGCTATTCCAGCGCGCCGGTCTTACAAGCCGCCCAACGGCTAGGCATCCCGACGGTGCTACACGAGCAAAACGCGGTCCCCGGCCGTACGCAACAACTAATGTCGAAGCGAGCGGCGGCCGTCTGCACGGTGTTTGCCGAAGCCGAATCCCACTTCCCGGGGGCACGGGTGGTGCGCACCGGCATGCCCGTGCGCAAGGCGCTGCGCGATAGCGCCCAGGGGCGACTCTTTGAAGAAGGCATTTCGCACAGTGCCCCGGTGGTACTGGTGATGGGCGGTTCTCAGGGCAGTGCGGCCCTCAACGACGTCGCTCTCACTTGCGCAGCCCGCATGGTCCGCTCCGAAGTGCAGTGGATCCATGTCACCGGCCCCAAGCACTACGAGGAGACATTAGCCTCCAGCAACAAACTCGCGATCAAGAGCGATTATTCCGTGCGGCCGTATCTCCAGGAGGACGACCTGGCGGCGGCCCTTTTCTCTTGTGCGGTGTGCGTGAGCCGGGCGGGAGCCGGCACGCTGGCGGAACTTGCGGCCTTCCGTAAGCCCTCGATTCTTGTCCCGTACCCCAGCGCATTTGGCGACCACCAAACGCGCAATGCTTCAGAATTTGTAGAGATGGGTGCGGCCGATTTGATCCCTCAAGATGAACTGACTCCGGCGGGTTTGGAAGTTCGCATTCTCAAGTGGTTGAATGATGCCAACGCCGCCCGCCACGCCCGCGAAGCGCTGGCGAATTGGGATCGCCCTGATGCCACCGAACTCGTCCTCAATGAGATCCAACAGGCGGTGAAAGCGTGAGCCGTCCGTACGAGCGTCCGGATTGGTTCGCCGGTGCCGATGCGGCGCAGCAGTGCTCCGGGTTCTTCTTCGTCGGGATTGGCGGGGCGGGGATGAGTGGGATTGCCCGAGTGCTCCACCAGCAAGGGTTCCGAGTTTCGGGCAGTGACCGCACCGCCAGCCTCGTCACTGACCGTCTGGTGGCCGAAGGAATTCCAGTCACCATTGGCCACAGCCACGCCCGCCCTCACGAGGGCGATCTGGTGGTGGTCACCGATGCGGTGGAACTGGAAGAATCACCCGAAGTCGCCTGGGCACGTGAACACGGACGGCCCCTCTGGCGGCGAAGCCAGGCTCTCGCGCACGCCCTCCGCGAGTACAAAGTCATCGCCGTGACCGGCACGCACGGCAAAACCACCACCACCACCATGCTGGGCAAGGCCCTCGCGGCGGCGGGGCTGGACCCGCTGGTGATCGTCGGGGCGGAAGTGCCCGCCTGGGGTTCCAGCGCCCGCATGGGGCGCGGTGGGTGGGCCGTTGTGGAGGCGTGTGAAGCCTACGCGAGCTTCGAACACCTCGTCCCCCATATGGTTGTGCTCACCAATCTCGAGCACGATCACGTAGACTTCTATCCCACCGAGCAGCACCTGCTGGATGCCATTGAGGGGTTCATCAATCGCATCGAGAACGGCGGGGCTTGTTTTGTCCTCGCCGACGATGACACGGCCCTGAGCGTGGCCGGGCCGAGCGCGGTGGCCGTGCTGCCCCAAGAGGCCCCCGCTGAGGTGGGAGCCCCCGGCGACCACAACCGCCGCAACGCCGCCCTCGCCCGTGCCGTGGCCCTTAGCCTGGGTGCTGCCGCGCCGGCGGTGGACGAGGCCCTGCGCACCTTCCAGGGGGCCGAACGCCGCCTCCAAATCATCCACGATGCCGACTGGACCCTGGTGGACGACTACGCCCACCACCCCACCGAAATCCAGGCCAGCATCCAGGCGCTGCGGGAGAAATTCCCCGGCCGCCGCCTGCTCGTCGCGTTCCAGCCGCACCTCTATTCGCGCACCGCGCCGCTGCTTAACGAATTCGCCCAGGCCCTCGACGGGGCCGACATGGTCATTCTCACCGACATCTATCCCGCCCGCGAGGCCCCGATGGCGGGCATCAGCAGCGTTCGCATTGCAGAACTGATGCGCAAGGAGTGCCATTACGTGCCTAGCCGATTCCTGGTGGCCCGCGAGGTTGCCCGCCATGTGCGCCCCGGCGACGTGGTGGTGATGATGGGCGCGGGCAACATCGGCGATTGCGTGGCCGACGTGGTGCCCGAAGTCGAACGCCTTCGCGCCCAGCGCACCAAGCGGATCACCGTTCTGGCCGGGGGTGATAGCGCAGAAAGGGAAGTCAGCCGCCTCAGCGGCCTCAGCGTGTACCAAGCCCTGCAGCGTCTCGGCTACGACGCCAGCATGATGGACGCGACCGAGCGGCTGATGAGCGGTCAGGGATTCCCCGAGTTTGTTGGCCCGAACCGCCCCGATCTGGTTGTCCTCGCCGTCCACGGCACCCACGCCGAAGACGGTGCCCTCCAGGGCCTGCTCGAACTCCTGCACATCCCCTACACCGGCTCGCGTATCCTCGCCTCGGCCACCGGGATGGATAAAGACGCGACCAAGCGGGTGCTGGCCGCCCATGGCCTCGATGTGCCGAAGGGTGTGCTACTGAAGGAAGGAGAAGGCGTGCCCGAGCTCCGCGGCCTGGAGGGAGACTTCTTCGTCGTCAAGCCGAACCGCCAGGGTTCCACCGTCGGCCTCGTTTTCGTGGAGCGCCGCGCCGATCTGCCGGCGGCTTTGGAGAAGGCCTTCCACTACGACACCGAAGTGCTGGTGGAAGAATGGGTGCGCGGCACGGAAGTGAGCGTGCCCGTGCTGGGTAGCCGTGTCTTCCCGGTGGTCGAAATCGTGCCCGATGGAGGCCGTTACGACTTCACACGCAAATACGTGCCGGGGGCTACGGAAGAGATCTGCCCGGCTCGCTTGGACCCTGCCCTCACCCGCAAGATTCAGTTGATGGCAAGGGATGCCCACTTTGCCCTGGGCGCGCGCGGGCTCACCCGCACCGACATGATCGTCACCGAAGACCGGGTGGTCGTTCTGGAGGTCAACACGCTCCCCGGCATGACCCCCACCAGCCTCGCTCCGCGCGCCGCGCAGGCGGATGGGCTGGGCTTCGATGAACTCGTCAATCTCATTGTGGAGGAAGGACTTGCCCCCCGGGCCGAACTCGCGCCGACCGTCCGCCACTAAGAAACCGGCACCTAAGGTCGGGGCCCCCAAAAGCACGGGCACCCGCCCGCGTGCCGCCCGCCCCGGCACCAAGACCCCGACCAAGGCCACGCCACGACCGCGCCGCTCGATTTCTTGGAGCCGCCTGGCCTGGGGCGCGTTTGTCCTCAACCTCGCGGCCGGGCTGCTGGCCAGCCAGGCGACCAGTTTGCAATCGGTGCGCGTCATCGGCCTGCCCGATGGCACCCCCATCAAGGCTCTCGAAAAGGCGGTTGAACCGCTGCAAGGCGTACCTTTCCTCCGCGCCGATAGCGCCGTGAGCGAAGCCCTAGTACTGCAAATGCCCGAAGTCGAATCCGCCAAGTTAGAGCGCACCCTCTTTGGCCGGGGGCTCCTCAGAATCGAGTGGGCCGAGCCCGTGGCCAAAATCGAAGGCACCAACGCCGTGCTCACCCGGTCCGGCCGCATCGTTTACGGTCTCCTCGCGCCTGAAGGCATCATGTCGCTCAGCCTCGAAGCCGCCCCGTCCACGGCTGCGCCCGGGTTCATCGGCCCGTACCCCACGCTCGAACTCGCCCAACTGGTCGAGCGGGTGGGGCGCGCCATGCCCGGCGAAAACTGGGCCCTCGCTATGGACCGCGCGGGCATTGTCTCTATCTCGAAACCCGAAGGTGTTAAACTTATCTTTGGCGCGCCTGACGATTGGGACAAGAAATGGGAGGCCTGGGAGCGATTGCTGACAAGTGATCCCACTCTTCCGGACCAAAAGTTGATTGTCAACCTGACGGCACCCGATTGGCCGACCAAACGCCCCCGACCTGCAGAACCCATCCAACGACCATGAGCATCTTGAATACCAATTCATCCAAGCCGATCGCCGGCGTCGCGTGGATTAGCGTGTTTAGCGTTCTGCTCGGTTTGCTGGCCAGCCTGGCCTGGGTCACGAATACCTCCAAGCGGGCTCGGCTCCAAGCACGTTCGCGCGAGGCTGAGCGCCGCCGAACGATTGAAGAACTGGACACCGCCGCCGAAATCGAAAAGCAGCGGGCCGAAGTGCAAAAGTTGCGCGATGAAAACACGCGCCTGCAAAAGCTGGTCGCCAGCAACGATAGCGCGAGCGCGGAGCTCAATAAGTCGTTGCAAGAGTTGAAGACCTTTGCTGGCCTGACGGAAGTGGAAGGTCCCGGCGTGACGGTGGTGCTGACGGACAGCAAGCGCCCGCTGGACCAAGTATTGGACGCCAACGAGAACATCATCCACGACCAGGACGTGCTCTCGGTGATCAACGAACTCTGGAACGCCGGCGCGGAAGCCATCTCCATCAACGACAAGCGCATTGGCCCGGGGAGCTGGGTTCGTTGCGCCGGGACGCGCATCCTGGTGGACAGTGTGCAAGTGGCGGCTCCGGTCGTCATCCGGGCGATCGGCGACAGCAAGAGCCTCTACAACTCCATGAACATGCCGGGTGGCTACCTGGATCAGCTTCGCCAGACCGACCCCGCCATGGTCCGCATCGAGATGGCCACCAAGCTCAATCTGCCGCCGTTCAGTGGCTCAACAGCCAAGGAAATTCTTGAGGAGCCGAAGAAGGCCAATTGATCCTCATTCCCATTATCGCGTTTTTGATTGGAGCGGCCATTGGATGGACGCTCTTTCAGGGCGCACCCCTCAGCGGCATTGCCGGGGTGTATCTCGGGATCGGTGTCCTCGCGGGACTCGACACCGTGCTGGGCGGCGTCAAGAGTGTGCTGACGGATGAGTTCCGCACCGATGTCTTTGTCACCGGTTTTCTGGTGAACGTGCTGGCCGCTGCGGGCCTGGCCTGGTTTGGTGACCAAATTGGCGTTCAGCTGGCACTGGCGGCCGTGGTGGTGATGGGTTGGAGAATCTTTAACAATTTAGGCCTCATTCGGCGCCAACTTCTGTCACGATTCTACGAAATGCAGCGACGACGGCGAGTGGAGGCAGAAGGTTCGTGAGCCAAACGGTTTGTTGCGTCGATATCGGGTCCTCCAAGATCCTGGCGGTGGCGTTTAGCCGTCATGGCTCCGAACTCAAGGTTTTGGGCTACGGCGCCGGTCCCACGCGGGGTGTGGAGCGTGGCCTCGTCACCGACGTGGATCGCCTGGCAGGTGCCCTCGATTATGCTCTCCAACGCCTTGAACGAGAAACGGGACAAAGGTATCAAGATCTCATCATCAGTATTGGCGGGCGCAACATAACGTGCTCTTCGTCGCAGGGGTTCGTCAAGCTTTTGCCGCCCGATCAAAAGGTTCGGTCTTCTCATCTCCTCCAAGTGGTGGACCACAGCCGCCACGTGGGTCTGCCCGCCGGATACGAGCAGATCATGGCCTCGGTGCGCGAATACCGCCTGGATGGCCGCCGGCAAGTCACACGCCCGCTCGGGATGACGGGAGATCGGCTTGAGGTGCTTACGCTCCTCGTCAATGCGCCCTCCCAGGAACTCGACCTCCTGCAAGCCGCAGTCGAAGCTGCCAATCGTAAGATTGCCGACCTGGTGCCCGCTCCGTTGGCCGCCGTCTTTGGCCTCGCTCCGCGTGAAATGCGCGAGGAGCATGCGCTTGTCCTCGACTTTGGCTATTCCACCACGTCCGTTTCGGTGGTGCGCCACGGCACCGTCGCCTTTGTGGGCATCGTGCCCGTGGGCTCCCACCATATCACCAAAGATATCGCCGCGTTATTGCAATGTTCCGAGGCCGAAGCCGAGCGGCTCAAGACCCAGCAAGCCCACGTGAAATTGTCAGAAATTGTGGCTGACGAAGCCGTGGAAGTGGTTCAGAACGAAGGTGAGCCCGCGCGCAAGCTCAAGCGGAGGGTACTCTGTGAAATTGTTGAAAGCCGTGTGCGAGAAACCCTCGCCCTTGTCCGCCGTTTGGTGGAATCGGAAGGGTTCTCCACTCAGGGTGTGCCCGTGGCCCTCCTTACCGGAGGCGGAGCACTGTTGGGTGGGATGGACGCGGCCGTCGAACAAGAATTAGGCGTTCAGAGAGCTCGCACAACTTGGCCCAAACTTACCGGAATGCACGCCCGGCACCTCGGAGTGCCCGAAGCGACCGTTGCGGTGGGATTGGCCCGGATTGCCCTCGAAGAAGGCGTTGAAGAATTGCAGCCAGCCCGCGACTCCTCGGGTTGGCGAGAGCGATTGAGAGCGGTGTGGGCGATGCTTCCCACCGGCTCGAAATAAAGGAGTCAGGATCAGGCAAAACATATGAGTGACGCGGGTGGCGCAATCATCAAAGTGGTTGGGGTCGGCGGTGGCGGCGGCAATGCGGTAGATCGCATGATCGAGGCCAAGGTGATGGGCGTGGAGTTCATCGCCATGAACACGGACATTCAGGTCCTTGATCGTTCGAAGGCCACCAAGAAGGTGCAACTCGGCGTCAACCTTACGCGCGGCCTCGGGGCCGGGGGCGACCCCAGCATCGGACGCCAAAGCGCCGAAGAAAGCCGCCAAGAGATCCGCAAGGTGCTGGACGGGGCCGACATGGTTTTCCTCACCGCCGGCATGGGCGGTGGTACCGGTACCGGGGCCTGCGCCGTGGTGGCCGAGATTGCCCGCGAACTCGGTGCCCTCACCGTGTGCATCGTCACCAAACCGTTCCGATTTGAAGGCGCGGCCCGCCAGCGTCTGGCCGAAGAAGGCGTAAGCGCGCTGATGGAGCACGCCGACACGCTCATTACGATCCCGAACGAGCGCCTCATTGACGTGGTGGAGCGCAAGACCACCCTCACCGAGGCTTACCGCATTGCGGATGACATCCTGCGCCAGGGTGTGCAAGGCATCTCCGACATCATCAGCATCACGGGCACCATCAACGTGGACTTCGCCGACGTGCGCCGCGTGATGCAGAACGCCGGTCCGGCCCTCATGGGCATCGGCTACGGCGCGGGCGAACACAGGGCCCTGCAGGCCGCCCAGAGTGCCACCAGTAGCCGACTGTTGGAGACGGGTATCGAGAACGCCCGCGGCATGCTGGTGAACATCACGGCCGACGAAGACTTCACCTTGGTCGAACTGGACGAGGCCATGACCTATCTCCGCAGCCTGACGGACGAGGACGAGGCGAGCATCTTCTTTGGCCAGGTCACCGACCCGAGCCTGAAGGGCGAAGTTCGCATCACCGTGCTGGCCACCGGGTTCTCCTCGGTGCCGCAGTCGAGCCGCCCCGCCCGCGAGCGCCACAACCCCGCCCCGCGCGAGGTTGCCCGCGAAGTGGTGGAAGAAGTGGAAGCCGAACTGCCGAGCGCGCCGGAACCGGTGCGCGAAACGCGCCCCGAGCCGCGCGTGGAGAAGCGCGTGGAACCCAGCAAGATCTGGGACGAGTTCCGACGCGAGCAGCAAAAGAACGTACAGCCCGCCGAAGAAGAGCCGGAAGAAGATCTGGACCTACCCGCCTTCCTCCGCGAGCGGAAGAAGCGCGAAGGGAAGAACTAACCCTCAACCCGCTACTAGAATCGCAAGACCCCTGCGGAGTGATCTCCTCAGGGGTTTCTCTTTGCTCTATGAGCGAAAAATTCAGCCGAGGCGTTCGGTCAGGCTGCCCAGCAGGTCATCGTGGCCCACATAGAAGTGTTGCGTCAGCCGTCCGGGCTTCAGCCAGATGAGAGCCGAAGGCACGCCGTGCCACACAAAGCCCGCCACGAGTTGACCTTCTTCCGGCGTCAAGGGCTCACCGTCTCGCCGGACGATATAGAGGTGGAGCAAGTCCTCCTCACCTTCGAGCTGATAGCGAAACTCACCCACCGTGCCGCCGTAGGGGTTGGGTTCAATCCCCACCGTCACCAGGGCTTCCTCA
>CAZVHE010000036.1:0-14193 GCA_964627705.1 uncultured Chthonomonas sp.
TGTCCTTGATCGCCTTATCCACGGCCCCCGGGACCGCCTTCTTCATGGCTTCATCACCGGCGTACTTTTCTTGGTACTTAGAGATCAGTTCCTTGGCCAGATCGTCCATCGCGGATTCGCGCTTGGCCTTATCCGGGTCGAAGATGCCGTTCGAGATGGTCTTGGCTTCCTTCTTCTTGATCTCATCGACCAGGGTGGTATCGGTCTTGTCCAGGATTGGCTCGCGCTTGGCCTTGCCGGCCTTCTTGGCAAACTTCTCGATTTCGCCGCAGATGACCTTGATCATCTTGTGGGCAAACTCCAGGGCTTCGGTCATGCGGTCTTCGCTGACTTCGTTGGCCCCGGCTTCCACCATGCTGATGGCACCCTTGTGACCTGCCACCGCGAGGTCAAGCTTGCTCTTGGCCAGTTCTTCGTGCGTGGGGAACACGATGAATTCGCCGTCCACATCGGCCACCCGCACACCAGCCACCGGGCCCGCAAACGGGATATCCGAGACCGCGAGGGCCACGCCCGCCGCTGTGATGGCGAGGGCATCGGGGGACGAAGACTTGTCCACACTGAACGCCATGGTGATGACCTGCACATCGTTGCGCATGCCCTTCGGGAACAGCGGTCGAATCGGGCGGTCGATCAGGCGACTGGTGAGGATGGCGCGGTCCGAGGGTCGGCCGCCGCGCTTGTTGTAGCCACCGGGAATGCGGCCGATGGCGTAGCGCCGCTCTTCGAAATCACAAACGAGCGGCAGGAAGTCGATGCCCTCGCGGGCCGTCTTGGACATGGTCGCCGTGGCGAGAACAACGGTATCGCCGAGACCAACGAGGACCGAACCGCCCGCCTGGTTGGCTACGCGGCCAGTCTCGAGGCTGAGGGTTTTGCCCACCTCGAAGGTGTGGTTATGAATCATATGGGTTTGGGTTAGGGAAGGGCGAAGCGGTTACTTCGGACGGACTTCGCGGATGCCGAGCTCCTTGATCAGCTCGCGGTACTTTTCGATGTCCTTCGAGCGGAGATAACCTTCCAGACGGCGGCGGTTGCCCACCATCTTCAGGAGGCCCTGGCGGGAGTGGTAATCCTTCTTGTTGACCTTCAGGTGTTCGGTAATCTGCTCAATGCGCTTCTGTAGCACCGCGATTTGCACCTCAACGGAGCCCGTATCGCCTTCGTGGTGACCGAACTTACCAATGGTCTCTTTCTTTACTTGCGGATCGAGTGGCATAGGTACTTACTGTTCCAGTGGCGGCCACCGGCTGGGCCAGTCCGCCATATTGAGGATCCGCTTCTTGCCGCTCTCGACCGCCCTCACTCCAACTTGGAGAGCCGACGACAACGGCAACCGCTCGGATTCCTCCCGCTATGATACTTCGCCTGAGGGTTTGAGGCAAGGACTGGACGCAGGAACGCCCACAAACCGGGCCCATTGGAGTTACACTAGGCGAGGCTCGTATGCAGGTTCACGTCGTTGGCGCAGGAAGTTGGGGAACAGCTCTCACGCTGGTGCTGGCCCGCAATGGCCTCGATGTGCGGATCATTGGCCGCGATGAAGATACCCTCGAAGCGTTGCGAAGCCGCCGCGAAAACCTGAGGTATTTGCCGGGATTCGTGCTACCCAAAGATGTGGAGGTGGGGAGCTGGGACGACCTGGCCGAGCCCGCCGAGATGACCGTGATTGCGGTGCCGACGGCGGCCGTAAGCGAGGTGCTGGACGATTTGAAGTCGCCGGGGCGGATCGTGATTGCCAGCAAGGGCCTGACCAACCAAGGCGACGGCCTGCTGACCGACTTGTTGGAAGAGAAGTGCCCCGGCGTGGAGGCCGCGGCGCTCAGCGGCCCCAACCTGGCGGTGGAACTGGCGCGGGGCATCCCGACCGTCGCCGTGGCCGCCAGCACCAATGAAGACACGGCCGAGCGCGTGCGGGACGCCTTTATGAGCCGAACCTACCGGGTGTACGTGAGTGACGACATTCGGGGCGTGGAACTGGCGGGGGCGCTGAAGAATGTGCTGGCGATTGGCGCAGGGATGGGTGACGGCCTGGGGTTTGGCGACAACACCAAGGGTGCCTTGCTCGCCCGGGGGCTCAACGAGATGGCTCGCTTGGGCATGAAAATGGGTGCGCGGATGGATACGTTTATGGGGATTGCGGGGGTGGGAGACCTCTTCGCCACGGCATCCAGCAAGCTCAGCCGCAACTATCGCGTGGGCTACGCGCTGGGGCAGGGGCGGAGCCTGAATGCCGCGTTGGAAGAAGTGGGGCAGGTGGCGGAAGGCGTGCCGACCAGTGAGCAAGCCCGGCGCCTTTCGCAAAAATTCGAAGTGCCTATGCCGGTGCACGAGGTGCTGTGGCGGGTGATTACGGGTGAATACGAAGCCCGGGCCGCGGTGCAAGCGCTGATGGAGCGCACCCCCAAGCGTGAAGGAGTGACCCTCTCTTGACGCCGGTCGTGATTGCCCTGGGGAGCAACCTGGGAGAACGTGAGGCGAACCTGGATCGCGGACTGCAGCTACTGAGCGAAGCGGTGCGCTGGGAGCGGGTGAGCACGTTCTTGGAGTCTGCACCGATGTACGAAACGGACCAGCCGACCTTTCTCAACGCCGTGGCGATGGGCGAAACGGCCATGGGGCCGATTGCGTTGTTTCGGATGTTGAAGGCGGTGGAGCAGGCGGTGGGGCGCACACCGGGGCCGCGCTACGGGCCGCGAGTGTTGGACCTGGATTTGATCCAGTACGGCGTGCTGGAACTGCGCAGCGACGTGGCTCAGGGTTTGGTGGTGCCGCATCCCCACGCCCGCGAACGCGACTTTGTGATGACCCCGTGGCGCGAAATTGACCCCTCGGTGAGCTGAGCACTAACCCGAGAAGGGGAAGTGGTCCACCGTTTGCCACTCAGGGCCGTTGACGCCGACTGAGGCTCGCAAGAGTTCGAGGCCGCTGAGGGGAAAGCCGGGGAGAACCGGCGCGGGTGACATCCGGACGGCCCGGCCGAGTTCGCTACGGGCTTTTTCTTGCGGGCTGCGTAGGCGGGCAAACTCGAAACCGCCTAAGAACTCCGGTTGGGCGTCGCGGGGTGGCATCAGGGCTTGCAGTTCCTTGGCCACCGCCGCCAGCACCGCCACATCGGTGCCGAGGCCCACGGCCACCGACCGGGGCATGGTGGGGTTGGGCGCCGGGAGCCATTGCTCACCGGTGAGGGTGAGCGGGTTCGGCACCTGCGCGAGCAATGGGCGAGCCAATCCTGCCAGGCGCGCCTGCTCGTCCAGCCGGACTTCGCCGAGGTTGAGCACAGCCACCACCCACTCACTGGGCGGGATAAAGCGCACTTCGTCAGTGTTGGCGCGGCGGCGGAGCTCACTCTTGGCCTGGTCCAGAGCGGGATGCCATACCGCCGGGGGGCGAAACCCAATCACCAACCGATTGACTGCGTCCATGGTTTCTTTGTAACACAAAACTTATCCGAAAGCGGCGCGATCTTGACATCTTGTTGACATTTTCTCAGGTCGGAATTGGTTAAGATGCGAGAGTATGCCTGCCCTCGTGAGTGCCTTGGCCCTGATGATGACCGGAGCGGCTCCGGCCACGACCCTGCCCGCCTTGCCGCCCATGGCTTCGGGCTATGTGTTCGAAGACCGCAACCGCAATCGCAAGCGAGATGCAGGCGAACCTGGTCTCGCCAACATCCGGGTCAGCAACGGCCTCTCCATTACCACCACCGACCGCGAAGGCCGCTGGGCGCTGACTTACGATGATTTCCTAACGCCCTTCTTCGTCATCAAGCCGCGCGGCTGGATGACCCCGGTGGATGAGAAGCAACTACCGCAGTTCTATTACATCCACGCGCCAGAAGGGCTGCCCAAAACCCGCTACGGCGGCATGGAACCCACCGGTCCGCTCCCTGCGAGCATTGACTTCCCGCTCCACCGCCAGAACGAGCCGGATAAGTTCAAGACCATCGTCTTTGGCGATACGCAGCCGCGCGACCTGCGCGAAGTGGATTACATCGCCCGAGACGTGGTGGAGCCCCTGAGGGGCAACACCGAAGGGGCCATGTTTGGCGTGACACTGGGCGATATTGTCTTCGACAACCTCGATGTGATGGAGCCGCTGGCGCACGTGATCGCCATGATCGGGCTGCCTTGGTACAACGTGCTGGGCAACCACGACATCAACTTCGACACGCCGGACGATGCGCGGGCGAATTCTCGCTGGTTGAAGATTTACGGCCCGGCGTACTACTCGTTCGAGTACGGCGCGACGCACTTTGTGGCGCTGGACAACGTGTGGTGGCCGGGGGCCAACAATGGCGGCTACCAGGCCGCGCTCGGCCCGCGCCAATTGGCGTGGCTGAAGGAGGACCTCCGCCGCGTACCCCAAAACCAACTGGTCGTGCTGATGATGCACATCCCGATCATGAGCATGCAAGACGCCGAAAAGGCGGCATTGTTTGAACTCATCAAGGACCGACCGTACGTGCTCTCTATGTCCGCGCACACGCACTATCAGTCACATGAGTTCTTGGGCAAAGAAGAAGGCTGGCCGGGCCAAGGTGAACACCACCACGTGGTGACGGTGACGGCGTGCGGGAGTTGGTGGCAAGGCGCCCCGGACGAGCGCGGTATCCCCCATACCACGATGCGCGACGGGGCTCCCAATGGCTACTTGGTCTACACCTTTGATGGCAATCAGTACAGCATGGAGTTCCGCGCGGCAGGGGCCCCTAGCAGCTATCAGATGAATATCTATGCCCCGGATGTGGCTTCTTCCGGTGACCAAGTCGAGATCGTGACCAACGTCTTTGGCGGCTCGGAGCGCAGCAAAGTGGAGATTCGGATTGGTGGGGGAGAGTGGCAGACTATGACCAAAGCCAACATGCAAGACCCCGCTTATCTGGCCACGTTTGAGCGCGAAAAGGCCATCACGGCTCCTTATCGCCCTCTGCCGGGCGCGGTGAATTCCAACCACATCTGGCGGGCCAACCTCACGGTGCCAGCCGGCAAGGGGTTGGTGCCGGTCGAAGTGCGCACGACCGACATGTTTGGTCAGGTCTACCACGCCACGCGCGGCATTCGGTTGGTGGATAAGCGCTAGTTCGTCGCGGGGTACTTGCGGAAAACGGCCTCGGTCGCATTGGTGATCGCCTGGGCGTAGAGAAGCTGGTTCTCCCGCTTCTCGATCCAGGCCTCATCCTGCGGGTTGGTCAGCACGGCCATCTCGATCAGCACGACAGGCACCTGGCTGAAGATGGAGCCGGTGAGGGCGCCTTGCCGTGCCCCTACGGCGGTTTGCAAGTCCGTTTTGGGGCCGCGATCCCGGAGGTGGCCGGCGAGTTCACGGGCCAAAGCCGGGTGGAAGACGGCGGCGAACTTCCTGCTCTCGGCGATGACATGCGCGCTGGGGCCGGTGACGCCGCGCACCGTGCCTTGCCGCGAAGGGTAGTAGGTGCTGAATCCGCGCCCGTCTGCCGCATCGCAGTGGAGGCGAATCACGTAGTTCGCCCCCACGCGGTTGCCCACTTCGGCCCGCTGCTGGTTGCGGACCATCTGGTTCATCGAATCCTTCGTGAGAACAACCGTCGCGCCCTTTCGTTTGAGATACTCCTTGAGCGAAAGCCCGATCTTCCAGCAGATTTCAAGCTCTGTCACGCGAGCCCCGCGCGTTCCGATGCCGACTTCGCTGGGGTGCCCCGGATCCACCACAATCGTCGTACCGGCCAGGGGGCTAGGGGCCACGACCGGGGCCGAAGTGTGAACGGCAAGAAGTAAGGCCAGCATCCCGCCCCATTATGGCAAGTGCCCGAGTTGTGCAAGAATGGAAACGGTTTGGCGCGGGATTTTTGGGCAGAACGAGGGATCGCCCTCGGCGAGGAGCAAGAAATCCGTATCCCCTTGACCCGTTCGTACAGCGGCGTCAGTCTGGAACTCCCCATCGTGGTCCGGCGGGCGGCCGAGCCCGGCCCTACGGTCTTCATAAGTGCGGCGGTGCATGGCGATGAGATCAACGGCACCGGCGTGGTGCAGCGCCTGGTAGTGGACCCGCCCTTCACGCTCAAACGGGGCACGCTCCTCTTAATTCCGGTGGTCAATCTCTTGGGGTTTGAGCGGCACGACCGGTACTTGCCGGATCGGCGTGACCTCAACCGCTCTTTCCCCGGCACACCCACGGGGAGCTTGGCCAGCCGCATCGCCCACGTGGTCACCACCGAGATCATCGAGAATTGTGACTACGGGATTGACATCCACACGGCAGCCATTCGGCGCACCAACTTCCCCAATGTACGTGCCGACCTGACCGACCGCCGCACCGCCGCTTTTGCGCGCGGCTTTGGGGCCGAGTTGCTGCTGAGCGGCGAAGGCCCGGACGGGAGTCTGCGCCGCGCCGCCTGCGAGCGGGGTTGTCCCACCTTTGTGGTGGAAGCTGGCGAAACCTGGAAGGTGGAGCCCGGGATTTTGGAGTTTGTGACCCAGGGGATCACGAACGCCCTCATCAAGCTCAACATGGTGGAAGGCGAGCGAGTGCTACCTTCGTACCGCATCGAAACCGACACCACCAACTGGGTGCGGGCGCAAGAAGGGGGATTCCTCCAGTTCCACGTCGCCCCCGGTGATCTTGTGCGTCGCGACCAGCCGCTAGCCACCAACCGCGCCCTCACCGGGCGGGTGCAAAACACCATTGTCAGCCCCGTGAATGGGGTGGTCGTCGGGATGACCACCATGCCGAGCGTGGCTCCCGGCGATCCGGTGGTTCACCTGGCGTACTGCCGCCGTGGGGAACTGCTGCGGGTGGAGAAGACCCTGGACGACTTGCCGGATGACAGCCTTTACGAGCGGCTGCGGGGAGAACTGGCCACCAACGTCACCGTCGTGGACTGGCACGACGACTTCGTGGTGGAAGAACTCCCCTCGGAACCTAATTAACGACCGACGCCACCCAAGCGACCGCCGCCAAGCCCGGGCCGCGAGCCCCGACCGGTGCGGGCATCTGGGTTCGGATCGGGCTGGCCATAAATCCGGGCGATAAACCCGACATCGCTCCACCGAGGATCGCCGAGCAGCGCGGCCTGGTGAACAATGACGAGCTTTTGGCTCGGCACGATGTAAAGGCGCTGGTTGCCGGCTCCGGCGGCCATGAACATATCCTTGGGCACCCAAGGCGCGGTGAAAGGTGCCGCGTTCACGGGTGTGCCGCCCCCAGTGGCGGGCAGGCCGAGCCAGCAGGAGAGGCCGTAGCGCGGGTTGCTGGCGGCGGGCTTCACCAGTTCATCCCAGAGATCAGCGGGAATGATGGATTTGCCTTGCCACTGACCGCGCTGGAGGATGAACTGACCATAGGTGGCCCAATCGCGGGCGGTCATCTGGCCGCCGCCTCCCAGTTGCGGGTGCCCGTCATCGCAGCGCGTCCACTGGGCGGAGATGCCGAGCGGCTTAAAGATGCGCCGGGTGAGATACGCCTCGTAGCTCTCGGTCTTCAGCACCGACTCGATGACCGCACCAAACGTGTTGAACGGGGCCTGGCCGTACTGAAATCTGGTGCCGGGTTTGGCCGTGAGTCGGTTGTCCAGCACGCTCTCCCAACTGGGGCCGCGCAGGCCGCCGCCGGTGGAGCCAAGGCCGGATTCCAGGCTCAAGAGTTGCCGGATGGTGGCCGTGGCCTTGTTGCCTTCGCGCCATTGCGGCAGGTACTTGCCTACGGGGTCATCCAGATCAATCAGTCCGTCGGCCTGGGCGGCCAGAGCCACCACGCCATTGAAGGTCTTGGTGCCGCTGGCGAGCGGGTTCACGCTACGAGCATTGTTCGGGGCCTTATAGTCCTCAAAGATGGTTTTGCCATCTGCCACCACGATCATGGAATGCCCGCGCCGCTCGGTGGAATAAGTGAAGGCCGCCTTCATGTCCTCCGCCTTCGGCACAAACGAAGCCGGGGCGACCACCGCGGCCATGAGCAAATAGCTGAACATACGAGAAGGGACGAGACCCGCCTGCGATTGTTTAGCGGGTCTCATCTTCCTAGTGGATTAGCTAGTGGCCTTTTCCTTCGGTTTGAACTTAAGGATGGTGCCGTTGATGCAGTAGCGTAGTCCCGTCGGGGGCGGGCCGTCTTCAAACACGTGGCCGAGGTGGCCATCGCAGCGGGCGCAGAGCACCTCGATGCGGCGCATGCCGTAGCTCATGTCTAGTCGGTACCACAGATTTTCCTTGCTGTACGGCGAGGTGTAGCTGGGCCACCCCGAGCCGGAATCGAACTTCTCGGTGGCGTTGAACAAGGGCAAATCGCAGCCCACGCAGTGGTAAGTGCCTTCGCCCTTAGATTCGAGATTGACGCCGCAGAATGCCGGCTCGGTGCCGTGGTTTCGTAGGATTTTGTACTGCTCGGGGGTGAGTTTCTTCTTCCACTCGGCATCCGAGAGGATGAGACGGTCTTCGCGCTCGGGCGGCGTGGTGCGGAAGGTGAGGCCCGTGGCCGGGTCCACTTGGGAGGTGTTCATGATTTGAGAGGACGATTGAGGAAGACTGCCGCGCGCGCCGTTGATGGCGAGACCGGCGGCGGCGACGGCCGCCATGCCAAGCGCGATGCACTTGGTGATGAGATCCATATCTGTAACAACGTGACCAGCGACGAATTGGTGCCAATCTTCAGGTTTCGGCCCCGGGCCAAAGGGTTACACTGAAGGCATGCGCGTATTGGTGGGTATCAAACCGGGCTCCGATGTGAACGCGGTCCAGGCGTGGATGAAGGCCTTGGGCTTCTCTTGTCCGGAGATCGAAGTGCAAACTGTCGCCGAGCCCATTGCCTTCAGTTCCCCGGCGTACCTGGGGGCGGGGGCGACCGTGCCGGTGGAAGTGATTGAAGCGCAGGAATCGGCAGCCAAGGCCATTGCCGAATCCGCTCGCCAAACCTTGGGCGCCAGTGCCGCTACCATTGCCTACGGCGACCCGGCTAGCGAACTCCTGGCCAGGGCGCAGGCCACCGGCGTTGACCTGGTCGTGGCGCAGAGCGAGCCCAAGTCGTGGTTCAACAATTTGTTCATGGGCAGCGTGACGCGCCGCCTGGCGATGGAAGGCGACACTAGTGCCCTGCTCATCAAGTCGGCCCCGTCGGACGGAGCCCATGTCGCCGTGTTTGCCAGCGATTTGAGCCCGTATAGCCAGAAGGCGTGGCAGCAGTTTGTGCGGATGCAGGCCCGGGGGTTGCACAAGGTTTACGTGGTCACGGTGGTGGATACGCGGCCGGTGGACTTCGGCCCGCTACTACCGGACCCCACGCCCTTCATGCCGAACTTGCCGGTCTTGGATCGTGACGCGTTGTTGGAACGGCTGAAGGAAGCCTGCCCCGCCCCCGCCGGTATGAACGTGGAGCACGTGATTGTGGACGGCACGCCGGCGGAATCCCTGGAGCCCTATATGCAGTCCGTAGGCGCGGACCTGCTGGTGCTGGGCGCGCAGGGGCACACCTGGGCGGACCGAGTGGCCATCGGCAGCGTGGCGTTGCATATGACGATGTGGGGCAGTTCGACTCTGCTGCTGGTGCGTCCGCCCGCCGATTCATGACGGCATCCCCCGCTCCGGATGCCAAGCGCGCCCTCGCGCTCGATGCCCTGCGGGGGCTGGCGCTGTTCGGCATGGCGCTGAGTGGCATGATCCCGTTTGGTGGGGTGCACGATCGGCACTTGCCGGACTGGATGTACCACGCCCAGATTCCGCCGCCGGCGTACAAGCTCGACACCACACGCTACGGCCTCACGTGGGTGGACTTGGTGTTTCCCTTCTTCCTCTTTGCTTTAGGGGCGGCCTTGCCTTTGGCGCAGGCGCGCTACGCAGAAAGCGGAGCGACGGGGAAGATCTGGGGGCGGGGAGTGGTTCGATACCTTGCCCTGGCCCTGTTTGCCTACGTGGTGGAGCAAACGAAACTCGGGCGGCTGCAACAGCCCGGGCAGCCCTACACGGTGCCGCAACTCTTGACTTGCCTTGGCCTCTTTGCGCTCATTGCCTTGGCATGGGGGCGTTGGCCCCGGGGCTTGCCCGCGTGGGTGAACCCGGTGGGGCAGGGCATTGGCGTGCTGGGCTTGGCAGTTGTGATCTGGCTGTACCCCTGGCCGGGCGGTCCGTTTGGATTCGCGCAAGTAGATGTGATCCTGCTCGTGCTGGCGAACATGGCGTTTTTCGGCACTATCTTTTCCTGGGCCACTCGCCGCCACCCCGCATGGCTGTGGGGCTTCACCCTGGCGGTGATGGTGATCTTCACGATGGTGGCCGAAGGCTGGGCGTTCGGTCCGCAGCTTGGCGCGTGGACCCCGCTCAAGGAACTGTATCAGTTCAGTTACTTCAAGTACCTCGCGATCGTGCTACCCGGAGTGTGGGCGGGTTCGTACTATCTCCAAGCCACGCACCAGGAGCCAGCGGATGGCTGGGGCGTGGTGGTGGTGGGGCTGGGTTTGCCAACCATTGCCTGGGTGTTGCTCTTGGATGGGCGCGATTGGTCTAAGACCGCGTTGGCCATCCTCGCCTTAGCCGGGATTGCTTACGCCCACAGCCTGCCAAGCGACGGGCGCATCCGGGCGTGGCTTCGCGCGGGCTGCATCTGCGTTTTGGTGGGTTTGATGTGCCTTCCGCAGGGTGGGGGCATCCGGAAAGACTGGGCCACGCTGAGCTATTTCCCGATGACGGCCGGGTTGAGCCTCATCACTCTCGCGGGCCTCGAAAGCCTCGCTACCATGCGTCCGGCCTGGGTGCGCCCGCTGGCCTTGGCCGGCATGAACGCGATGCTGGGCTACATCGCCATCACGCACTTGGTGCCGGCCTTCATCCGCATCACCAAGTTGCACGATGGCATCGGTTGGGTGGTGTGGGATACGCCGCTTCGCGCCCAGGGGCTCGAGATCATGACCGTGTACGGCTTTGCGCAGGCCGCTCTGGTGATCGCCGTAGCGGCCCTGGGCACGCGGTTCCAGTGGTTCATGCGAAGTTGACCGGGCGTGGGGATTAGTCCGCGCGCCGGAACCAACCCGTCTTGAGATACAGCGCTTCGGGGAACTGGATCGGGGCCGGGTGGTCAATGTCCTGGATCGTCATGTGCTCTAGATTCAGCATCACGTGCTGGTCGTTGGCGGCCAGGCGCACCGTGTCCACCAGCATCGGGAGTGACATCTGGTACGTACACGCGCTGACGATGAGGGTGCCACCGGGCTTGAGCGCGGGCAGGGCGTGGTAGGCCAGCTTCCAGATTCCCCACTTCAGCGAGTCGCGCTTTTCGGCGGTTTTGGCGATGGCCGGCGGGTCCAGCAGAATCCAATCGTAGGTGCCGGGGGCTTCGCTCGGCAGGAATTCAAAGGCGTTGGCTTCCACCACCGGGAATTCGAGCCCATTGAGGGCGGCGTCGGCGCGGGCGGTGTCCACGGCGAGGGGGTTCATGTCCACAGCGGTGGGCAAGGCCCCCGCCCGGGCGGCACGCATCGCAAACGCCCCGGTGTAAGAAAAGACATCGAGCACCTTATCGCCGGGCTTGAGGGCCGCTTCAAAGGCGCGGCGGGTTTGGCGCTGGTCCAGATAAAAGCCGGTCTTGAGGCCCTCCTTGATCAGAACCGTATGCTTCAGCCCGTCCTCGTGCATCACCACGGTCTCCGGCACCGGGCCAAGTAGCTCGCCGGCATGGGGGCTCAGGCGCTCTTCGTTGCGACCGGCCATGTCGCTGCGTTCGTACACGCTCGCGGGCTTGAGAGCTTCCAGCAGGGCAGGGTACCAAAGGTCGCGCAGGCGCTCCATGCCCAGCGTGCGCACTTGCACCACGAGATGGTCGCCGTAGCGGTCGATGATGAGGCCGCTGAGTCCGTCGCTCTCGCCGCCGCTCACGCGCCAGCTGTCCGTGTTTTGCAGGCGGGTGCGGCGAATTTGGTCGGCCTTCGCCAAGCGGCGAGCAAACCAAGCCTGGTCAATCGGCTCTTCCTGCGTGGTGAGCATGCGCACCGGGAAGCGGCTGGCGGGGTTAAACGTACCGGTTCCGAGCGTGGCCCCGTCCATATCGCGGACGCGCACGAGGCCGCCGGGTTCGCCTTCGCCGTGCTCAATTTCGCCGCGCTGCACCCACGGGTACCCGTTGCGGATCTTCTTTTCGCGGCCTTTCTTTAGCCATACGTCGTGGGGCATGGGGCGCAAACTACCCGTTTCATGGGAAGTTCGCCTGAGCCCGGTAAGGTCTAAGGGAGGGGGATCGGGTTCTCGGTGGCCGCGTGAATCCGCTGCATCATCTGGTATATCGTCTCGACTTCTTTGTTCGAAAAGTGCCTTCCGAATACATGTTGGATGGCGTGCAACATGTAGGGGCCCGCCTCTTCCCGAGCGGCCCGTCCTTTGTCGGTGAGCACACAGTGGACGCCCCGGCGATCCTTACCGCACTTCTCACGTCGCACGAGTCCTTGCCGGGACAAGCGATCGACCAGGCGGGTTAGCCCCGACCGGCTGTAAACCACTCGGTCGGCAAGTTCGTTCATGCGCAACGTTCCCGTAGCCGACATTTCGAGAGTCACGAGCACATCGTAATCGCGCAAAGGGAGCGTGTTGGCGCGGGCGAGGAACTCTTCCATTTGCATGCCAATACGCGAATGGGCGACCAGGCAGGCGTGGAAGGCCCGGACCTTGGCGTCCGAGAATGTCGACTCACTCAAAGGGGACATGCATACAAATCGATGGCGGGACGAGACGCTAGGTTCCGGGAATTGGCCCGCCCGGTACCTAGTCGGCTTTAGAACTGAATGATGGACGTCGTGTTGAAAAAGATCGACTTGTTTTGGACGCCCAGCTGAGCGCGGAAGCGATCGTCATGCACATACCGAATCCCGAAGTTGAAGTTTTCGGAGTCATACTCGCCCAGTAGCGAGAATTGGTTGGGGAACAGCATCTCCGCGCCCCCGAAGACGCGCTCCTGGAAGATGCCCGTGCCCACCCCGCCGTGCAACTTCAGGGCAATCGGCGAACCGACGCGGCCGGTCGGGTCCCAGTTCGGCGGGGTGAGGTCCACCGAGCCGACGAAGTACGCCGTTTGGTTGATGGCGTCCATCGCATCCATCACGCCAATACCGACCTCGAAGTTGCCGAAGTTCTGCGGGATGATGGTGACCTTGGCGTTGCCAATGAAGCGATTGCGACCACTGTCGCGGTCCACGAAGCCGCCGCCGACCTCCACGTACTGGATAATGCCGTAGTTGATGCTCGGGATGCGGACGCCATCGCCGAAACTGGCCCCAAACGCAACCTGACCCGGGTCAGCCGTATAAGCCGTAGGGACGGTCATGAGACCCGTGGGGCCGAAGAGGGAATTCGATTGGGTGAGCGCAGATCGGGTTCCGGTCAGGATCGGTTGCTTCTCCTTTTCGCTGGCGGCCGAGGCTAGCATCACGGACATTAGGGTCAGGGCACTCATAATCAAGGGAATATACGGTTGAGGCTAGGCAAAGGATGCCGCTTCTTTCGCCGATCGCAACCGGATGGGAAGGAATGCCGTGGATAAGTTGCTCATGAACCAAGAATCCGAATCAGAACTGCTGACGATTCTGCGGGAGCAGAACGAATTGCTGAAGGAGCAGATTGAGGCGCACAAGAACTGGCGCGTACGGTTTGGCATGGGCGTGGCGCAGGGTTTCGGCACGATGATCGGGGCGACGGTGGTGATGTCGCTCCTCATCTACATGCTGAATCTGGCGACGAACTTTGACCCGCTCAAGCCCTATGCCACTCGGATTGTGGAAGAGCTAGAAACACGCCCGGGCCGCGCCGTCAATCCCCCTGCGACCAGCCCTTAGACTTTCTGCTTGCGGGGTCGCGAAGGCCTCTTGTTGGCCTCAGCCACGGCAATGGCGGCATCCATCCACGCGCCCAACTCTGGCGGGTTATCCAGGATGACCTGCGGCACCGGGTAGTAACCCATGGGGGCCGCCCCGGGCCAGGGCACAAAGGGCTCCATCCCGTGCGCTTCGAAGGCCGCGCGGTTCGAGTCGTCTACCTTGAAGTACAGTTGATTGTCATCCGCCAGAGCGAAGAAGAGATCCCCCGCGTAGAAGCCGTGCCCGCCGAACATGGCCCGGGTGCGCACTGGGGTGTGGGCGCTCATCTGCGCCACCCACGCTTCGATTTGGGCTTTGTCATTCGGCATGGCTCACCATACCGAATGAAAGACCGGCCTTAGCCAACCGAGTGTTCGAGGCTGACGGCG
>CAZVHE010000036.1:14219-21851 GCA_964627705.1 uncultured Chthonomonas sp.
GAACTCCATTGGCAGCTCCCGGAACACGTCCTTGCAGAAGCCGCTGACGATCATATTGATCGCGTCTTCCTCGCTAATGCCGCGCTGCGCCAAGTAGAACAGCTGATCCTCACCGATCTTGCTGGTGGTGGCCTCGTGCTCCATCTTGGCGGTGTTGTTCTTCACCTCGATGTAGGGGAAGGTGTGGGCGCCGCAGTGGTCGCTCATCAGCATCGAGTCGCACACGCTGTAGTTGCGCGCACCTTCGGCCCCAGCGTTGATCTTGACCAAGCCCCGGTACGTGTTCTGGCCGTACTCAGCGCTAATGCCCTTGCTGACGATGGTGGAGCGGCTGCGCTTGCCGATGTGCACCATCTTGGTGCCCGTGTCGGCTTGCTGGCGGCGGCTGGTGAGGGCCACGCTGTAGAACTCACCCACGCTATCGTCGCCCTTGAGAATGACGCTCGGGTACTTCCAGGTGATGGCCGAGCCGGTTTCGACTTGCGTCCAGGTGATGGTGCTGCGGTCGCCTTTGCAGATGCCGCGCTTGGTGACGAAGTTGTAGATGCCGCCCTTGCCATCCTTGTCGCCGGGGTACCAGTTCTGGACCGTGCTGTACTTGATGGTGGCATCGGCCATAGCCACGAGTTCCACCACGGCGGCGTGAAGCTGGTTCTCGTCGCGCTTGGGGGCCGTGCAGCCCTCCAGGTAGCTCACGTAGGCCCCTTCCTCGGCAATGATGAGCGTGCGCTCGAACTGCCCCGTGTTCTGCTCGTTGATGCGGAAATAGGTGCTCAGCTCCATCGGGCAGCGCACCCCCTTGGGGACGTACACGAACGAACCATCCGTGAAGACCGCCGTGTTGAGCGTGGCGAAATAGTTGTCGCTGTAGGGCACCACCGAGCCCAGGTACTCGCGGATGAGGTCCGGGTGGTCCTTGATGGCTTCGCTCATGGAGCAGAAGATCACGCCCGCTTCACGCAGTTTGTCCTTGAAGGTGGTGACGACAGAGACGCTGTCAAAGACCGCATCCACGGCCACCCCGGCCAGGATCATCTGCTCGTGCAGGGGGATACCCAGCTTCTCGAACGTCCGGATGAGTTCCGGGTCGGCCTCGTCCAGACTGTTGAGCTTGGGGAGCTTCTTGGGGGCGGAGTAGTAAGAAATGGCCTGGAGGTCGGGCGCGGTGTGCACCACGTTTGGCCACTTCGGGTAGGTCATGGTTTCCAAGTGGCGGAGTGCCTTGAGGCGGAACTCCAGCATCCACTCAGGCTCGCCCTTGATGGCGGAAATCTTTCGGACGACGTCCTCGTTCAGCCCTGGCGGGAGCGTATTGGCTTCCACATCGCTGACAAAGCCCCACTCGTAATCACGCTCGGCGTGATGCTGTAGCAGCTCATCATCGTTGGAAATCTCTACGGGGTTCGACATCGTCTCCATACTCGCTCAGTACTCTACGCTCATTTTGACAAGGAATCTGCACTTTCCTGTCGGGATTAAGGCGGGAGGCAAGAAAAAGGCCCCAAATGCGGAGTGCACTTGGGGCCTTGGGGTCGGGTTTACCGGGCGACTTGAATGGTGGCCGTGTCGAGGTAAAGGAACGGTCGCGGCAGCTGCGGGACTTCGCGCGGGCTCGAGACGCGCATCCGAATTTCGCGCGTGCTCGCGTTCATGTGGTTCGCCACGTTCAGAGTGCCCGTGCGGACCGAGTCCGTCAACGCCGAGGGGGCTATGAACAGCAACTCCCAGGCATTCGTGTTCCAGTTCCAAACATCGACCACGCAGGGCACCTTGCGGACGTCGCTGAGGAACTCATACCGGTAGGTCAGGCTGCTAATGGGCCCGGTGGGGGCCACGTAGCTGAACAGGGCCGTCGGGAGACCACTTTCGAAGTCCACGACACGCAAGCCGTAACGAACGTCATCGCTCACGCGCAGATCGTTCAGAGTGCCGCCCACGTTCGAGAAGTTCGTCAGCGTGGCCGTGGCCGGGATGAGCAAGGGCTCGCCCAGCACGTTGAGGTTCATCTGAATCTCTTCGCCAAGGTACTCGGCCGTGATGGTGCCGGAGTAATCCGACACATCGCTGGTCGTCGTGATATTGAACGTGGCGGAGGTCGCGCCCGCCGCCACCGTCACCGTCGCCGGGACCGTAATGAGCGGGCTGCTGTCGGTCAGGTTCACCACCAGGCCACCCGTCGGGGCCGGTCGCTTCAGCGTCAGCGTGGCCACGCTGGTGTTGCCGCCCACGACCGGGTTCGGCACGGCCGAAAGGGTGTTAAGGATGTACGGCTCGATTTCAAGCTGCCACATGCCCCGTCCAAAGGTGCCGGCCGTCAGCTGACGGGTCGTACCGTTGATGACCAGTTCATCCACTCGGACTCGCGGCAGGCCGCGCGGGGTGGTGATGTCCGTCCAAGTCGCACCGCCGTTCTTGGTCATCCACACGCCGACATCCATGGCCACGTACCAGGTGTTGTTCGGGTCATCCGGGTGGCGGACGATGGAGTTTGCCGGAACGTCCGGCAGGCCCGTGCCCACCGGCGTCCACACCGGAGTGGCGGCATCAATGTTGGTGCAGCGGTAGACGTGCTGCGTGCCAGAGCCGGAGAGCGTCACCACCACGTCCTGTTGGTTGGTGGGGTGGAACGCAATTTCCGTCACCACGCGGTTGGGCAAGCCGTTGGCTTGACCTTGGCGGTCGATGCGCGCGAAGCTCACACCGAAGTCGGTGCTCATTTCAATGCGGCCGTCACCACCCACGAGGATGCGGTTGGAGTTACCCGGCGCAATCGCAATCGAGTTGATCGCGTTTGTGTCGAGGGCTCGTCCGCCCAGTTGTAACGTCCAGGTGCCCGTGGCCCGGTTGAATCGGTTGAGCGAGGACGTGTTCGCGTAGAGGTACTGCCCGTTGTTCGGGTCCAGGCGAAGCAGACCGATGAACGGGATGCTGCTCTGGCCCGTGAACGTGCTACTGCCGCTCGCGATCGTCGTCTTGGAGCCGTATGCGTTCGTCGTCGCATAGATGTTTTGTCCTTGCGACGAGTCGTATTGCTGGTTGATGTTGAACGGGTTGATCGCGTTGCCCGCACCGTCGCCCGCCCCGATGTTCGCCCAGTCGGCGATGTTGCCAAAGCTGTGCGGGGTCGAGTTGTCCTGCGTCCCGCCCATCACGTAGTTGCGATTGGTGGGGTGCTGGCTGATGCGATAGAACTGCGTTACACCCAGTCGGCGGTTGAGGTTGCCGTAGGTGATCGTATCATCCGTTTGCGTCGTGTTATTGCCGTCGTTGAACGTCAGCAGGTACACGCCACCGTCGGTGCCCACCAGAATCCGGTTCGGATTGTTGGGGTCCACCGCCACGTCGTGGTTGTCCTGGTGGACAATCGCACTGTTCGTATAAGCGGCTTGCCATACGCCCGAAGAGTTCTTGCCGCCGCCGATGCTGCGCCAGCTCGCTCCGCCATCGACTGACTGCACGATGTCAATGAGACCAGCGTACAGGACGTCCACATTACCCGAGGGGGTCGGGCGCGACGAGCAGCGCAGATACCAGTCGTACCAAGATTGCGACCAGTTGTAATTCGAACTTCCGTTCGGGAAGGTTGTGGTCGTGTTGGTCCAGGTTGCGCCGGCGTTGATTGACTTGTAGATCTGGCGGTCGCCCGTACGCATCACGTAGACCGTATCCGGATTGACCGGGGAAGCGGCCACGGCAATGTTGCCCGTACCCGTGCCCGGAAGCGCGATGGCCGTCCAAGTTACGCCCTGGTCTTGCGAGCGATAGAGCACGGGGTTGATTCCGCTTCCGCCGGCACCCGCCCAGATGTTGCGGCCGCCCGAGCGCGGGGCGCCCACAGCCAGTTCCGTCCAACGCTGGCTATTGGCAAAAGCCACGGTCCAGGTGGCCCCGGCGTCCGTCGAGCGGACCACGTTGCCCGTCGCCGTGGTGGCGTAAACAATGTTGTTGTTATCCGGGTCGAAGACGATGCGGCGTGTGCGAGCCGAACCGAACACAGACGTGCCTGTGGCCGTCCAGGTGGTGCCGCCGTCAGTCGTGCGCATGATCCCGATGCCGGGCTTGCCGCCGCCATTCAGGTCGCCCGTCCCGACCAGAATCACGTTCGGATCGTTGGGCTTGTAGGCAATAGCATTGACGCCCATCGTCGGCCAGGCGTCTCCCAGCGGCGTCCAGTTCACGCCCGCGTCGGTGGTGCGCCATACACCGCCTTCGGCTCCACCCGCAAGGAAGGTGTTCGGGTTCGTCGGGTGGAACGCTACCGCGTTCACGCGGCCATTGACCGGGCTCAGGCCGAAATAGATGCGGTACGGCGCATTGATGTCCGTACCGCCGATGAAGGTCCAGTTCGGAGCCGCAGCACCCTGGAAGTTCGGGTTGAAGCCAGGGCCAGCCAGTCGAACCTGCTTGTCGCGATTTTCGCCGATGTAGCCTTCGTACTTATTATTTTGCTGGGCAATGTAGGTGCGCGCCCAGTCGTAGTAGGCGCTTCCATCCCAGTCATCCCCCGGGTAGGCGCGGACTTCCATGTACTGGAGGTAAGACTCGATATAGTCGAGGCCCGGAGTTTCATCTCCTTCTTCGCCTTCTTCCTTTCCTTCCTTTTTGTCCTTTTCCTCACCGAGCGCCGCGCGATACTGCGCGTAGGTTTCGCGATACTCCTCAATCGCATTTCGCAGGCCCTTGACACTACGGATTTGCAGGAAGATGGGCGCCTGCGGAGCGATGGGTTCGGCCTTCACCACGTTGGCGCGGCCTTCCAGTCGCTCCATCGCGTCTTCGTAGCTCACGCCCTTAAAGAGGCGGATGACTACGTTGCCTCGCGGGTCGCGGTGGGTGACCGTGCCGATGCCCTGGGCGAGCATGCTCACGTTGTCCCAGAAGCTACTGGATTCGCGGACGGTGACGGCGATTTCCTTGTGCGTCGTGAAGTTCAGACTTGCTGAGGCTTGCGCGGAAGCCGCGCTGAACCATGCCCCCGTCACCACCAAACCCGCCACCAACGCGGTGCGACTTAACTTGAAGAGATTCATTTGAACTCAATTCCACGCGGCGCGCAAAGTACGTGCCGCTTTCAGGTCCCAAAATTATATCTCCGGGAACTTGAGGAAAGACTCGTAGAAATACTGGGTCAGGCCAAGAACGGCGACGTTACCGGGGCTCGGGTTCCTTTCGCCCGGTGCGGAGGCGGACGAATCGGGTAAATCAGTGCCTGCCAGGGAAGCACGCATGGCCGCCGCCGTACAAACCGAGACCGTCGCGATCACGATCAACGACATTGAACTGAACGTTCCCAAGGGTGAGCTCATTGTCGAGTCGGTGAAGCGACTGGGGTTAGAGATCCCCATTTTCTGCTACCACCCGCGCATGAAGCCGGTGGGGATGTGCCGTATGTGCCTGGTGGAAGTGGGCTTCAAGCAGCCCGACGGCTCCGTGCGCAAGATGCCGAAGCCGCAAGCCGGGTGCACCCTGCCGGCGAGCGACGGCATGGTGGTCTACACCGACACCGAGATGGTGCACCGCGACCGCAAGGGCGTGCTGGAGTTCCTGCTCATCAACCACCCGCTGGACTGCCCGATTTGCGACCGAGGCGGCGAGTGCCCCCTGCAAAACAACACTTTGGCTTACGGGCCTTCCACTTCCCGCTTCCTGGAAGTCAAGCGCCACCTGCCCAAGGCGTACCCGCTCAGCGAGTACGTCACCCTCGACCTTGAGCGGTGCATCCAGTGCGGCCGGTGCGTGCGCTTTACGGAAGAGATTTCGGGCGATAGTCAGCTCGCCTTCCGATTCCGAGGGGCATCCATGCAGCCCTCGACCTTCCAACTCACGGACTTCGAATCGCGCTTTAGCGGCAACGTGATTGAAATCTGCCCGGTGGGTGCGCTGACGAGCAGCAAGTACCGATTCCGCGCCCGCCCCTGGGATTTGGAAACCCGACCGGGCATCTGCACACTCACGCCGTGCGGGACGAACGTGTTCTACGACTACCGCTCAGGCCGCTTGGTGCGGATCAATGGTCGCACCAACGAGGAAGTCAACGAGGAGTGGACGTGTGACACCACGAAGTTCGGCCACGACGCGCTGTATAACAACCCGAACCGCATTCAGGTGCCGCACGTCCGCGAGGGCGAGGCGTTCCGCGCGGTGGAATGGAGCGAAGCCTACGCGGCGGTTCTCGGTGCATGCGAAGGAAAGCGAACGGCGGTCCTCGCGGGCACCATGCTCTCCAACGAAGACTACTTTACGTGGCAGGCTCTGGCCCGCACTGCGCTGGCCACGAACCACTTAGATCTGCGCTGGCAGAAGACACTGTTGCCCGCGAGCCAGACGCTGAAGGCACGCACCGGCCTGCCGGGAGTGCAATACGGCATCGCCGAACTGGAAAATGCTCCGGCGATCCTAGTCTTCGGCACCAACCTCGCCGCCGATCAGCCGATGAGCTACCTGCGCACCCGCAAGGCGTGGTTCCGCAATGGTGCCCGCGTGGTGGTGGCCCACCATGAAGCCAGCGAAGCCGAAAGCTTTGCCTATGTGGTGCTGCGCTACCGACCGGGAACAGCCGCCGAATTGGTCGCCGGACTGGCCAACCTGCTTGCACCCGAACTGGCCGATGCCACCCGCATCGCCACGCCGGAATGGACGGAAGCCCAGACCGGAGTGCCGGCCGACCGCCTGCGCGAAGCGGCTGAGGCCCTGCGCGGGACCGAATTCGCGGCGATTACGACCCACGGCCTCTTTGATGAAACCAACGGGGTGACGGCCTATCAAACCTTGGCCCTGCTGACCAGCCACGCGGGAGGCAAGTTCAACGGCCTGGTCAACCACGCCAACGAGCAGGGTGGCCGCGAGATGGGCTTTGCGCCGGACCTCGGTCCGGGCGGTGAAGCCGTCACCGCCGGCATGAACACCGCCGAAATCCTGCAAGCCGCCGCCAAGGGTGAGATTGACACCTTGATCCTGGTGGGTTGCGACCCGATCCGCGACTTTCCCGATACGGCCCTGGCCACCCAAGCCCTGGAAAACGTGGCGAACCTGGTGGTGGTGGATAGCGCCCAAACGGAAGCCTGTGCCTACGCCAGTGCGATCCTACCGATGGCACTTCCCGCCGAACGCGACGGAACCTACACCAGTAGCGAGCGCCGGGTGCAGCGCATGGAGCGCATCCTGAAGGCACCGGGCGAGAGCAAGGCTCCTTGGCAGATCGCCATGGAGCTTGGGCTGCGCGCCGGCTCCGGTGCGCCGTACTTCCACGCTCGCGACGTGATGGACGCCATCGCCGAGCAAGTGCCGGCCTACGCCGGGGCACGCTACCAAGACATTCCGGAAACGGGGGTTCGATTGCCGAACCCCGAAGGCCTTACGCGCTCCAACGACGCGGTGGTCCAGGCACTCCAATCCCTGCTAGGAGGCAGGTAAAGTCCGAGAGGCATGGAACAGGTGACCGCTTGGCTCGAAGGGGCTAGTAACAACGAGTTCACCGTTGCGGGCATGCCGGGCAGCACCTTTATGGCGCTGGTCCGAGTCATCCTCGTCATCCTTCCGATTCTCACCCTGGTGCCGGGCATCATTTGGTGGGAGCGCCGCCTGCTTTCGTGGATGCAAGACCGCATCGGCCCGAACCGCAGCGGCACCATC
>CAZVHE010000037.1:0-250 GCA_964627705.1 uncultured Chthonomonas sp.
TCGCTGGGTGGCGAATCCATCAAGGCGTTGCTCGAAGAAAAGCGCGCCCTGCTACAAGCCGTGGAGAGCATGCACGAATCGAACCCGATGATGGGCCTGCGCGGTGTGCGCCTCAGCATCGTGTTCCCGGGCATCGTGGCTATGCAGACCCGCGCCATCATGGCGGCGGCCTGCAAACTGACGAAGCGCGGCGTGAAGGTTCACCCCGAGATCATGATCCCGCTGGTGGGCCACGTCAACGAGCTCAAGG
>CAZVHE010000037.1:282-8025 GCA_964627705.1 uncultured Chthonomonas sp.
CGACCGCCGTGCAAGAAGAGTGGGGCGTGAAGGTGCCTTATATGTTCGGCACGATGATCGAAATCCCGCGCGCCGCCCTCACGGCCGACGAGATCGCCGAGTTCGCTCAGTTCTTCTCGTTCGGTACCAACGACCTCACGCAGATGACCTTCGGTTACTCGCGTGACGACGCCGAAGGGAAGTTCCTCAAGGACTACGTGGAGCAGAAGATCTTGCCCTACAACGTGTTTGAGACGATCGACCGAGGCGGCGTGGGCCAACTCATGCGCATGGGCGTCGAGAAGGGTCGCGCCCAGCGGGTCGGACTCAAGTGCGGCATCTGCGGCGAACACGGTGGCGATCCGGAATCCGTGTACTTCTGCCACGAAATTGGTCTGGACTACGTGAGCTGCAGCCCGTTCCGCGTGCCGATTGCTCGCCTCAGCGCCGCGCAAGCGGCTCTGCAAGAGCGAGTCAAGGTCACGCTCGACAAGTAAATCTCGCTACGGCCGAGATGAGAATGGCGCGGATGCGAAAGCATCGGCGCCATTTTCTTATTGGGGAAGGTTTTGGTACAGTCTGCGGCATGAACCCGAACGACCCCCACCAACCCCAGGGTCAACCCACGCCTCCGCCGCGGGCGCCGCAATCCCCGCCGCCTAACCTTTACGAGGGGCAATACGGCCAGCAACCGAGCGTGCCCAACCCCTACGCCAGCGGTCAGTACGCGCACCAGCGCCCCGCCGAGAAGGATCCGGGTTTTCTCAAGTACGTGGTGCCGTTGCGGGCGTCTCCGTGGGCGATTCTCGCGAGCTACCTTGGGCTAGTCTCGGTGCTACTGGTGTTCGCACCGTTTGCGCTCATCACGGGAATTCTCGCCCTCAATCAGATCAACAATTCGGATAAATACGACGGCAAGGGCCGGGCGTGGTTCGGCGTGATCATGGGGGCGCTAGGCACCGTCGGGTTGGTTGTCGTGATCGCCATGCAGGCCGGCCGCTGAGCTTTGAATAAAGGCCAAGAGCGGGAAGCATCGGGTAAGACTCTGAGCCATGAGTGAAACCGCCCCGGCTGTCAAGCGAAAGATGCCCCAGCACACCAAGATTTTCGTCGGGTTGCTGTTGGGCGCGATGGCCGGTGCCATTGCCCAGAGCGTGCTGCCGGACGGAACGGCCAACCAAGCGCTCAAAGACTTCAATGCCAACTGGGCGACCCCGCTCGGTGACATCTTCCTCTACCTCATCTTTATGGTGGTGGTGCCGCTGCTCTTCAGTGCCTTGGTCAACGGGGTGGCAGAGATTGGCGAGGCGGCCAAGGTCGGCCGCACTGGCCTGCGGGCATTGCTCCTTACGATCATTCTGAGCGGCATTGCCGTGGGCATTGGCCTGGGCGGGGTGAACCTGGTCAAGCCCGGCGCGGGCATCAGTGACGCCGAACGCGAGCGTCTGACCGCGGGCATTAACGCCGAAGAGGCCAAGAAGAAGGCGGAGGTCAAGGCCGAGACCGACGAGCCACCAGTGTGGGGGATCATCCCCAAAAACCCTCTGAAGGAAGCCAACCGCGCCCTCACGGGCGGCATTTTGCCGTTCATGTTCTTCGCGTTGGTGTTTGGCTTGGCGCTCGCGGCGGTCGAGCCGGAGCGGGCCGCGCCGGTCAAGAACTTCATTGAAGGGCTCTTCTTGGTCAGCCAGAAAATGGTGGAGTTCGCGATGAAATACGCGCCCATAGGGGTGTTTTTCCTCGTCTTCCGGGCGGCGAGCAGCCTGGGGGCCAATGCAGTGGTGGCGGTGGGGCAGTACGTCATTTTGGTGCTGGCGGCCCTGGCTCTGCACATGTTCGTCACCTATCCCATCTTCCTTAAGTTCGTGGCGAAGCGCGACCCGGTGCAGTTCTTCCGGCAGTGCAAGGAAGTGATTCTCACTGCGTTTAGCACGAGTAGCAGCAATGCGACATTGCCGGTGGCCTTGCGTGTGGCCGAGCAAGAAGTCGGCCTGCCGCGCAAGACCTCTTCGTTCGTGCTCACCGTGGGGGCGACGGCCAACCAGAACGGTACGGCACTGTTCGAGGGCATCACCATTCTCTTCCTCGCCCAGTTCGCGGGGGTCAACCTCGATTTCAGCCAGCAACTCACCATCATGGGGCTCGCCATCCTTGCGGGGATTGGTACCGCCGGGGTGCCGGGCGGCGCCTGGCCGATGATCGGGGTCATCCTCGCCAAGTTTGGGATTCCGGTGGAGCTGATTGGCGTGGTCATTGGGATTGACCGCATCCTGGATATGAGCCGCACCGTACTCAATGTTGTGGGCGACATCACCATTGCGGCGTGCGTGAGCGGCTTGGAAGGCAATCGCGTGGCGATCCCCGAAGGAGTGGATTGACCTCCCGCGAAGCCGACAATTCTCAGGCCATCCAAGACAGCGCCGTCGCCTGGCGACTGGCGGTCGAGGCGTATCAGCGGGATGACATCTTGCTGGCCTACGACCTGGCGCGCCCGCACGTGGGGGCGCACGGGGGCCAGATGCTCAACTTCTGGCACTCGATTGAGGCAGAGTGGCGCACCCGCATGGCCCTGCGCATGGCCAGCGTCGCCGCGGATATCACCGTCGAGTGGCCCGCTGACCTGGAGCCTGACCCCGTGGACCTGGAGCAGGTGCGCGAGGCCCGCGAGGACGTGGCGGAACGATTTGGGTGGCAACCCTCGGCGCCGCTGACAATTTGCTTGCTGGACCCGCGCTTGGATGTGCGGTGGTTCCCATACCGGGGCGGCTACTACACCAACCGGGGTTCGCACCACAAGATCGTGCTGCCGGGCGGGTTGCTGGGCTATGACGAGTTCGGGCGAGCGCTGAGCCACGAGATCGCCCACTCGATGGTGGAAGAGCGGGCCGGTGGTCTGTGCCCGATTTGGCTGAACGAGGCCGTGGCCCAGGTGGCGGACCGGACTTCGACCCGGGGGGCGCGGCGACGATTCCAAAGCCACCTGTGGACCTGGCTGGAGCCCCGCGAACTGGACCAAGCCTTTGGTGCGAATCGCTTGGATGACCCCAGCCAGCGCGTGCTGCGCGCCTACATGCAAGCCTGCTTGATTGGGCAGTGGCTGGTCCGGCGCGGGCCAAACCCGGGTGAGCGCCAACTGGGGGCCACGCTGGATGCCTTTACCGACAACGGATTATGGAAGGATCTGTGGCTTCGTATCCGTGGCTTTACAGCCGCCGATGAGGCCATCCGGCAGGTGTTTGGCCTGGGTGAGGATGAGCTGTTCCGCCTCGCCCGGCCTGCAGATGGTACCTCCGCCGAAGACGAGGGCTAAAGAGAGGTATAGATAGGTGGGGCGGCGCAACGGCGGGCCGCACTTGATACGGTTTTCCGGAAGGTCTGATCACAGTGGCGCAAAAAGCCCAGCAAGAAGCTCAAATTAGTCCGGCCGATCTAGAACGTTTCTATCGAGAAATGGTCTTGATCCGCCGCTTCGAAGAAAAGTGCAACATCGCTTACCGCCAGGGTCTGGTCGGTGGCTATATGCACGTTTACATCGGCATGGAAGCCACCGCGGTCGGATGGAACGCGGCGCTCAAGCCGGGTTGGGACTACGTCATCACGGCGTACCGCGACCACGCCCAGCCGCTCATCATGGGCAGCGACCCCGTCAAGGTGATGGCCGAAATCATGGGCCGCTCGGGGGGCTACTCCTTCGGGAAGGGCGGTTCGATGCACATTTACGACATCAAAAACTGCTTCTTCGGCGGGTGGGGCATCGTGGGTGGTCACACCCCGCTCGGGGCGGGTCTTGCCTTCGCGGCCAAGTACCGCAAGGAAGATCGCGTCACCATCTGCTACCTGGGTGACGGGGCCTCCAATGCCGGCGTCTTCTTCGAAACCCTGAACATGGCCGCCCTCTGGGATCTGCCGGTCATCTTCATCATCGAGAACAACGAGTTCGCGATGGGCACGCGCTTGGAATACCACGCCGCCGATACGCACCTCTACAAGCGCGGCGAGCCATTCGGGATCAAGTCCGAGCGTCTGGACGGGATGGATGTCCTCCAGGTCAAGGCCGATGCCGAGCGCATTGTGAACTGGGTGCGCGAGAACCAGAAGCCATACCTGGTGGAAGTAATGAACTATCGCTTTGCGGGCCACGGCGCGGCCGACAACGACCGCCAGCTGTACCGCACCAAAGAAGAGGAAGACGAGAACGCGAAGCGCGACCCGATTGCGCGACTGGAGAAGTACCTCACCGAAAACAACCTGATGACCGCCGAGAAGATGGAGGCCATCAATGTGGAGATTGAGGAGCGTGTGGAGGCGATTTACGAAGAAGCCGTGAACTCCCCGCACCCCGAACCGCACGAGGTCTATGCCCACGTGTACAGCGACATGGAACCGGAGAAGGGCCACTAATCATGCCGACGCAAGAACTATCGTATCGTGACGCCTTGCGCATGGCGCTGGTGGAAGAAATTGACCGCGATCGCAATGTGTTTGTGATGGGCGAGGACATTGGCCGCTACCAGGGCACCTTCCGCGTGACGGAAGGCCTGTTCCAGAAGTACAACGTCGAGCAAAACGACTGGCGCATCATTGACACCCCGATCGTGGAGCCCGGGTTCACCGGCATTGCGATTGGTGCGGCCATGACTGGTCTGCGCCCGGTGGTGGAGATGATGACGATGTCCTTTAGCATCCTCGCGCTGGACCAGATTATCAACCACGCCGCCAAGATTCACTACATGACCGGGGGCCAGTCCACCGTGCCGATGGTGATTCGCGGCCCGGGTGGCGCTGCCAAGCAGCTCTCGGCCCAGCACAGCCACTCGCTGGAAGGCTGGTACGCCCACTGCCCCGGCCTGAAGGTGGTGGCTCCGGCGACCCCGCAGGACGCTTACAGCATGTTTAAGCAAGCGGTGCGCGATGACAACCCCGTCATCTTTACCGAGAACCCCGGTCTCTACACCATCAAGGGTGAAGTGACCACCGGCCCCGACGTGCTGCAGCCGTTTGGCAAGGCGCAGGTGCTGCGTGAGGGCAAGGACCTGAGCCTGGTGGCGTACAGCCGCATGGTTCATGTGTGTCTCGAAGTCGCTGACCGCTTAGCCGAAGAAGGCATCAGCGCCGAAGTGGTGGACGTGCGGAGTCTGCTCCCGCTGGATACGGAAACGATTTACCAGAGCGTGCGCAAGACGAACCGGGCGATCGTGGTCTACGAGGACTGGAAGAGCGGTGGCTTTGGCGCGGAAATCGCCAGCCGTATCAGCGAAGACTGCTTCGACGATCTGGATGCACCGGTCGGCCGCGTGGGTGGCCTGAACGTGCCGATGCCGTACAGCCGCGTGCTGGAACTCGAATGCATCCCGAACGCGGACGACGTGATGGCGGCCGTTCGCAAGCTCGGCTAACCTTCGGAGCGGGAAAAGGATCTCCCCATGGACCATGCGGTCTGTGGGGAGATTTTGTTTTTGCAGTTTCGCGGCGCTTCTGCCTAGTCACGGGTAACGCGCGGGCGGTACCGTTCGTTCAGAACTAGGATTCGGTATGCGAAGGTTCCTTCTGGTTTTTGTGGCCCTGTGGGCGAGTGTAGTAGCGTGGGGGCAAACCAAGGCGGAGTGGACGATGCTGGCCTACATGGATGCGGATAACGATCTGGAGTATCCGCTGATGCTTGACCTCATGGAGATGATGGAGGCAGGTTCGTCCCGTGATTTCCGCATCATCGCGCTGGTGGACCGTATAGAACTGAGTCCCGTTGTGGGGTTGGATCATGACAAGGTTCTGGGGGGGCTGGAGAACTGGACCGGCGCGAAGCTGGTGGAAGTTGAGAAGGGCAAACTGAAGGAACTCGCCGACTGGGGCGAGGTGGACATGGGCGACCCGGCCACGCTCAATCGCTTTATTGATGAGGGCCTCAAGATCGCTCCCGCCAAGCGCGTGAACCTGCAGATGAGCGACCACGGGGGCGGCTGGATGCCGGGTTGGGTGGACATGACTTCGGAGTCGCACCTCACCCTGGATGAGATTCAAACCGCGCTCCAAACGGCCAAGGCGAAGCACGGAAAGTTTGAACTCTTGACCTTTGACGCCTGCCTGATGGCGACCGTGGAAGTGGCTGCGGCCTTGTCCGATAATGTGAATTACATGATTGCCAGCGAAGAGCTGGTGCCGGGTCTTGGCTTTTATTACGGAAAAACACTGGCGGCATTAAGGGAAAACCCGCGTATGTCCACCGAGATGTTTGCCAAGCAGTTCATTCAAGGGTCTTATGACTTCTACGCGAAGAATGAAGATGAAGAATTGCAGGGCATTGCCACTACTTTTACCTCTAGCCTCTTGAAGCTGCAACGGGCTCGAGAACTGCACATGGCCACCAGCCGGCTGGGCACGACGCTCGAAATGGCGTTCCGAGTGAATCCCGAGGCCCGCACCACGATTAGCCGGGCTCAACGCGATGCGTTTACCTTCGGTGAGGATTTCAGCGAGTACTCCCCGGCCTTGGTGGACCTGGCCGACATTCTTGACCGCATGGGCAAGAATGCACCGGTTGTCACTTATGCCCTTGATGCCAGTGCCATTCAAACCCTCATGAAGCAGATTGTCCTCTTTGCCGTAAAGGGCGAGGCGATCAAACGTGCCGACGGGATTAGCGTTTTCTGGCCCCGGTACGATACCTATTTAAGAGGCATCGAGGATTACGACTATCGCACGCTCCGGGTGAATGGTGGAGAAGTGAAATGGCCGCAGTTCATTACGAGCTTTATCGCCGAACTTGCCAAGGACACCAAGCCCCCGAAGATCAAAGAAGAAGGCAATGGGAAGAAGCGAAATTTGTCGGCCCAGGCCATGCCGAAGGTGACCTGGTCTTATGATCCCGATGATACGGCTGAGGTTTGGTCGTTCTTGGGAGTTCCGGCCGAGAACGAGGAGGTCCTCCTTATTGGCATGCTGCCGGCTCCCCTCGACGACTCCGGCAAGCTAGAGCTCACTTGGACGGGCACGTGGCCCGCATTGTTTGATAGCGAAGGCAGCCAACTAGCACCCATTCTGGGCGCGGAGTACGGCGAAACAGGCATGACGGCATTTGTCCGCGGCGAACTGGAACTGGAAGGAGGCCGCAAATCAGAGGCGGTGCTGACCTTCTTTGGCAATTTCACCGAAGGGAAGATGAAACTCGTTCGGATTGCCTTGGTGGAAGGCTCGCAATTCCGCACAATCCTGCCCGAACCGAGCATGATCTTCCGCCCCGAATATCCCGTGATTAACTTCGAAACGGGCGCGACTTCGACCTACATCAATCGAGAATCGGAGCCCTTCCGATTTGGAGAAGAGGGTCTGTGGCTGCAACAGGTGGTGCTTCCTGCTCAGCCCTACCGTTGGGGGGTTTACATCGAAGACTTCGCGGGCAACCCCGCCGGGGCTTACCGCGAGGTGACTTTCCCGGCACAAGCCACCTCGCAACAGGATAATAGGTTACGTGCCGTCCGCTAAATCCCGCGCGTTCACGCTCATTGAGTTGCTGGTGGTCATCGCGATCATCGCCATCCTCGCCGCCATCCTTTTCCCGGTGTTCAGCCGGGCAAAGGCGGCCGGTAAGGCCACGGCCTGCACCAGCAACCTCAAGAACCTGGGTCTCAGCTTCCACCTTTACGGCGCGGACTACGATGACCGGCTCCCCCCGGCGGCTTACGGCACGTCCACCAGCTTCGTGCTGTGGCACGACGTGATTGACCCGTACCTGAAGAACAAGCAGGTGTGGCACTGCCCGGGCAGCGA
>CAZVHE010000037.1:8046-11773 GCA_964627705.1 uncultured Chthonomonas sp.
ACCTGAGCGGGGCTATCACCAGCCACTTTGGCTACAACGTGCAGCCGCTGACGGGCATTGCGCTGGATTTCTCGAACATTGACACCCAGTCGCCGGTGAGCTTTACCCAACCGGAATCGGTAAGTGAAACGGTGATGCTCACCAGCGCTAAGGCAAGCGTGGAGAACAGCTTCTGCGGTGATGATGGCAAGTTCTTGCTGCTGCCCAGCCAGAACTTTGATGCCGACTGCTGGGGTCGCCCCGACCCGGCCGCCCTCGAGAAAGTGGTGATCTTCTGGATGGACGGCCATGTCAAGCGTCAGGCATTGGGCAGCTTCTACACCGATCAAACCCCGGCGGACAAGTACTTCGATTTGGAGTAGTTGCCCGCCCGGCTTGGCCTGAGTTCAGTCCTTGTACGGGTCGAACTCGTCCGAGCCCGCCATACAAACGATGAGTGGAGTGAGTGTGGTCGTCACCTCGATCGTCCCCGCGTGGTGCTGGAGCACTGTGGGCAGGTTTTTGTAGACTTCAGGCGCTTCGTCGGCCCCGGCGCCCTTAAGCAAAATGCCCCGGCGCGCCAGATCTTCGCGCACGGCGGTCATGTTCACCACTCCTTCCGAAATCTGCACAGCTTGGCGGCGGCCGGTTTCATCCTTCACCCAGCGTTTTTTGCCCGCTGCGGCGGTGCGCGACATCACGCGCCCCGCGCCGTGTACGGTCGAGCACAAGGCCTGGCGCAATGCGGGAGATTCGGTGCCCTTAAGGATCACCGAAACTTCCCCCATCGAGCCGCCCACAAACCCTCGCTGACCGGGGAAAGCAGGCGTGGCGCCTTTGCGTACCACCCAGTACGTCTGGCCGTGGTGCTCCTCCTGCCAAGCGAAGTTGTGGTGGTTGTGCACACTCTCCTCGATGCTGCCACCGAGAATCGCGGCCACATGCTCGCACACCCAATCGCGCCCGGCGTAGGCGTATTCCCCCGCCAGGTGCATTGCCGCGATGTATTCCTGTCCCACCTCGCTGTTCACGTCCAGCAAGGTCGGCGGGGAGTCCATGTTGCCATTCGGCTTGGCTCCGCTGGCCTCGATGAAGTGCGAGGCGATACGGTGGCCCAGACCCCGGCTGCCAAAGTGGCACCCTACCCAGACATTGCCGGTGTCTTGGTCCTCGAAAACGTCCACGTAGTGGTTGCCGGAGCCGATGGTGCCGAGCTGATTCCGCGCGGAGGCGAAAAGGCTCTGGTTGGTACGCAGAAAGGGCACTTCCTTCCAGGTCGGCGAGTCGAATACAGGGTGGTCAATCTTTGTTTGATTGACTCGCCCGACGCCAAAGGACAGAGAGGCAAAAATCTGCTCGGCTAACTCGTTCAGCCGAGGTCGAATCTCGGAGGCTTTGAGGTCGAGCCGCACGGCCTTGTTGCCGCAGGCAATGTCAAATCCGACGCCCGCCGGGGAGATGTGCTCTGGGTAAGCCAGCACGGCCCCGATGGGCACGTTGTAGCCCTTGTGGCCATCGGCGCACAGCACGCCGTAGGCGCACTCATCCGCCGCCACGGCCTGGTGCATCTGCTTGAGGGTGCCTTCATCATGCTCCCCTAAGATATGTGATTTGTTCCGATCCATGGGTTCTTCACCCCCATTGCCAAGGAACGCTAATGCTCGTCGCCGTGGAGTTGTCCTGCGGTTTCCGGCAAATACTTCAATGCAATAAGGAAGGTCATTGTGGCGATGGCTAAGGGATAGAATAGGCCGCTTAGCTTATTGCCAGTGTTGGCCACCACCGCCGAACTGATGAGCGGCACCAACCCCCCGAACACCCCATTGCCGATGTGATAGGGCAGCGACATGCTGGTGTAGCGGATGCGGGTGGGGAAGAGCTCCACCAAGAATGCCGCCACCGGCCCGTAAACCATCGTCACAAACACGACCTGGATGAACACCAGCGCGCCCAGCAGCACCCATTGGGGTTGCTCGGGGTTGGCCCCGGCGAGGGTCATGAGGTGGAAAAGCGGCAGATAGAGCAAGATGGCCAGCCCCATGCCGGTCAGCATCACCTTCTTGCGTCCGATGCGGTCGCTGAGGTGACCAAAAACGATGAAAAGCGGCGTCGCCAGTAGGAGAGCGGTCCCCACCGTCATCCACACACCGTCTCGGGGTAGCTTGAGGATCTTCTCCATGAACGACATGGCGTAGAACTGGCCCGTGTACCAAATGACGCCCTGGCCCGCTGTCGCCCCGAACAGCGCCAGCAAGACTAGCCTGCGATTCTCGGGGTTGACGAAGCTCTCGCGTAGAGGGTTCGTTGAGGTCGTTCCTTCGTTCTTCAGCTTGGCAAAGAGGGGGCTCTCGCTCATCTTGAGCCGAATGGTGATGCTGACAATCAGGAGCACCGCCGAGAGAAGAAACGGGATGCGCCAGCCGCCGCCATCGAAGGCTTCCTTGCCCATGATGCGCTCGGTGCTCAGCAGCACAAGTAGCGAGACAAAGAGGCCGAGCGTCGCGGTGGTCTGGATGAACGAGGTGTAGAACCCGCGCTGCTTGGGCGGGCTGTGCTCAGCCACATAGGTGGCGGCTCCGCCGTATTCGCCGCCCAGTGCCAGGCCCTGTAACGCCCGCAGCAGGACTAGCAGAATGGGGGCGATCACTCCGATCTGGGCGTAGGTCGGCACCAGGCCGATGAGGACCGTGCTGATCCCCATCAAGCTGAGGGTGACGAGGAATGTGTGCTTGCGCCCAACGATGTCACCCAGACGGCCAAAGACGAGGGCCCCGAAGGGGCGCACCAAGAATCCCACGGCAAACGTGGCGAGGGCGGAAAGGAAGCCCACCACCTCGTTGCCCGGCGGGAAGAACTCGCGGCCAATGATGGTGGCCAGCGCCCCGAACAGATAGAAGTCGTACCACTCGATGAGGGTGCCGACCGATGAGGCGGTGATGACTCGGCGTAAGGTGCGTGGGTCGTCAACTTGGGCGTTGGCAACGGGGGTGGCAGACATAAGGCAAAAGCAAGGGCCGGGGCTCATTGCTCCCGACCCTTGTGACCTTACCGCTTCGGCTCGCTTCAATCCAACGTCTTGATGCGAATCGAGCGGAAGGCGACCGGATCGCCGTGGTCTTGCACCGCGATGTAACCGCGTGCCCGCTTGGCGAAGTCCTTCCAATCACGGAACTTGCTGGCCGAGACCAGGTTCGCCCACTCCATGCTACTCACGTCAATGCGAGCTACCAGGTGATTGTTGAGGTAGTGCTCCACCACGGGGCCTCGGGCCACGATGCGGACATCGTTCCAGTCGCCCACATTGCGCGTGATGCCCGGAGGGGCCGCGTAGAGGCCGTAGACCGAGCCCGCCGAGGTGAGCGCGTTGGTGCCGTCGTTGTGGCGTTCGTCATCCAGGATTTGCATCTCGATGCCGGTCAAGTAGGGCACGTTGTACTCCTCGGTGCAGCGGTAGAAGATGCCGCTGTTGCCACCTCGGCTGATCTTCCACTGCATGCGCAGTTCGAAGTCGCCGTATTCGTCCAGCGTACGGAGATCGCCGCCTTCCTTGCCCGGGGTGAACGTGAGTTCGCCATTCTGAACGGACCAACCCGCCGGGACGTGGTCCTTGCGGAACCCGATCCATCCGTCCAAAGATTCTCCGTTGAACAGGAGCTTGAACCCGTCAGCCGCTTCCTCAGCGGAGAGCGTGTTGGGCGGGGTCGGTAGCGTCGGATTCACCGTGCCTTGTCGGTTCGGCATCTTGTTG
>CAZVHE010000037.1:11783-21798 GCA_964627705.1 uncultured Chthonomonas sp.
ACCAGGCTTCGGTGCTCCACAGGGCGCGGTCTTCCATGCTCTTGAGCGCGGGGTGGATGCGCACGTAGAACACGTGATTCTCCTTGAGGCCATCCACTTCCAAGAAGATCCGGCGTCCGCCTTCCGTAATCGTAACCGACTTGGCCACCAGGCGACCCTCGTCCACCTTCGGCCCGCCGTAGGCTTCGGTCGGCTCATAGCGCCACTGGCTGATGTCGTAGAGGCTGAGATCAGCGGCCTGTTCGATGTTGGCGGGTTCGGTGAACTCAATCTCGATTCCGTTCTGCATCGGGCGCACGGTCTTCATTTCAAACACGTGGTCGCCGTTGTAGGTGATCTTTTGCAGGCCGTACCACTTCTTGCCGGTTTGCGCCCAGTTGCCGGTGGAGCCGATGCCGCCCACAAAAATGGAGCCATCGGGGCCGACCATGACGCGGTTGATGCCTGCCATCATGCCTTGGGTGAAGCGGAACACGCAGCCTTGCAGCACGCCGTCCACTTCTTCCACAAACACCCGCTTAAGGCCACCGTGGGTGACGTCACCGTGCATCATTTGGCCCGCGAAGGGGCCCTTGGTGAATCGAGCCGGTTGGCTCGGGGAGTTCCCGATCTCGTTTTGCGGGAGCCACACCACCGGGGGCGTGACGGGGCCGCTGGTGACCGATTCGGGGCCAACCGAAGCGTTGCCGTAATAGGCACCTTCTTGCAAGGGTAAGACCTTGGAAGAGGGGAGCCAGTCACCTTGGTTATCGGTGATGTAGAAGCGGCCACCCCAGCCGATGCCAATGCCGTTGGGCGTGCGGAGGCCGTTGGCGACCTTACGGTACTCGCCAGTCTTGTCGTTAATGGCAATCACCCAGCCTCGATCCTCGTTTTGCGGGCGCGTGCTGCGTCCGCCCGGATCAATCGCGGTGGCGAGGGCGGCGTAGAACGTGTTGCCTCGGTGCACCAGGCCAAACGCGAACTCGTGGAAGTTCGCCGTCACGCCCCAGCCGTTGGCCAGTGCGTAGTAGCGGTCGGTCACTTCGTCCCCATCCAGGTCCACGAGCTTGGTCAGTTCTTGCTTCTGCAAGACGTAGATTTCACCGTTGACGACCTTGAGGCCAAGGGGTTCGGCGAGGCCGGCGGCAATGCGCTTGACCGTTGGGTTGCGCACCGTACCCCATACGTTGTCCACGATGTAAACGCCGCCCACTTCATCCCAGGTGCAAACGACCATGCGCCCATCGGGGAGGAAATCCATGCCGCCCACGCGGGGCTCAAAGCCCGGGATGTCAATGGTCTGCAGCGTCCAGGCCGGGTGGACGCCCTCCAATGGGCTGCGGTCGCCGGGGCGGTTGCTTTGCCCGTTGAGCAGCACGCGCTTGGTGCCGGGGGCCGTCACACGGACTTCGCCGCCTTGAGCGGTGAGAACTTCGGTCGGGACGATGCTCCATTCGGTGTCGCCCGGCTCCTTCCACTCCAGGCGCAGAGCCGCATCGGCTTGGTTCTCAAAGAACTCGATGAAAAGCGGAACTTCGCCGGGGCTGAGGTCCAGGTAGCCCGTTTTGGGTTCGCTGGCGCCATGGAGGCCGTCGTGGTCAATCACGAGTTCATCGCCCAGGAAGAACTTGGAGCCGTCGTCGCTGGCCAACCGAAAGTGGTGGCGACCCGCCTTGCGGACATTGAGGAAGCCAGTGAAGTGACCGAGGAAGCGCTCCTTCAGGTCGCCGAAATCGTCGTTGCCAAGGTCGAGCTTCGGCACCACCACGCTGTAGTTGGGGGTTTGCCCGCCCACGAGACGCGGCACACGTTCCAGGTCAATGCCGACATCATAAAGGCGCATGGCAATGCCCGGCACACGCACCTGGCTGCTTTCTTGGGCTACAGTGGGTTCGGGTTTCAGGCTCGCCAGCAAGTCCTGGCCAGTGGCAGATGCGGCCGCCGCCGGATCCACGGGAGCACCATAGCGGGTCGAAAGCACATTCGTGCCGTTGCGTAGCTCAACTTCCGTGGGCGTGAGCATCGGGTAAGCGCGCTGGGAATTCGGGGCCACGAACTTCGTCGCCACATCGAGGAAAAGTCGCTCGCCACGGGCCAGGCCGCTCACGTGGAAGCGGCGCTCGAGCCCGACTCGACCCAGGCGAAGGGGAAGAGCCTCGGGAATCTCATTCACGATCACTAACTTTGAGCCCAGCGGGATTTCGTAGTTGAACTCCACCTGGCCACCCTTCATGGTGTAGCCACGGAAACGGGGCTTGACTTCGGTCACTTCGCCGCGAGCGTTGGCCACCGACCAGATGGCGCGGTCAATGGTGTCCTGTTCATAAACCTTGCCGACGGAGATGGGTTGGGGCCCATGCTCGGCGGTGTAGACGGCACCTTGAAACTTGACCGTGCCTTCCCAAGCCTTGTAGAAGCCACAGTTGGTGGCATCGTAGGCGATGTAGATGTCTTCCGAAAGGGCGACCGTCACCATGCGGGCTTGCTTATCGAGAACGCTACGGAACACCCACGGATCGCGCGGGCGGGTGGGTAGCTCGGCGGTTGCGGGGCTCACTGCCGTGAGGGTGAGTCCGAGGACCAACGAAACCATGACGCCTCCCATTATCTCACCAAGTTGAACGCAATGGGCGAAGGATTGGCCAAATTCTGAGTAGGATGCACCGTATGGCACAGAAGCGGTCGGTGGTGGATACCGATATCAAACGATTGAACTGGCGCAGTGTGGGGCCGGGCACTATGGGTGGCCGCGTGAGTGAAGTGGTTTTCGCGCCCGGCGAGAGCAAGGTTTTCTACGTGGGATTGGCCTCGGGCGGCCTTTTCCGAACCAAGAACTACGGCACCACCCTGGAGTCTTTGTTTGACAAGGAAGAAACCACCAGCGTGGGCAGCATCGCGGTTTGCGATCTGCCGGCCAACTTCGACTATCCCGCCGAGGTCAAAGCTGGCAAGAGCAAGAAGGAACTCAGGGAACTCGGCCGCAACCAGATGATCTGGCTGGGCACGGGCGAAGGCAACGGCCGCAATTCCAGCTCGTGGGGGAACGGGGTGTATCGCTCCACCGACGCCGGGGCCACCTGGCAGCACATGGGCTTGGCGGATTCGCACGACATTCCGGCCATCGTGGTGGACCCGCGCAACCCGGATGTGTGCTACGTGGCCGCCCTCGGCCACTTGTGGGGGGCCAATGAGGAGCGCGGACTCTATAAGACCACCGACGGCGGCAAGACGTGGACGAAGGTGCTGGCGGTGAAAGACCACGGGTGCTGTGATGTGCGACTGGACCCCCGCAACCCAGACGTCGTCTTTGCAGCCATGTACTACCGTCGCCGCAAGGCGTACAAGTTTGATAGCGGCAGTACCGAGGGTGGCCTGTTCCGCAGCCAAGATGGCGGCAAGACTTGGAAGAAGCTCAAGGGCGGTTTGCCGGCCCACACCGGACGCATCGGCATTGACCTGTATGCCGAGAACCCGGACATCATGTACGCGGTCATCGAAAGCGGCCAAGGCGGTACCAACAGCATCCGCGACGACCGCAGCAAGTCGGGTGGCCTCTTCCGCAGTGAAGACGGCGGCAACACCTGGACTCGAATGAGCGTGCGCGCGCCACGGGCGTTCTATTTCTGCAAGGTGCGCATCCACCCCAAGAACGACCAGAAGATCTATTTGCTCGGTTGGGAAGTGGAAGTCAGCGAGGATGGCGGGCGTACATTCCGGGGCGGCTTCGGCGACAAGATGCACGTGGACATGCACTCCATCGCCTTCGACCCCAACGATCCGGACCACATCGTGGTCGGCAACGATGGCGGCATTTACCAAACCTTTGATGGGGGTGCGAAGTGGCAGTTCCTCAACCAAATTGCCATCGGGCAGTTCTATAACATCGCGCTGGATATGAGCGAGCCGTACCGCATTGCCGGCGGCCTGCAAGACAACGGCTCCTGGGTTGGCCCCAGCGGCACGTTGGTGGAGACGGAGAAGTACGAAGACGGCACCCCGCAGACCGGCATTACCAACTCGGACTGGAGGTACGTGTGCTGGGGCGACGGGTTCCACGTGGCGTTCGACCCCGAAGACCCCGACGTGATTTACGCCGAATGGCAAGGCGGCAACCTGACCAAAGCGAACCACAAGACCGGGCGACGCTGGCATCTGCAACCGCAACAACGGGAAGGTGGCGCGGCTTACCGGTTCAATTGGAATGCGCCCTTCTTTGTGTCGCCTCACAACCCGAGCGTGCTGTACCTGGGCGGGAACATGGTGTTCCGCCTGAACGATCGGGGCGAAACGTGGGAGCTCATCAGTGGCGACCTGACCACGAATGACGTGAACAAGATCACGACCGAGGGGTCGGCGGCGGAGACCTTCTGCACCGTGACCTCGTTGGTGGAGTCTCCGCTTACCGAAGGCCTCCTGTGGGCCGGTACCGATGATGGCCGCGTGCACGTGCGCGTGGACGGCGAATGGAAGGACGTGACGCCGAAGGGCAATGATTGGTACGTCAGCCGCATTGACGCCTCGGTGCATGGGGCGGGCCGCGCCACGATGAGCCTGGACGGGCACCGGGATGACCAGTACGACCCGCGCATTCTCCAAACCACCGACTTCGGCAAGACCTGGAACGACATCACGGGCGACCTGCCAAAGCACAGGAGCGTGAAGGTGGTGCGCGAGGACCCCAAGAACCCGAATGTGCTCTATTGCGGGACGGAGAACGGGGTGTTTGTGACCCTGAACGGGGGCAAGGCGTGGCTACGGCTGAACGGCAAGAACCTGCCGCACTGCCCGGTGGATGACATTCAGATTCACCCGCGCGAGTATGACTTGGTGTTGGGCACTCACGGCCGGAGCATTTGGATTCTGGACGACGCCCGCTTCCTCTCGGAAAGCACCGAAGCCGTGTTGGATAAGGCGCTCCACGTCTTCACACCCCGGAACTGCCGCCCGATTGAGCGATTGTTCCTGCAAGGGCTGTGGGCGGATGACGTGTTCCGGGGGACGAACCCGCCGAAGTTCGCGCCCATCACGTACTGGCTGAAGGAAGCCGCTACCGAAGAGGTGAGCGTGACCGTGACCGATGAAAAGGGGCGGGAGATCGCCAGCATGACGGGGACGGGATTTGCGGGCTATAACCGCGTCGTGTGGGATGCCCAGCCCAAGGAGATCTACCGTTTGCCCGATGCGGGCCAAGAACCGTGGTGGACGTATTTTGTGGCCCCGGGGACCTACAAAATCCAGGTCAAGTGTGGAAAGTTGAAGGCAGAGACGACGCTGGAAGTCTTACCGGTGCTGAATTGTTAAGAAAAATTCCCCACTGAAGCACCGTTTGGGCCGATCCTTGCGTCTTGTATAAAGATAGGCCCCTATGACTCGCCGCGAGTTTGACGAACGCATTGATGAAATCCGCTCCCTGGTGTTGCGGATGGGGGCTTGTGTCGTCGACATGCTCGAGTTAGGCGTGCGGTGCACCCTGGAAGGTGATGAGAGCCTCTACCAACGCGTCAAGTCGCTGGACGACGTCATTGACGAGAGCGAGAAACTCGCGGTCGGCATTGCTGTGGATTGCTTGCTAAAGCAAGCGCCGGTGGCCAACGACCTTCGATTGCTGACGAGTACCCTGAGCATCGTCGGGGAGCTGGAGAAAGCCGGAGACGACGCCGAGAAGATGGCGAGCCGCGCCCGGCGGCTTTCCGGGCAGTTCCCGGATGAGCTCAAGTCAGCTCTGTACGATCTACAAGCCGAGGCGGCCAAGGTGATTCGGTCGGCCACGGCGCTCTACCTCAAGTACGACGAGGAAGTGGCGAGCGAGGCGCTGTTGATGGACGACACGGTGGATGCATCGTATAAGACCGCGCGCCGGCGCTTTATGGAACTCATCGTTGAGCGCCCCGAATCGGTGCGTGACCTGTTGCGAGGGATCAACACGTTCCACGCCATTGAGCACGCCGCTGACCGAGGGGTCGAGATCGTGAAGCGTCTTCGCTTGCACCACAATAACTTTGAAGATCGCATGAAGCCCGAGGAGCCGGTAGAAAGCGGCCCGACGGAAGCCACCCCTTAATCCAGTTTTTATTGGATTTCGGAACGGGATTCCGGGCCTGGGAGTCAAGAATCCTGTAATAACTACCGATAAATCCACTGGAAGCATTGGCTTTCGTGAAGGACTATGTCAAATCAAGGCTCTCACCCGACCGACAGGACTGATTTGAGCTCGAATGTGCCGACCTCAGATTGGGCCAAGTACGGCAACGTCAGCCAAGAGTGGATGCAAGCCAAGACCCCGGAAGAACTGAAGGAAGTGGCTTTCCGATGGAGCCTGAGCGCGGATGCGCACGTGCGAACCCTGGGCCGATCCCTTTTGAGCGCCCTTGAAGCCGAAGGCGGGGAGGCTCAGCGACAGATTCGAGATTGCTTGCCGTGGACCGTGGCCCTGAGCCACCGCTTAGTGCCCGTCAGTTTCCACGAGCCGTTTGTGGTGGTGCTGCACGCTGGTGAGGTGACCGTGGAGGCGCTGAACTTGGTGATGGCCTATGCCAAGCGCCCGGTGCAATGGGTGCAAGGCACCGACGCCGAGGTGGCCCGTGAACTGCTGAGCCGCTACGGCAGCGAGATTCCGACTTCCTTGCTTGAACGATTTGTGAACGACCCGGCGGTGGCCTGGTCGGGGAACCCGAATCCGGTGCTCTTGGTGCCGGAGGCGGCAGAAGCTCGTGTGGCGGTCGAGCCGGAGCTTAAAGAGGTTTTCGAAGAAGCTCCCGAAGCTGAGGGAGAGTCGAACGGGTCCGGTTTGCCGGATGGAGACGATCTCGATGCCCCGGCGCCGGTGGGGGCGACCGAGTTTCCGGTGGAAGTTCTGCGCGACTTGCGGGCGGTGCCGATGGGCGAAGATGAATCGGGCATTGAGTTTTTGGTGGCTAGTCCTGCCGATAATGAAACGCTGCGCGCCCTAAGCGAACTCAGCCAAGGCGCCGCGCGGTTCCGGATTGCCGATTTTGAAGAAGTGGCGGCGGCCTGGACGGCCCGCTACGGCGATGAACTGTCGCCGCTCTCCCTCGCCCCGACTCAAGAGACCTCTGAGGAGGAAATTGACCATGAAGTGACCGAGGCGCCGATCGTTGCCGAGGAAAACTTGGTCGTCGAAGAGTCCTTCATTGAAGAGATCGCGATTGAAGAAGTCGCCGAAATTGAACCTGCAGAGACCGAAATCGCCGAGAATTTGACCCCTTGGCAGATCGCCGAAACGCGAACGCCTGAAGATGGCCTGGATTCGGTTGAATTGGAAGCCTTGGTCTCGCAATACGAAGTTGCGGCGGTTGTCGAAGAAGAGACGGCCCCCGTGATTGCGGTCAGCGAAGATGACGCCGAAGCCGATTGGGAAAGCCTGCTGGCCGAAGCGGAACAGGAAAGCCTCACCGCCGAAGAAAAAGATTCTGTGCCGGAGGTCACTTTTGACCCCTTGGCGTGGGCCAAGAGTGTTGAGAAGGCCAAAGCGTCGGCACCTGCTGAACCGGAGGTCGAATCCCCGGCCGCGGAAATCGTTGAGGAACAGCCCATGGCGGCCGAGGACGCCGGTATTGAACCGGTTGAACCTCATGCCGATGCCGTGAAGCTGGTGCCGGCGAGCCTGGCCTGGTTTGCCCGAGCCTGCCCGATGGAATTGCGGGGCGAAGAGCTGGTTTGCTGGGCAATGGAGCCCTTCGATGAGTCTTTGCTGACCGCGATTGAACGGCGGGCCGAACGACGGCTGATTGTTGAACCGCGCCCGCAGGAAGAGGTTTTGGCTGCCCTACAGGCCGCCTATCCGACGGATTTCGCTGGTGTGGCCGCTCCGGTGGCGGAAGTCGCCGCGGCTCCCGAGGTTGTCCCCGCGATTGAATCCGCTGGAACCGACCTGGCGGGTGATTTAAGCGCGGAAGTTGAATCCGCATTAGCCGAGCCCGTGGAGAGCAGCGATTGGGATCCACCGACCGCCATTGCCGAACCGGAAGGGGACGTCGCCGACGAGTGGGCGACCGACGAAGTGGATGCGCCCGAGGCCGAACGGGAAGCCGCTGAAGCCAGTGCCGAAAGCATCCCCATGCCCCCGCCGTTGCCGCTCGATGAGTTCAAAGTCGCACCGAAGAATGAGATCGAAGGCGCACAGGTCGCCGCGACGCCCGAGGCTACGCCGGAACCGACGCCGGACCCCGAACCGACGCCGACTCAGAGCACGGGTAACTCCGCCTTGGACGATTTGCTGGCTCGGATTGGCTTCGCCCGAGGCGACGGGACTGCCCCGCCGGTTGCCGCTCCGGCAGAAGATCCGGTAGCTGAGGCCTTTGCCCAGGTGACGGAGCTTGAGCCGGACTCCGAAACTGAGATGGCCGAGGTCGCGATTCCTGAGCCCCCCGAGGCTCCGGCACCGCCGCAGGCCAATGATACTCCCGCGCTGACGCCGGCCGAAGCCGAAGTCGCTTCGTTCGACAGTGCACCTGGAACGCCCCCGGTGGAGAAAACGGAAGATGGGTTTACGCTCAGTGCCACCGAAGAGGCTCGCGCCGCGTGGCGGGAGTTCATGAGCGGCGAAAACAGGCCGACGGTGCAGCCGCGTAACGACACGACGCCGATCATGATCGAGCAGATCCTGGACCGGATGAACCGAGAAATTGAAATCGAGCGAGCCGCCGCAACAGCGATTCCCTCGACCGAATTCAAGGAAGAGGATGACGATGGCCGCGCCAGTAGCGACGCCGGCGTCTTGACCAAGGAAGAAGCGGAAGAGAGCCGGATTGCCTTGGAGCATGCCTCGGCGATTCAGCGCCTGATGGGGCAATCCTTGGTGCCGAAACCCGAGATTCTCGCTCGATTTAGCCGGGAGACGGCCACGCGCCTGCGCGCCCTGCCCGTGACGATTGAGGGGGGCACCCTGCACGTGATGGGAGCCACCGCGCTGAGCGAAGAGTCGTTGCAGATGCTCTCGGATGAGTCTGGCTTACCAATTCAGCTTCACCTCGCCCCGGCGGATCACCTCCAGCGCATGTTGGACAAGGCGTATCCGGACCCGGACCGCGACCTGGAACAGCACACCAAGGTGGCCGAGCTGCGCCGCCAGCAAGAGATGGACGACAAAGGCTGGCTGAGCAAGTTGATGAACCGCGTCAATCGCGGCGCCTAAGCTTCCTACTGCAAAAAAGAATCCCTCTCAACCTCATTGGAGGCGGAGAGGGATTCTCGTTTTCGGGCTACGGACTGAAGTTACGGGAGAGGAAGGCCCATGGCCTCCAGCCACTCGCGGTTCTTGGCCACGCGCTCGCTCACGTCTGGGCTCAGGTTGAGGGGGCGTCCGCGCGCATCAATGATGATGCCCACCGTGCCACCTTCGAACTTCTGCGTGATCGCCTTGCCCTTGCCGGCGCCGATGTCGAGGCCGCGCGAGGGAGTCACTGTGAGTTCGCGGAACTCGCCGCGCCCCGCCGGGATGACCTTGATTTCGCCCACCTTCACCGATTCGCTGACACCATCGCCGGAAACCGTGATGGCGACTTCTCCCGGCTTGGCTTGGCCTACCGGCGCGATGCAGTGGCCGCACTTAACGATACAGTCGTACTCAAATACCTGCCGTGCAGCCTCAAAGAAGTGCTCGCTCAGCACGCCGAGGTGCGGCATCATAAAAATGCTGTCCACGGTGAGCATGGTGATGCCCTCTGGTTCGTAGGCGTCCATCATCATGAGCGCAGACTGCGCGCGCTTGGGCGCGTGGCTCAGCACCCCGCCGGACCCAATGATCATGTCGAGGTCCATCATTTTGATGAGGGTTTCGCCGCCGCCGGCCTGCTCAAAGATTTGGCCCACGTCGCGCTGCTGCTGCGTCCCCTTGAGGCTACGCGCGAGTGACTTGTGGTGGTAGAAGGCCAGGCGCAGGGCTTCGCGGCTTACCGCTTGCTCAATCAGCAGGTCTTCGTACGTCTGCGGAATGGTCGTCGGGCGGATCATCTTGTTGCGCAGTCGGTTGCGCATTTCGAACGGATCGATCTCAAACGGGAGCCAACGGCCG
>CAZVHE010000038.1:0-18484 GCA_964627705.1 uncultured Chthonomonas sp.
GGCCAGATCAATGACCGGATATTCTGGGATGTTTTCAACGAAGATCCGGGCCCGACCGTACAACGGGAAAACAACAACCAGCAAAACCAAGGCATGGTCACCATGACGGCGACGATTGGCCGCGGCGGCGGGGGAGGAATGCCGATGATCTTTGGTGGCTCGATGATGGATGAACGCACCGAGGTGCTTCCGCGCGGCATCCCCGGTGAAACCCTCCTCCAAATTACCGCCCGCAGCAACCAAGTCCTCAAGGCCATGACGGGCACGGGGGGCGGCGGTCGCATCACCACACCGGCGCAATTGGGGTCTACCAAAGCCGCCCAGGAGGCCATGCAAGGCGCCACGCAAGGCCGCATCAACATGAACGGACCGGAACTCACCCAATTCCGTGTCGGTAGCCAAGTCACCTATACGTTCACGTTCCAGCTGGCCCGCGGCGTAACCATGACTCGGCAGCTCCGTGACTCGAACTTTGAGGGCTCCACGGTGTCCAACTTCAGCCAACTCCCCACCGAAATGCAGGCCGAATACACGCGGGCTTATAACGAGACTAAGCAGCGGATGGCCAACATGACGCGGCGCATGGGCAACGGGAACCAGCAGGCTCCCTAATCACCCTCGAACCGGGAAGGTACAACGCCATCTAGGATGTTGGATCGGTACCTTCCCGATGAGTTTGAGTCGAAGTGGCGCGCCCGTTGGCAAGACGCTGATCTCTTCCTTACCCAGGAGATCGAAGGGCGACCCAAGTTCTACGCGCTCGACTTCTTTCCCTACCCCAGCGGCGCGGGCCTGAGCGTAGGGCACTGCCGTAACTACATCCCCACTGACGCCATCGCCCGCATGAAGCGAATGCAGGGCTACAACGTGCTACACCCCATGGGCTTCGATGCTTTTGGCCTGCCCGCTGAAAACGAAGCCATCAAGCGCAAGCGCCATCCCGCCGGGATGATTGACGACTACGCCGCCAACTACCGCCGCCAGATGGATTTGGTGGGCATTAGCTACGACTGGTCGCGTACGTTCAAGTCTAGTGACACAGTGGATCTTCAAACTCCTCTATGATCGCGGACTGGCCGAACGCCGCATGGCTACCGTCAACTGGGATCCGGTGGAAAAAACTGTGCTGGCCGACGAGGAAATCATTGGCGGCCGGGCGGAGCGCAGTGGCGCCCTGGTGGAGAAGAAGGAGATCCCGCAGTGGTTCTTCTGCATCACCAAGTACGCCCAGCGCCTGCTGGATGACCTCGACACCATTGACTGGCCCGAAGGCATCAAGCAGATGCAGCGCAACTGGATCGGGCGCAGCGAGGGCGTGGAGTTCTCGCTGGACGTCGTGATTCAGAGCGAAGACCTCGCGAATCCAACCCATGCCGTCGAGGACCTGCGTGCCTCCTTCCCGGACCTCGAACACGCCCAGGATCAAGCCCTGGAGTCCATCCGCGCCGCCAAAACGTGCCTGGAAACCCTCAACGCCACCGAGGCCCTGGCCCGGTGCCAGACCCTGCTCGTGCTGGCCGCCAGCCCGATTTTTGAACCTGCCGCCTTTGCCACGGATGATCTTGCTACCCTTCGGACGATTGCTGAGGGGCCGCAACGCCGCGCCGATGCCATTGAAGATCTGCTGGAAGAACTGATTGACGAGGTTGCCCAGTTCAAGGGTGAAGCAGCCACTGTGCGTGCGGCCCTCATGCACCTGGAGGCCGCCGGGGACCACTTCGACACCATCGAAGATGCCTTCGAGGACTTCATTGACGCCACGGAAGAGCCCGATGAGCTCACGGTCCGGGCGAAACCGATGTCGTTCCGCGCTTTCACGACCCGGATCGACACGATCTATGGCGTCACATTCTGCGTCCTGGCCCCCGAGCATCCCTTGGTCAAAACCATCGCCAAGCGGGTCCGTCCCCGCCACCGTGCGGTCATCGCGCAGTACCAAAAGCAAGCCCGTGAGCTGAGTGAAACCGACCGCACGGCCGTGGATCGCCCCAAGACGGGGGCCTTTACGGGTGCCTACGCCGTGAATCCAGCCACGGGCAAGCACGTGCCGCTCTATCTGGCCGACGACGTGCTGATGAACTACGGCACCGGCGCGATCATGGCCGTGCCGGGCCACGACGAACGCGATTTCGAATTCGCGCAAAAGTACAACCTCCCCGTGGTGCCCGTCATCGCTCCCGCGATTGACTCCGTCCCCGAGCTACCCTACGCCGCCACGGATGGCTATTTGATCAACTCGGGTTCGCACACCGGGCTCAAGGTCGAGGAAGCCAAGGAGCGCCTGGCCGATTGGATGGAAGCCGAGGGTATTGGCGAGCGTAAAGTCAACTTCAAGATGCGCGACTGGCTCATCAGCCGCCAGCGCTATTGGGGCTGCCCAATCCCGGTCGTTTACAACTCCGAGGGCGGCATAGAACTGGTGCCCGAAGACCAACTCCCCGTCACCCTCCCCGAAGTGGAGCACTATGAACCGGGGGACGATGGGTCCTCGCCACTCGCGGGCATTCCCGAGTTTGTGAACACCACCACCCAGGACGGCACGCTGGGCCGACGCGAAACCGACACCATGGGCGGCTTTGCTTGTTCGAGTTGGTACTTCCTCCGGTTCTGCGACCCGTTCAACCAAGACCAAGCGTGGGACCCGGAGAAGGTGGCCAAATGGATGCCGGTGGACTGCTATGTCGGCGGCGCCGAACACGCGGTGATGCACCTGCTGTACGCCCGGTTCTGGACCAAGGTGCTCTACGATGCGGGCCTGGTGCCCGTGAACGAGCCGTTCCAGCGCCTCATCAACCAAGGGCAGGTTTTGGGCCGCACCCCCTACCGCCAACCCCGCGAAGGCGAGCGCCTCGAAGTCGGCGAAGACGGCATTCTCATTTCTTACGAGGAAGCCGCCAAGCTTCCTGAATCCGAGGTGACTTGGAAGTGGGTCCGGATGAGCAAATCCAAGGGCAACATCGTCACCCCCGATGAGGCCGTGGCCGAATACGGCGCTGACGCCCTCCGCGTCTTCGAGCTCTTTGTCGCCCCGTTCGAACAGAACGTGCAATGGAGCAACGAGGGCATGCAAGGCAGTGTGCGCTTCCTCAACCGCGTAATGAAGTGGGGCGCCGAGCTGAGCTCCATCTATCAACCGGATTGGGCGCTGAGGATTGACCAGCACGAGGCCACGGACCTTTCCCGTCAGATTCGGCGCGTGACGCACCAGATGGTCGCCAAGTGCAGCAATGATATCGAGCGTTTTGCCTTCAACACCTACATCTCGGCGATGATGACAGCGCTCAACAAGTACGGCGACCTGATGCCGAAGGACGCGAACGCCCTCACCGAAGCCGAACAGGCGGCCTGGAGCGAGGCCCTCAGCGCCTTTATCCGCGTCTTGGCCCCCGCCGCCCCGCACACCGCCGACGAGATGTGGTCCGGCCTGGGTTACGAAGAGTTCACGCTCAACGAATCGTGGCCCGAAGCCATCGAAGCCCTGGCGGCCGAGGATGAAGTCACCGTGGCCGTGCAGGTCAACGGCAAGCTCCGCGACACCATCACTCTGCCGGCAGGATTAAGCAACGAAGAACTGGAGCAGCACGCCCTGGCGTCTGAGAAGGTGAAGGCACATCTCGATGGCAAGACCGTCCGTAAGGTCATCGTGATCCCTGGGAAGCTCGTGAATGTGGTGGCGAACTAGTCTCTTCTTACTCCTCGCTCTTCTCATCGGGGGGTGTAGCGGTATGAATCCGACGATCAAGAACGAAGCGGAGTACTTCGCCAAAACCCAGTTGGTGGTGGACAACACGCTCGCCGCTATGCAGAACTATGAGCAGGGCAACCCGCGCACCAAGGCGGACCAGGCCGCTTTGGAAACCGCCCTCAAGGACACGGACGCCCTCATTGCCTACGATCCCAAACGGTTCCAGCCGTACCTTTTGCGAGCGCGCTTCCTTTTGGCTCTCGGCCGGCAGGAAGAATCCAAGGCGGCGGCCGCGCAGGCCCGGGCGGTGTTCCCCAAGACCAATGCCCCCGGCGCGGATGTAGACGTGGCGAGTGCCCTGTCTGACCTCGCCGCGAATGCGTTCCTCACCGGCGACTACGAACAGGCCCTCGCCGACGCCAAGAGGGCAGACGAAAAATTCCCCCTGGGTACTTACAAGCTGATGCAGGCGAGAGCGCTGGTTCAGCTCAAGCGCATCGACGAAGCCAAGGCCATCCTCAAGACTCTTGAGAAGGAGAGTCAGGTGTCGAAGGAGGCTCAGTCTTTGCTGAAGTTCCTTGAGGGCGCAGAGGTCGCTGCCGCATCTTCGCCCAAGGCCGCGGGAACTCCTTAGGCGTCGCCCGCACCTTTTCGTAAATCGGGAACGCCCGCTCCAAGTCTCGGCTCGGCAGGGTGCGGACGACCACGTCCACCAGTTTGAGGCCCAGCTGACCCGCCGGGATACGCACGAAATCTTCTTCTTCCGCCACCGTGCGGAACGGGATGACATACCCGCCCACCCGCACATACGCCGCCGACAGCTCAAGCTGAATCCCCAACGGAGCCACCGCGCGCCCGGTCACCACATCCATCTCTTCCCTGCGCTTGGGTTCTTCCGCCCGCAAGGGGGCCACGGCCAGATTGGCGCGTTCGTGACGGCTCAAAAAGCGGTGCATCTTGCCCACCGAATCCATCCCCACCACCTGCAAATCAGGACGCGCCCATGCCAGCGGCCAGGCCGGGAAGCCCGGCCCACAACCGATATCCAGCACCCAACTGTCAGTTGGAAACAGGTCATGCGGCAACAAGGAATCCAGGACGTGCAGAGCCACCGCATCCTCCGGGGCGATACGGGTAAGGTTCGTGGTCTTATTCACCTCGTACAAATCTTCGAGGAACGCCACCAGTTCGGCGGGGTCAGGGTGCAGGCCCTGGTCGGCCAAGAATCCCATGACAGGCTCAATATCAAATGGAGATTCGGTCACCGCGCGTAGAATCTACCTATGATCCCGGCAAAGAAACTCCAAACGGGCCAATCCCTAGCCACGGCCGGGGTTCTGGTGGCCGCGTGCAGTCTGCTTCCGTTCTTTAGCACCGGCCCACTTCCCCTCCCGCTCATTGTGGGCGGCTTGCTGTATCTCGTGGGCGGCTTCATGATTTCCCTCACGCCCCCCGGCGACTCTCGCCGCGCAGCCTTGGGCCGGCTCCGCATTATGCGCATCGGCATGGCGGTGGTAGTCATTGTCCTTCTGGTGCGGATGGCTCCAGCTGGCTAAGCACATCGTCGCTAGGTTCAAACGGGTCGCTGAAGTCGAGATACGTGTCTCGCCCTACAGCGGCACCACTCCGGTCAATGATCGCAGAGCGTCGCCGAGGCCCGTCCAGCAGGTGCTTCACCAACTTCCCGCGCCCATGCGCCCGGGTGTTCGTCGGCGGGATCGTCATGGCATCCAGGTCATCGAGATCATCCCCAAACCCCTGTAAGCCAAGCGCGTGGAACAAGCTCTTCTCGGGGTCAATGTTGTGATACTCGAGGTCAATTGAGTGCAAGGCATCATCGCTCCACTCTCTGCCCGTATCCTCCAGGTAGCGCGCCAGCATCATCTTCTTGGCCGTCCAGTCCAGGCGGTCAGCGGTGCGCATCGGGTCGAGAGAAAGGTCATCAAGGGTGCGCTCCCACTCGCGCAGCACCCAGTCGGTCTCCTCCGATTCCCCCTTGTATCGCTGCGCCCATTCCAGATGTTCGCGCTGGATTTCCACCGCGCTCATCGGGCCGTGTTCACAGTCCACCATCCACTTGTAGGTGGGGTCGCGGCTGATGTCATGCAGGGCATGAATGGGATGAAGCAGACGTGGTCGTCCCTTCAATACGCCTTCTTCCAATAAGCGCAGCACCAAGTGCGTGGTGCCCACTTTCAGCGCGTAGGCGTAGCGGCTTTGGTTGGCCTCGCCAAACAGCACATGAAGCCGGTGCCGCCCCTCGCTGGCATAGAAGGTCTCCCACTTCGGGTTGATCATCGCCCGGTTGAATCGCACCCGCGACGCCGTGGTTCGGATGATGTGATCGGCGCGTTGGCTGATCTGGTAGGTCACCGTGGGATCCGGTTGCACCCGGTACACGTTGGACACCCAGATGTAATCAATGGGGTTCGCCGCAAGCTCCTCGTAAGCGGGCGGGCCACCTTCCACCAGTTCGTGGCCACCAACTCGCCCCACCCCCGCAAAAATCTGGCGGGTCACCAAAAACGGATAGAGCTGGGGCGCCTGCGAACTGAAGAAATCCTCGTCCATCTTGACCAGGTAGTTCTCGTGGCAGCCAAAGGTGTGCCCCCCAAAGTGGTCCACCGAGTTGGAATACACGTCCACCACCTCGTCAATGCCCATGTCGCGCATGGCCTGCACGATCATCCGCTGGCCTGCTCGGTCTTGGGCGATGAGATCGCGAAGCGTCCGGCACTCGGCCGTCGCGTATTCCAGGTGGCTGCCCACGGCGTCAATGTAAAGCCGCCCCCCGTTGCGCAAGAAGCCCCCACTTTCTGCCGGCTCAAAGACTTCATCGCGGGCATGCCGATCCAGCACTCCCATCCGGGCGTCGAGGAACACATGGTTCTTGATGGCCTCCACCGCGCCTTCGGGCCGCCCGAACTCGGGGACCACGAAGCACCCAAACTCCGTTTCCACCCCCATAATTCGGTCGCGCGGACTGGCACTCATGCTCATACTCTACGCCTCCCCCGCCCCGAAAGCCAGCCGAAAACAAGCCAAAAGCCAGTTATTCCCATCAAAAGTAGCCTTCAATTTGGAATACTTGACGACATCCCGGTATGAGTGAGCTTACCGATCGTCAGCGGCAGATTCTGCGGGCCATCGTGCTTGAGTATGTGGTCGGGGCCGAACCCGTCCCCAGTGAGCTCATCGCCTCCAAATACGGCCTGGGCGTGCGCTCGGCCACCATCCGCAACGAAGTCAAGGAAATCACCGAGATAGGGTTCCTCTCCCAGCCGCATAAGAGTGCCGGCCGCGTGCCGAGCGACCTGGGCTATCGCTTCTTCGTGGATAATCTCACCTCAAGCGTGGACCCGCGCTCTTCCGATCGTCAGTCCATTCGCAATGCCATTGACGAAGACGAGCCTCTTCGCGAACTGCTCAAATCCACCACCAAGACCCTTAGCCGTCTCACACACCTACTTTGCACGGCGGCCTTAGTGCGCAATGGGGATGTGAAGGTGCGCCAGGTGCTGATCTCGGGTCTCGGGCCCGGACGCGCCCTCTTGGTAATGGTGCTGGAAAACGGGTTGGCCGAGAACCGTTTCCTCGGTATTCCCGCCACCGCGACCATCGAACACATCGGCGATGCCAACCAAATTCTCGCCGAACACATCACGGGCAAGAACCTGCGCACTCTCCTCGTGCACGAGATGCCCACGGTGCCGAACCCCTTGGTCTCGCAAGTGGTGACTGGCGTGTGGCAAGCGATACGCGAATTGGCGGAGGAATTGACCCGCCTGCAAGTGGTTTCGGATGGCGAGGAGTTCATCCTGGCCCAGCCCGAATTCCAACGCGATTCCGACGCCATGGCGATGGTGCTGCAAGCCCTAGAACAAGGGACGGACCTGCATCAAGCGGTGGCGGACACCAAGCAAGGCCACGTCACGATTGGCTCGGAACACGAATCCGCCCCCCTCCAGTCGCTCAGCATCCTGCGGGAAGTCTTCTTTGTGGGAACAGTCGAGGCCGGCACCCTGGCCATCGTTGGCCCCACGCGCCTCGATTACGAACGCAACCGCATGCTGCTCCGCTTAGCGGCGGAGCAATTAAGCATGGCGGTCACCAACGCGCTACGCGCTTAGTTGATGGTAAATCGGGAGGCGGCAATGCCGCTGTTGGCGCGGATATTCTGGAACACGCTGACCCCTGCCTGACGACCCGACGCATTGGTCACCACCAGGCGGCTCGGCACCCATTGGCCGTTCGATTGAATCGGCGATTGGTAGCTAAACACCGCACGCAGAGTGCCATCTTGGCCGTACCACTCGCGCTTGCGCACGATCTTGCGGGTCGGGTCAATCCAGATGCGGTGGCGGGTCTTGTCGTTCAGGCTCGCTACGTAGGTGATGTCAAAGACGTGCGTTCCATTGAGGTCACCGCGGGCCTCGGTACGTAAGAACTTCGCCGAAAAGTAGTTGCTGAACAGCGACGGCGTGAGAATGCCAAAGTCGAACCACGTTTGGCGCTTGCCGGGGGCTCTGCTGACGTCATCGCGGGCCACCAGGCCACTGCGCGGGATCCGCGTGACCTTTTTGCCGCCATTGACGATGAAGATGACTTGACTGTCTTCCACCGTGGACTCCATGCGGAGCATAAACGGCTCCTTCATCTCGACGGTAGATCGCTTGATTCGCATGGACTGGGCAAAGTCGCGGTTGATCTTGGCCAGTTCGGCTTGGTTGGCCGATTCGACCACCCAAGTAAAGGACAAATCCTTCAAACCCGGCTGGGTCAGGCTGGAGATCGAGGGTTGGGCCAGCGCGGCCCCTGCCGCCAAGCCGATCGCCATCGTCGCAAGAATCTTCACATGGGTCTAGACGCTCTGAGGTCAAAAACGTTCCGCGCGGGCGGTACGATACGCCTATGGCGGGCGTGGATCCAAGGGATCGATTAGAGCGACGCCGCCTCGCCGACCCCCGTCCGCTACTTCGGCCTTACGAAGACGGCGAAATCGTGGATCTCACCACCGATCTCTACCGGCGCTTATTGGGCGAACTTTGGCCCAAGATGCTGGGGCCAAGCCTGCTCATCTTCACCTCGGTCGTGTTCCTCTTCACGTTCATCTTTCCCGGGCTGTTTCAGTCCACCGCCGGGGCCAGCGAAACGCAACAAACCATCGAGGTGCTCACTGCGTTGGGGCTCGGGGTATTGATCTGCACGCCCATGGCCATAGGGGGCATGGCCACCGCCACGTACCACTGCGTCAAGGCAGCCACGCGGGTCATCATGAATTGCTCAGAGGAGGAAGCGGGCTCGGCCGACCTCGCCGCCTTCGTGCGGTCGTACATCGCGCACCTCCATCTCATCATCCTGCCGCCCGTGATTAGCCTCCTGGCGTTCTTCGGGTCCAGCCGGGTCGGGGAAGGCACCACGCAGGAAGATGCCCTTGCCGTGTTCCTCACCATCGTGGGCGCCTTCGCTCTCGCCACCAGTGTCTTGGTGTTCCTGGTCTTCTTGGGCCGCACCTTGCTCCTCGGGCCAGTGATGATTCTCGAAGGGAGCCGCGGAAAAAATGCCTTGGCCCGATCGCGATACTTGATTTCTAACCGCCCTTTCACTCCCAATGTTGTGGGGCCGATGGTGGGAGTTCTCTTTGCCTGCCTGCTCATCCTGATTGTGCTGGGCGTAGGCTTGCAGGTGATTTTGAGTCTGGCCCTCACGGCCGCCACCGGTTTACAAGGTCAGCTCGGGCCGGGGATGTCGCTCTTTTTCCAGGTGGTCAGCGCTTTGCCTTATCTGGGCGGCATCATGCTGGTTCTGCCGCTCTGGGGCATTGTCAGCACCGTGGTCTACTTTGATCGGCGAGTTCGATTCGAACTCCTTGACGTGCGAATGATGGCGGAGGATTTGCGTGCGGGCACTCGTCGCACTCGTCTGCTGCGTTAGCTTGCTAGGAGCCGCCTTTGGTCAGGCGGATTCCGCGCGCCGTCTCCTGGCGGCCCAAGATGATTCAGCATTCATGAACATCTGGTACGAGCTTCCCGTAAGAGATAAGTTCGCCCTGGGGAACGATCAGTTCATTAAGCTACCATTGGCCGACCGCCAGCGCACGTTGCGCGCATTCCTCGAGGACACAAAGTGGCGAGATGCGTCCACCGCGACCCGCGTGAAGGACGCCCGGGCCGAGGCGAAGAAGATCTTGGTCCCTCCGGCGTACCGCCCACGGGAACTCAACCCCGCCGAACGCACGGACAACTGGTTGGCCGACGGCCTGAACCGCTCGGGGGAAGTCATTGCGGAAGTCTTCCGCCGTATTCGAGAGTTCTTGTCCCGCTTTATGCCCCGATTCGGGGCCCCCGCCGCGGGGGGTAGCGCGTTGGCCGGGGTCATTCCCTTCGTCCAACTCCTCGTGATCCTGGCGGCCCTTGCACTGGTGATCTTCGCGTTGCGCTTCATCAAAGTGCGTCGCCGGGCGGCCGCCATCGGGCTGGGCCTGCTGAGCGATGAGGAAGCCGCTCTCCCGGCGGACGAGTGGCTGAAGCGCGCCGATCAGCTCGCCCGCGAAGGCCAACACCGTCAGGCGGTTCGTTGTCTTTACCTCGCGTGCCTGGTGCGGTTTGATGAACACGGCATCATTCCCTTGCGCCGCGAAGAGACGAACTGGGAGCACCTTCGCCGCCTGGACAAGAGCCGAACCCGACCGGCGGACCTCAACTTCCGCGAAGCCACATCGCGCTTTGATAACATTTGGTACGGCGAGCGCACCAAGGGCATGGAAGATGTCGCGTGGTTCCGTAGCCAGTACGAATCGGTCATGCAGGCCATCCGCCAGCGGAGGTCGGCATGAAAACGCGCACCCTCGTCACCATTGGCCTTGCCATCTTGGGTCTTGCCTCTATCTTTCTCATCACGGGGCGCGATGCAGCCTCGACCATGCCCAGTGTTCAAGATTTCGGTGCTTCTGGCACCTCAGCGTTCGCCGAACTTATCAAACGAGATGGCTACCAAGTCCGGCTTGAACGCGAAGTCAGGCCGAAACTCGAAGCGGATGCCCTCATGGTGCTCCCCATGGTGCCCGTGCAGCCAGACTGGGCCACCTTTGTGGAAGAAAGGACTGGCGAGAGCGAAGAGGAAGAGCCAGCTGACGAAGAAGCGAACCAGGACGAGCAAGAAGAGGATGAGGAACCCAATCGCCCGCCGCGAAAGCCGCGTGCATTCTGGCGACAAGCCGTGCTGGAGCACCTACGCCAGGGCGGAAATGTCCTGGTGATCGAACATGAGGGCCAAGGGGTCCGCAAGGTCGCCGAGCCCACTCGCGTGGAACTTTGGGATGGCACTCGTCAAGACCTCACCATCCGGGATAACGACAGCCTCGAGTTCTTGCCGGTGCTGCCGAATATGCCGGCTATCGCTCGGGCTCGTACCGTCCAAGGTGAACAGGTCGTGGCCAGCGAAGCCTTTCCGGCGAAGGGGCGGATTGTGTTTATCCAGGCCGGAGAAGTGCTAGAAAACCGAGCTCTCGACAAGCACGACAATGCGGCCTTCGCCCTGGGCTGGATCCGCGAAATGCAGAAGTCGGGAGGCGAGGTGGTGTTCTATGAAGGTGCCCTGGGAAATGTCTCCTCGAAAGGTCTCATCGAATCCATCGGGCCGTGGGCCAACACTGCCCGCTGGCAATTCATCCTTCTGCTGGCAGTGGTGGCCTATGCCTCGGGCATGATGTTCGGCCGCCCCATTCTTGACCGCATCCCCCAACGCTCCAGTCAGCATCTCATGGAAGCCTTCGGCTCCGCCCTGAGCCGGGGAGATCACAACCGGTTTGTGATGGAGCGGGAACTCATTCAGGCCAAATCCCGCATCGAGAAAGCGTTGGGCATGGCCCCCGGTTCGGATTGGAATCAGCTGCTCCCCATCCTCACCCCTTCCTTGGCCGAGCACATCCAGGCCATGCAGGCTCAGGCTGCCTTCCCGGGCAAGAAGATGTCAGCGATCCTCCAACTTATTGCCACTTTGGAAAGCGAATTGCAGGCCTTTGAGTCTCAGGTCCGCTCGGGCCGTGACGCCGAATTTCGCCGTTAGGCAGTAACATTGAGGCATGGTCGCGGCGTTTCTTGCCCTCGCATTCCCGGTTGGCCCCGCCCAGTGGGAAGCTCTGCAAGCCGACACTCAGCGCCGGATGGAAGCCCATCCTCAGAGTGCTTGGGCCAAGCAAGCCCACATCGACACCACGGTCGCCTTTGGCACCGCGGTGATGAACGACCTCACTGCCAAGCCGATGGATAAATACCCCAAGGCCCTGGCCCTCTACCGTGTTGCCCTGAGCCTTGACCCCGACCAACCCGAGGCCAAAGCGAACTCAGAAATGATCATCGGAATCTACGAAAGCCTTGGCCGACCCGTCCCTTCCGGAAACTAATCCCTCCTCCGATCCGGGCCTCCGCCGATTTGCTTGGATTCTGGCGGGTGTTTTTGGCGGCCTGGCGGTCCTGCCTGCGTTTGCGGCCATCTCTGGCGCGGCACCCGGCACACTCCCTATCGGCACCGCCATTGCCGTGGACGACCAGATGGTGTACGCCGCTTGGATGCGGCAAGCCGCCGAGGGCAGGTTCCTGTTTGAAAACCGATTCACACTCGACGCCCAACCCGGCCTCACTTTCCACCTCTACTTCTTGGTGATGGGGTGGGTCGCCAAGGTCGTCGGGTTTCCATGGGCGATGCTCCTCAGCCGCCTCGTTTTCAGTGCGCTCTTCGTGTTCGGCCTCGTAGGATTGCAAGAGCGCCTGGGTTGGAAGTCTGCTGCCATCAAGACGGCCAGCGTGATGGCCTGCTTCGGGGCCGGGGTGGGGTGGATGGTGTGGCAGAACTTTGGCCTCCTCATGAAAGACCCGGGGGTGGCTTTGCAGTCCGTCTTTGCTGGTCGTTTGCCCATTGACGTCTGGCAAACCGAGGCCTTCGCCTTCCCCTCCGCCCTTGCCAACGGCCTCTTCATGGCGAGCCTTTGGCTCATTCTGCTGGTCCTCTCTGCCGTCCTCGATGCCCGCACGGATGGCAAAGCCGTCTGGCGCGGGGCATTTGCGTTTGGCGTGCTGGCCAACATTCACTCGTACGATGCCCTCCTTGTTGGCCTCGTGCTCCTAGCGTTTGCAGCCGTGCAGTTTGCCCGTCGCACGCTAGAGACAACCTGGCTGCTGCGGTGCCTTGGCATTGCCGCGGGAGTAATCCCGGCGGCGGCGTGGCTCGCCTACGTTTTGCAGCGAGATGCGGTCTTCCAGGCCCGTGCCGCCACGCTGACCTACGCGCCTCATTTCACCAGTGTGTTCTGGGGCGTTGCCGCTTTGGTGGTCATTGCCTTGTGGGGATACTTCCGCCCCGAACCCGAACATCGCTGGCGACCCACAATCGTCGTGGGGGCACTCGTTGTGATCCTCCTCACCCTCGCACGTACCCACAATCCGGAGGGCTACTTCCTCAACCCGGTGAGCTTTGGCATTGTGCTGGTGGGCATCGGGGCTGGCCTCATCTACAGCCGCCAAGACCGCGACGATGACCTGGTGTGGGCCTGGGCGCTGGTCGGGCTGGTGGCCATGTACTTCCCTGCGCTTTTCCAGCGCAAGCTCGGCATGGGCATGGCCATCCCCTGGGGGCTCCTGGCCGGATACGCCCTCTCCGTGCGCTTAGCGGACCGTGATGTGCAACGCCGGCAGCTGGTCACGCTGGTTTTGGTGCTCTTCTGCGGCGTCTCCAGCCTCTTTTGGCTACGACGAGAGTTGACCCTCATTCGTGACAATGTGAGCTCGACTACCGTGCACCCCGTTCGCCTCTCGGCCAGTGCCACCGAAATCCTGGCCAAGGTGCAGACCCTGCCTTCACGCTCCATCGTTGTGGCCGCGCCGGGCATTCCCATGCCGCTCCCCACGGGCGAATACGCCGAACCGTATCTGCCGGATCTCAATCCGTTCTTTGTCGGGCTAGGCGGGGCGCGTACTTACGCCGGACACTGGAGCGAAACCCCCGATTACGGAAATCGCCGCAATCAACTCGCAGCGTTCATCCTCAGTGGGGGGACGCAAGGGGCCGAGGCCATTGCCCAAGCCGCGCAAGGCGAGCCGGTTTACGTGGTTCTGCCTCGCCGCGAGACCTTCCCGCAGATGCGGATGAACGACTTTAGCCTTCCGGCGGAGCTGATACTGGAGACCCAGCAGTATCGGCTGGTGCGCTGGGTGCCGTCGGTGCCTTAGGCTGGGGCGGCTTTGCGTTCGGGTTGCGCGCCACAATGCGCGGCCCGCCCCGATAGACGCTCTCACCGAGGTCGTCACGGCGCACGACTTGGTCACCATTCTTGATGATGCGGTAGGTGCGCACCCGGCGCCCCGCACCGCCGCGGTCCACCACGCGCTCCACGCCGTAGCCCAGTGAAGGATCCGTTTCGTACTTGGTGCCGTTATCCCACGAATCCAATAACTTCGTTTCGAAAGAGACATCGTGCGGATGCTTGGCCTCACCGAGGATTCGGAACGTCAGTTGCCCCGGCTGGTATTCGGCCGCCACTGCCAGCGGCGACTTGGTGTCGTTGGTGAACTTGAAGTCCAAGTTTGGCCAGCTCACAGCCGCATCGCGGCCCAGCGGAACGTACGGCACCGGCAGGGAGTGCGGGCTACGGGCATTCACCTTCAGTTCGCCAAGGAGAACGGCATTGTAAAGCGTGGTACTGACTTGGCAAATGCCTCCACCAAAGTCAAAGTCGTGACGACCGGAGACGTAAACGCCCGCCACATGGAAGCCTCGTGCTGCCGTGCGCTGCCCTACAACCCGGTTAAAGTCAAAAACCTCACCCGGCATCAGGATCGTGCCGTCTATAAGCTCTGCCGCTCGCTTGATGTTCTTGCTTCGGGCGACTTGCCCGGTGGAGAACTTAGTTTTGAACTCACTGACAACGGCGCGGATGGATGCCAGCTGTTCGGGCTTGATTTTCAGGTCTTCGGCCTTCAGCGGCACGACCAAGGCCGTGTTGTTCGCCAGCGCATCCGCCCAGGCGGCGCTTAGCCGCGCTTGGTCGAGCTCCCAGGTCGGAACCTCTTGCGTCCACTTCACACGGCCACCGACCCACTGGGCGCGCGCCGGTTGATTGGCGGGGCGAGCTTCTTCCACCCACTTTTTCAGCACGCTGCCGTCGACGTTGTCGTATACGAAGACCGGAGTCACGGCCTTGGGCACGGCTGGCCCTTGCATCTTGGCGACGGACGCCGTCACCGGGCGTTCAACGGGCAGGGCCTTGATCGTCGCCGCAGTGTCGAACTTCACGCCGGCTTCGGCGGGCGTCAAAGTGCGGTCGCCGATTTCAAACTCTTTCAGTTCAACCTTGATTTCTTGGGCGCCGAGCTTGGCCCACTCAGCTTCGAGACGCTTCTCAGCCTCGCTCGGGGTCAGGCCGCTTAGGTCAGTTCCAAACACGCTCACGCCGCGGGCAATCGTCGGCGGCCCGACGAACTCATAAGCAGCGATTCCGGCACCACCCAAACACAACAAGCCGACCGCCATGCCCATCTTAGACGGCGATCCGTTTCTTCGCGTCGGCGCGGCCTTGCCTTTGCCCTTCGTGTTCTGTTGCATCCCTGCGAACCTTCTCCCTTATTCTGATGGTTTCTGACCCCGGCTTGATCCTATTTGTTCCTAGGAATGAGCCCATTTCGGTCCCATTCCGTCAAGATCGGTAGACTAACTCTATGCCCAAGCTCGTCTGGTTCAACGGCACGATTTCGCCCCTCGAATCCGCGCAGGTTCCTGCGGCTGACCACGCTCACCTTTACGGCGATGGTCTCTTTGAAGGCATCCGCTTCTATAACAGCCGGATCTTCAAGCTAGATGAGCACCTCCGCCGCCTCTATGACGGCATGCGGTTCTTGGGATTTGAAGAGCCGATGACCTTCGACGCCATGCGTCAGGCCATCATCGACACCTGCGCTCAGGCTGACCTCGGCGATGGGTACATCCGCCTCAACGTCACGCGCGGCACGGGCCTTGGCCTGGACCCCCGCGCCGTCAAGACGCTGCCGAACGTGATGATCATGATCAACACGCTGGCGCTCTATACGCCAGAGCAGCACGAAGCGGGCCTCGATGTCGTCACCACCTCCTGGCGCGTCATCCAAGCGGACAGCCTTGATCCGCGCCTCAAGTGCATCGGCCGCTACGCCGCCAACATCATGGCCAAGCGCGAAGCGAACATGAAGAACGCCGGCGAAGGCCTGATGCTGAACCAGCAGGGCTATGTGGCCGAGTGCACCGGCGACAACATTTTCATTGTCCGGGATGGCGTGTTGCGCACCCCGCACCCCTCGTGCGGCATCCTGCAGGGCATCACCCGCGACACGGTGATTGAACTGGCCAAGCGCGCGGGCATTGAAGTGCGAGAAGAGTTCCTCACTGTTTACGACATCACGTCGGCGGACGAGGCCTTCCTAACTGGGACCGCCGCCGAGGTCATCCCCATGCGGTCCCTCGACGGGCGCGTGTTGGGCAATGGCAGCGCTGGCCCGATGACCAAGCGGTTGGTGGCGGCGTTCCGCGAGGAAATCAAGCTCGGCACCCCGTACCTCGTCGGCACCACCGCGTAACCTTGTACCGGTCCTGCCCGACTTGCCACTGGACAACCCAAGATTTCGAACGCACCGGACTCTTGGGTTGTCCGGACTGTTACGTCGCCCTCGATGACCGAAAGGCGAATCTGTTGTCTACCACAGAATCTGGACAGACCGCCCCCAATCCGGTAACCCATACGAGCCCTACCGCAGACTCGCATCAGGTATCTTGAACCCGAGATGATGAAGCCTCGCTCGAAGGGATGGGTCGTGGCCGGACTTTGCATGGCCATGGGTTTGCTGGCCGGTTGCGGCGGCAACACCGCGACGTCCCTCCTCCCCGACCCGACCGTCCTTTTTGTCAACGGTTCGCGGGATGCGGGCAACTTGCGGCTTCTGCTCAATAACGTAGACTTCTCGGGCTCCATTGCCCCGGGGACGGCCATGGCCGACTTTAAGGCCACTGAGTTCATTGCCAACGCCGACGAAGCCTACGATGTCGTCACCGCCTCGGATGATTTGAGCGAGCAGTTCGATGCCGAAGAACAAGAGTTTGCGCGCAACACGCACACCATCGTGGCCGCCATTGGCCAGCGCAACTATGCGCCCGGCGAAGAAATCAAGCGTCTTCGCCAGGTGCTGATCCCGGTGGACCGCAGCGCACTCGGCGGTAGTACGGTGCGCATCATCGCCCTGCAGGGCTTTAACCGCCGGGCAGGCTCGTTCACTCCGGCGATCACCCTGCAAACCCCCGGTGACAACCCCACCTACGCCATCCGGGACCTCGAATTTGGCGAAACCGGCACGCTCGACATCGCGGCGGGCACCAACACTTGGCAGATCAAGCGCAGTGACGGGGAATCGGTGTATGGCACCGCCACGGTGAACCTGACGGGCGGCATCTACCTCGCCCTGCTCTCGGGAACCGAAGGTGCCGTCAACCCGGCAGAAGGACCGCAGATCACCTTCATTCGCCTCAACACCCTTTAGGCTTTTGGTGGCACGGGGAGTTTCCCCCGGACCTATCGGGTAGAACCTACCTGCGCCCTTTCATGGGTGTTCTTCGTCTTGATATGTCGGGAAACCAAACGGATGACTCAGTCGCAGAAAAGCGGTGGCTAACGGCTCTTGCCAATGGCGACCACTCGGCGATTGGTGGGCTATATGAACTGTATAGCGACAAGATCTTCCGCTTTACCTACCGAATGCTCGGCAATCGGACGGATGCGGAGGATGCCACCGCCGAAACATTTTTGCGGGTGCTGAGGTATTCGCGCGATTTGCGTGCCGATGGCGCGTTCAAAACGTGGGTGTTCCGCATTGCCCGCAACCTCTGCGTGGACAAGATGCGGCAGCACAAACTGCTTGAACTGCCTTCAGACGCGCATTACGCAGGTCCCGAAGAAAAGACGGCCCTCAAGGTGATGGTTCACCAGGCGCTGGATCAACTCCCGGTGGAATACCGCGAGCCCTTGATTCTCTGCGATCTGGAAGAACTGCCCGCCAAAGAAGCCGCCGACATTCTGGAAATCAGCGTGCCCGCGCTCAAATCGCGCCTCTACCGAGGCCGAAGAGCCCTGCGCGACCGACTCACAGATAAACAACCAAACCAACCGAAAGTTAAGGAGAACATCAAATGACGGAACTACAGCGACAGCTCATTGACCTCTACGCGAGCAATGAACTGGATTCGGAAGCCAGGGAGGCACTCGAAGCTGAAGCGTTTGGAGACCCGGAACTGGCCCACGACATGCTCACACTTGCGCGAACTGTTGAGGCGATCCAGTCCATTGACCGACCCCAATTGGGCGAAGCCGGGTACGAGCGTATTTTGCAACGCCTCATTCAGAGCGGAGTTGAACCCCGCACCGAGGCCCCCCAGCCTGCCTACTGGCAGTATCAATTCCCTCTCGAAGGATAACGATTAATCACTATGAAAGCGACGGTCTCTCGCAAAGAACTCAACGACGCCCTCAGCATTGCGGCGTCGGCTAGCTCAGCTCGGTCTACGCAGCCGGCGCTCATGTCCATTCGCATGACGTTGGCCGATGGCAAGCTGACGCTCCTGGGATGCGACGGGGAAATGTGGGCGCAAGCCTATCTCCCGGCCAGCATCGAAGTGGAAGGTGAAATTTGTGTGCAGACCCGCTTTTTGACCGAAGTGGTGGGTGCCTTGCCGGATGAGCAAGTCACCCTCCAACTAAGCGGGACCAGTTTGGTCATCGAAGGCGGC
>CAZVHE010000038.1:18567-21061 GCA_964627705.1 uncultured Chthonomonas sp.
AGCCTGCTGCAAGACAGCCTGGATGCCGGGACCTACGCCGTGAGCAGCGACACCACCCGCGGGGTGCTGACGGGCGTCCTGATGAATTACGACGGCCGCACCCTGACCCTGGTGGCCACCGACACCCACCGCCTGGCCGTGAACCGCGTGCACCGCGAAGGCGTGGGCAGTGACTTGAATTACATCGTGCCGGAAAAGGCGCTCAAGACCATCCGCAGCCTGCCGGTGCCGAGTGATGAAGACATCACCATTCGCTTTGACGGCGTGCGCATGAGCGTGGACGTGGGTACCGCCCAAGTCGTCTCGCAACTCCTCGATGGCAACTACCCGAACTGGCAACGCGTAGTTCCCAGCGAGTTCACCCGCCAGTGGACGATGGACCGCAAGGAGTTCTACGACAACCTCAAGCGCGCGGCGATCTTGGCCCGCGATAACTCCAACCGCGTGACGCTGAGCGGCCAAGGCGATAAGGTGGTGATCAGTGCCCGCAGCGACGAACGCGGGACGGCCAAAGAAGAAGTGCCCGTGATTTCGCAAAACGGCGATATTGATATTGCCTTCAACGTGAAGTTCATCATGGATGCCCTCAACGCATTTGATAGCGAAGGCGTGCGCACGGAGATGACCGAAGCCAGCCGCTCCGCCGTCATCCGACCTGTGGAGGGTGGTGAAGATCGCTTCTGCGTGGTCATGCCGATGGCTCTCGGCTAACTTCCCTTCGGGCTGAAACAAAGAAGAACTCCCTCCCGGCGGGTCGCCGGAGGGAGTTCTTCTTTGCGTCACGCTGGGGTTACTTGTCTTCCTTGAACTCCGCGTCGATCACATCGTCGCTGGCACTGCTGGCACCAGCCGCAGCGCCCACGGTTTCACCTTCTGGCGTGGCCCCGCTCTGCTCGTAAAGCCGCTTGGTCATTTCGTGGCTTTCGGCTTCCAGCTCCTTGAAGGCGGATCGTGTGGCTTCCAGGTCATTCTGTTCCAGCGCACCCTTTAGGGCCGTCATCTTCTCTTCCAAACGTCCGCGCATCGGCTCGTCCACCTTGTCGGCTTGGTCGCGCAGGGTGCGCTCCACGCTCGCAATCAGACGCTCGGCGTCGTTGCGGACTTCCTGCAGTGCGCGCAGTTCGGCGTCGCGCTCAGCGTTGGCTTCGGCCTCAGCCACCATGCGCTCAATCTCACTGCGGTCGAGGCTGCCCGAACCGGTGATCGTGATCCGCTGCTCGCTGCCGCTCGCTTGTTCCTTGGCGCTGACATTCAGAATCCCGTTGGCGTCGATGTCGAAGGTGACTTCGATCTGCGGCACGCGAGCCGGGGCCGGCGGAATCCCACTCAGGTTGAACTGCCCAAGGCTCTTGTTATCCTTCGCCATCGGGCGTTCGCCCTGCAGGATGTGGATCGTCACTTCCGGCTGGTTGTCGCTCGCTGTGGTGTAAACGCGGCTACGCTTGGTCGGGATCGTCGTGTTCCGCTCAATGACCTTGTCGAAGATGCCGCCCTGCGTTTCCACGCCCAGGCTCAGCGGCGTCACGTCCAGCAGCACCATGTCGCGCACGTCTCCGGCCAGCACACCCGCCTGAATCGCAGCACCCACAGCCACCACTTCGTCCGGGTTCACGCTCTTATTCGGCTCCTTGCCGGTCAGTCGCTTCACCAGGTCTTGCACCATCGGCATGCGGCTGGAACCACCCACCAGGATCACTTCGTCGATGCTCGAGAGCGACACCTTGGCGTCGGCGACCGCCTGGTTCACCGGGCCTTCGATGCGCTTCAGAAGGTCGCTGCACAGGTCCTCAAACTTGGCGCGCGTAAGGGTGGTTTCCAGGTGCACCGGCTCGTTGTCTACCGCCGTGATGAACGGCAGGTTGATATCGGTGCTGACTTGGCCGCTCAGCTCGATCTTGGCCTTTTCCGCGGCTTCACGGAGTCGCTGAAGAGCCTTCGGATCCTTACGAAGGTCAATGCCGTGCTCCTTCATGAACTCGTTACCGAGCCAGTCCACGATCTTCTGGTCAAAGTCGTCCCCACCCAGGTGGCTGTCACCGCTGGTGGCCTTCACTTCGAACACGCCTTCGCCTACGTCCAGAATCGAGACGTCGAACGTACCACCCCCCAGGTCGAAGACCAGGATCGTTTCGTTGGCCTTCTTATCGAGGCCGTAGGCCAGTGAGGCGGCCGTTGGTTCGTTAATGATGCGCAGAACTTCCAGGCCCGCGATCTCGCCCGCGTTCTTCGTGGCCGTGCGCTGACTATCGTTGAAGTAGGCCGGGACGGTGATGACCGCCTTGGTCACGGGCTCGCCCAGGTACGCCTCGGCGTCCGCCTTCAACTTTTGCAGGATCATCGCGCTAATCTCTTCCGGCGTGAACTGCTTGTCCACCGCCGGGATGTGCACCGCTGCCATGCCCTTGCTGTCAGCCACCACCTTGTAGCTCACGCGGGCGGTCTCCTCCTTCACTTCCTCCAGCCGGTGGCCCATGAATCGCTTGATGCTGCCCAC
>CAZVHE010000039.1:0-2266 GCA_964627705.1 uncultured Chthonomonas sp.
CGGTCTGACGCAAGACGGCCGCCCGACGGGCGTCGGCAACCTGGGCAACCCGGTTGGCGTGACCCGCGACCTGAGCGTGCTGCACGAACTCGGTCTGAACATCAGCGGCAAGGTTGACGACAACACCTCCTTCAAGGGCACGGTGGTCTTCGGCGACACGCTCGCGGCGCTCGGCCCGTTCAGCACCCGCAACGCCGGTGCCCCGTTCAACAACGGTGGCAACGCCAGCGACGTCTACATCTACAACCTCTCCGCGAACTTCAACAGCGCCCCTGGCCGGTCAAGGCTTCAACGCTGAAGTGGGTCGCGTGGGTCACCAAGTCGGTAAGTACCTGTGGAAGCGCAGCGACTACACCCCGTACTACGCCAACGAGCGATGGGACAATGGCAACTACATCTTCGACGGTGCGATCCTCGGCTTCAACTTCGGTGAAGCGAAGGTCAACCTGTTCGGTGGTAAGAACAGCCAGCGCAACACGACCAACGGTACGGACCTCAACACGATCGGTCTGAACCTGGGCAACCCGGCCGCCGTGGTGGACACCACCCTCGGTCTGCAAGCCATGTTCGGTCTGGGCGACAACGGCAAGCTCAACCTTGCCTACATCATCCACGACAGCGATGTGAACCCGACCACCAACGGTGGCGTGAACCGCTTGAGCGTGTACGGCGCCGAAGCTGATTTCAACTTCAGCGGTCTGGCCGTCTCCGGTAAGTTCAGCCAGTCCGTGGCTGGTCGCGGCGACACGAGCGTGATCGACAACGACAACTCGGCGTTCGAAGTCGGCCTTGGCTACAAGGTCAGCAACTTCGACCTGATGGGTGGTTACCGCCGCGTGGAAACGAACTTCCTCGCTGCTGGTAGCTGGGACCGCATCGGTACGGTCTGGAGCCCGCGCAACATCGAAGGTTTCTTCGCTGGCGTGAACTTCAAGCCGAGCGACGCCATGAACGTCTACGTCAAGGGTCAGTTCATGGAAGCCGTGCAAGCCGGTGCCGCTGGCAACCCGATGGTGTCCGCCGACGATGATGTGACCGCCTTCAAGGTGGGTCTTGACTACAAGCTGGCCTCCAACTGGGGCTTCAAGGCTTCGTACGAAGATGTCCGCTGGAACTACGCCGCGGGCACCGACCCGAACCAGCGATGGTTCCACGTCGGCTTCGACTACGGTCTGGGCGCCAACAGCAACGTGGCCATCGGCTACCTCTACAGCGATGTCGACTTCAAGGGTCGCCAAGCCGCCTTCGGCTTCGGTAACAATCGCTACCGCGGTGGTCTGATCACCACCCAGCTCTCCGTCAAGTTCTAAACAAACAAAACGGATAGCAAGAGAGGCCTCCATCCTTCGGGATGGGGGCCTTTTCCTTGACTCCTGCATCGAATGGGCAAACCCAAACTCTCCCTGGTTCGTCTGAATAGATGTGAAACGAACCTGGAAAGTCTCGGGCCTCGCTCTGGCTACCGTTCTTGTCCTCTCCACGGGTGCGCAGGGCCAAGTCCGGCAGATCATCAAGATTCTGGGCGTGGGGGCCGCCGTCAAGCAGTTCGCGCCGGAAATCAACCGTGCCTTCAACGGCCTTACCGGACACAAGGACACCAACGCTCGTTCCAGCAAGGTCGTCCCCATCATCAGCATTGGCATCAACACCCGTGACGCCATCGGCGCCGCCCAGGTGATGGGCACCAAGACGCAAGTGGATAAAGTGCAGGCCGTGGCCTCGCCCGAGGCTGAATTCCTGGGTGAAGTCCGCATCCGCGCCCTCATCCCGGTGGATTCGGTCAACATCACCAACCCCAAGGAAATCCAAGGCGTGCCGGGCGTCGGGGTTTCCGGAATTGTGGACCTGAAACTGTAACCAATTCGGCATCAAAACAGGTATCCCCTGTTTGATGAGTTTCAGTATTCGCTCCGCAATGGCACTCGCCCTGGTGACGGTGGCGGGTGCCTCGTTTGCACAAGGCATCCTGCGGACGCAAGATCCGGCCATTTCGCCCGATGGGCAAACGATTGTCTTTAGCTGGCAGGGCGATTTGTGGTCGGTGCCGGCGGCCGGGGGTCATGCCACCCGCCTCACCGTTCACGGGGCTGACGAGACCTTCCCTGTGTGGGCGCCCGATGGCAAGTCTATCACCTTCGCCAGTAACCGCTTTGGCAATCTCGACCTCTTCCGCATGGCGCCGGATGGCAGCGGCCTCACCCGCCTGAGCTGGGAAAGCAGCGACGAATACCCCACCGCCATCAGCGCGGACGGCTCGGTGGTCTAT
>CAZVHE010000039.1:2276-13568 GCA_964627705.1 uncultured Chthonomonas sp.
GCTACACCAACGCCTTCGGCCGCCTGAATGTGTTCTCCCTGCGCGCCGGGGGCGACCTGGTGCCGCATACCACGCACTTCCTAGAGATGTTCTATAACCCCTCACCGGGGCCGGAGGGCAAGGTCTACATGGTGGGTGGCGGAAGCGCCGGCCATTGGCGCAAGCCAGGCCACAGTGGCGCCAACACCAGCGAGATCTGGGTGGCCGATGGCAGTGCGCCGTTCCGCAACTTTAAGAAGCTCACCACCAATGAGGCAGTAGATAACTTCCCGGTCTACAGCACAGGCCGGGTGTTCTTTGTCAGCAACCGCTCCGGCGCGCCCAACGTGTGGGCGATGAATGCCGATGGCAGCCAGCCGCGCATGCTCACCAACTTTAGCGATGGCACCATCCGCTACCTTTCCGTGAGTGCAGACGGCAAGACGGCGGCCTTCCAAAAGGACAGCGCCATCTGGACGCTGAAGACCGAATCGCGCACCGCCGCTCCGTTGAACATCACGGCCCCGGCCGATAGCCGTCGCGATCCCTACATCACCAAGACTCACACCACCGGCTTTAGCGGCTGGTCGGTGTCGCCCAACGGGAAGTGGGGCGTTGTGGTCGCCGGGGGCGACCTCTTCCTGACCACCGAACGTGGCGGGGCCACCCGGCGCCTGACCACCAACGTACGCCCAGATACGCGTCCGACATGGCTGGATGACGACCGCATTCTCTACAATGAGGTCACCGACCAGGGTCGCCGCCGCCTCAATGTGGTGACGCGCGACGGCCAAATCTCCACTTGGTACGAGGAACCGGGCGAAGACCTCACCGGCCACAGTCTCTCGCCGGATGGCAAGACCGTCGTGTTCGTGCGCGGCCTGCGCTACCTGTGCGCCCGCCCGGTCGAAGGCGGCGAAACCAAGGTGCTAAGCGAAGGCAACTACCTGGAAGGGGTGTTTGGCGGGCAGCCATACTCCTGGTCGCCTGATGGCCAATACCTCGCCGTGAGTCTGACCCGCCAACGCGGCGTGGAGCTCCAACTAGTGCCCCTGAAGGGCGGGAGCCCGGTCGTGGTCGGTGCCATTGGCAAGGAAGCCGGCACGCCGGTGTTCTCGGCGGATGGTAAGTATCTGGTGTTCTCCGCAGTAGAGGGCAACAACTACAGCGAAATCCGCAATGGGACGACGACGCTGGAAGCCTTCCGCCTGGTGCCGGAACCGGTGACCTTCGATGAGGATGCTCTGGAAGGTGAGGCCGCCCGCACGGAAGCCGCTCCAGTTCAGGTGAAGGTGGAGCCGAACGGCTTGCGCCAGCGCCGCCGAGTGCTCTTGCCTGAAGGTGCGCAGGGCTACACCGCCCACCCCACCGCCAACTTTGTGTGGGGCAATGTGGATGGCCAGTTTAGTGCCATCAACATCGAGCGCGGCGGGGCCACCCCCGTGGCCGGCATCACCGGTCCGGCCTCGGTGGTCTTCGTCACCAAAACCAAGGCGTACGTGAGCCAAGCGGGACGGCTGCTCGCCATTACTCTAGCCAATGGGTCGGTTTCGCCCATCAGCGTGAGCTGCGAGCAGCGCGTGGACCAAGCCGCCGAAGAGCAAGCCTTGTTTGAAGAGATTTGGTGGACGATGGCGCGGGGCTACTACGACCGCAACTACCACGGGAAGGACTGGGATGGCATTCGCCGCGAGTTCGAACCGCTCGTGAAGCACGCCACCAGCCGCGCCGACTTCTATGCCTTGATGGGCGAGATGATGGAGCGCCTGGACAGCAGCCACCTGGGGGCCACGGCCCCGCGTGACCCGGCCGCCCCCACGGGCGAGCGCACCAACACGGCCTGGTTGGGGGTCAATTTTGAACCCGCTGGACTGGTGGCGCGCCGCTACATCGTGGATTCGGTGATGCCGGGCTCCCCGGCCAGCCACCCGGATATGGAGCTGATGAAGGGTGACCGCATCGTGAGCGTGAACGGCACGGCACTGGGCGGCGATATGTCCTTGGCTCAGCTGCTGGATGGCCGCACGGGCCGCAAGGTGATGCTGAAGGTGGAGCGCGGAGGCCGCACGGTGGATGTGGCCATCAAGCCCGCTAGCCGCGCCCTGATGAACGGCCTGGCCTACGACGCCTGGGTGCAGTGGAACAAGCGCGAGGTGGATCGGTTGAGCAACGGTCGCCTGGGCTATATCCATATCCAAGGCATGGATGAGCCGAGCCTGGCCACCTTCCTCACCGAGATCCAGACCGATCTCAACGGAAAGGAGGGCCTGGTGGTGGACGTCCGCTTCAATGGCGGCGGCTACACCAGCCACATCATCCTCAACATCATGCGCAAGGAGCCGTGGCTGATCCGCACCAACCCGGATTCGCCGCTGCGCTTTAGCGAGAACAACTACCGAGGCAATGCCCTGGAGATGCCCGCCGTGGCCATGACGAACCAGTATTCGTTTAGCAACGCGGAAATCTTCTCCGAAGGTTTCCAGGCCATGAAGCTCGGTCCGGTCGTCGGTGAGCGCACCGGGGGTGGGGTGATCGGGACGTACTCCATGCCGATGTGGGACGGTGGCTCGATCCGCATGCCGGCGAGCGGAGCCTACACCGTGGATATGGAGAACCTAGAACGCAACGGCCGCCGCCCGACGGTGGAAGTGCTCTATGACCCCAACCTGTGGCTGCAAGGCCGCGACGCGCAGCTCGAACGAGCGGTGCAGGAACTGCTGAAGCGCCTGAACTAGTCCTTGGCGTGAAGTTGTGATGACTCCGCTCACCCTCGCTCGGGTGAACGGGGTCATTCCTTTTTACGGGAAAGGAGTTCGAGGGCGAGGGTGCGCTGAGTGGCGTGATCCACAATGGGCGCCGGGTAGTCCGCCGGGGCCATCAAGCCAAGTTGCCACGGTGCGTGGATGTCTTTGGCATCGAGGTGGGCGATTTCGGGCACCCACCGCCGAATGTAGGTGCCGTCCGGGTCGAACTTCAGGCTCTGGGAGACCGGATTGAAGATGCGGAAGTAAGGCTGCGCATCCACGCCCGTGCTGGCCGCCCATTGCCAGCCGCCGTTGTTGCTGGCGAGGTCGAAATCAAGGAGATAACGGGCAAAGTGGGCTTCGCCATCTTGCCAAGACACGAGCAAGTCCTTCGTGAGAAAGCTGGCGACAATCATGCGCAGCCGGTTGTGCATCCACCCGGTTTGCTTCAGCTCGCGCATGGCGGCATCCACGATGGGGTAGCCGGTTTGGCCCTGCTTCCAGGCCTCGAGGTGCTCCGCTTGGCCGGGCCAAACAAGGTCACGGTACTCAGGCTTGAAGCTGGTGCTCATGGCCTTGGGGAAGCGACTCATGATCATTTGGTAGAAGTCGCGCCAGATCAGCTCATTCAGCCACTTGGTGCTGCCCGCGCTGTCGTGCCGTTGGGCGTGGCGCACAGCCTCGCGGATGCTGATGGTGCCGAAGCGAAGGTGCACGCTGAGGCCACTCGTGCCTTCGATGGCGGGGAAATCTCGTCGCTGGCCGTAGTGGGGGAGGTTCTGGGTGAAGGCGTCGAGTCGTTCCCTTCCGCCGGATACCCCAGGCTTCAGCCAGAGCTCGCTTGGTTGGAATCCGTAGTCGGAGAGGGGCGCGAGAGCGGGGGCGGATTCTGGCAGGTTCGGCCAAAATTTCTTATCGTCAACAGTGCGCTCGGCGACATCGGCGGGCCGAAGCCGCGCGCGCCACGCCCGCATATAAGGGGTGTAGACCCGAAAGTCGCCCCCCGTTTGCGTGGTGACCTCCGTGCGCTCAAAGATCACATGATCTTTAAAAGTATTGAGCGTTTGACCTTGTGAGTTCAGAGCCTGGGCCACACGCTGGTCGCGCGCGATGGCGTAGGGCTCGTCGTCGTGGTTGGTGTAAACCGCCTCCACCCTTAACTCCTTCGCGAGGCGAGGAATCAGCTCCACCGGGTCGCCGTGCAGCACAATCAGCCGACTACCCCTTGCTCGCAAAGCCGCGTCAACCTCAGCCAATGACTCATAGATGAACGTGACCCGCTTGTCGTCACGATCTTCTAATGCATTGAGGATGAGGGCATCAAAGACGAAGACAACGGCCACTCTTTCATGGCGGGCGGTGGCGGCACTGAGGGCAGCATGGTCGTGCAGTCGCAAGTCGCGACGAATCCAACACAGTGCATCCCCAGGCATGGCACGACATTCTACGGTTGGAACTCAGGCCAGTTTGCCAAGTCCTCGTGGCCCTCAAGCACGTCGGCCACAAAGCGCCCGAGCCACGGCCCGAACTTGAACGCGTGCCCGCTGCACGCCGCCACCACCAATTCCCGCTCGCTCAACCAAAAGATGCGGAACGCATCATCCTTCGCATTGGTGTAGAGGCACGGCACCACATCCACCACTTCCCCGGTGCATTGGGGCAAGCGGTGGCGGGCGGCTTCGGCGGTGCGCGCCACGATCGCGGCATCGGGTTCGCGGGCGCTCCCGAGTACCGTGTCCGGCCCGGGCGAGTGGAGCGCCACCTTCACCGTGGTCTCGCCCGGTTCATTCGGGAACCCGTAAGGGTGGTCATCGGCGGCTTCAATCCACACCGGGCCTTCGTGGTGGCCCCGCAGGTACACCGCCCACTGCCGGGTTACGCGCAGGCCCAATTGGGGGAGCTTCGCCGCGATCCATGGCCCCACCGTCCACACGGTGAACCCCTCCGGGGCGGGTTGGTCCAAGGGCGCACTGACCTCCCGCACCCCTGCCGCGCGCGCGACTCGAAGGGCGGCGGCGCGGGCTTGGTCGGCGTTCACCCAGCCGGCGCGGGGCGTGGAAATCGCGGCCTCGCTGGGGTGCAAACGCAGGGTATCGGTGCCGGCCGTCACCCAGTCGTAGGCCACGCCGCAAGCGTCCAGACCTTCGCGCCCGGTGGCCAGTTCCTCGTGGTCGGCTGGGCCGAGGTACCACAGGCCCACCTCGTTCACCAGCGATTCGTCGGCCCATTGCTCAAGCACGCGCCAATCGCCATAGCCTTCGGCAAGAATCTTTGTCCAAAACGGTTCCGGGTAAGCCTGCCGCACAATGCGTGACCGACCATGGGAGCTACCTTCCGTGTGGTCACTCGGCCGGGGATCATAGAGGGTGACGTCCGCTCCGCGCCGGGCCAAAGTGGCCGCGACGCATCGGCCCGTGATGCCCGCCCCGGCAACAGAAACTTGCATAAATCTACATCCCTTGCGGGGGCCGCAGGGCCAACCACGCCGCTCCCATCAGGCCGGCGTTGTCGCCATAAGGGGTCCGCTCAACATCTTCGAGGTGCGGCAGAAGCCAGTCAGCGGTGCCCACGCCGCCCGCCATCACCACGACCTCGGGGTGATACAGCCCGCGCGCCGTCCGCAGCGCATATTGCGCCGCCGCCACCGCCGCCTCGCGCTGCGCCGCATTCGGTTCTCGGCCCAGGGCCGCCCCGCCCAGCACATCTTCGCACCTCTCACCTGTTGGCAAGCGCAGGTCGTTGAGGCGGGGGTACTCGCCCTGAGGCCCCACCAACAAGCGCAATTGGTCCACCAGCCCGGCCCCCACCCCGGTGCCGAAGGCCAGGGTCAACACTCGCCGCCCCGCCCAGGCCGGATGCTGGGCATGCCCCCACGCGCAGGCGAGCCCATCATTGAGGGCCACGGTGGGCACGCTCAAAGCCCAAGATTCGCCAATCTGGCCAGGAATGATGCCCAAAGACTCCCAAATCTGCCCGGTCTTGGGATGGATGGTGCCCCCGGCGGCAATGCCCACGCGGCGAACCCCCGAAGTGGCCACCCGGGATTCAATCCACGCCAGGCGCTCCTCGTGAGTCTCGGGCCGCGCAATACGTTCAACCGAGGTCACTTCGCCATCCGCACTCACCACCGCAAAGCGCAGCCAGGTGCCGCCCAGATCCACCGCCCCCACGCGGGCGGCAGCCGGCCTCGTTGCGGTCAAAAATCGGCGCGTCTGCTTGGTGGGGTCGTTCAGGGCGCCGCCCATCACCACGCCGCTAGCCCCGCGCCGCATGGCCGCCCACACTTGGGCTTCGGATTGGTAGCGGCCTTCGGCCAGCACCAGCGCGCCTCGCCCGGCGGCATGCGCCACCAAATCCAAGTCCGGCCCGTCGCCCAAGCCAGCCGACAAGGGCGTATAGCCGCTCAGCGTCGTGCCGATGACATCAAATCCCAAGGCCACCGCCTGGTCCACGCTGGCGGGGGTGTCGCAATCGGCCATCGCCAGCCGACCGGCGGCGTGCACCCGCGCCACCAGGTCCGCCAGGGCCACTCCCCCGGGGCGCGGGCGTTCGGTGGCGTCCATCGCCACCCCTTCGCAGCCCAGGTCAATCAGCACTTCCACCTCGGCCATCGTCGGCGTGATAAAGACCTCCGAATCCGGATAAGTCCGCTTCAACAATCCCACACACGGCAGTCCGGTCGCCGCCCGAATCGCACGAATCGCCTCCACCCCTTCCAAGCGCAAGAACCGCACCCCCTCGCGCTGATGCTGGCGGGCCGCCTCCACCAAAAAGTCCACCGGCGCGGTCACGCCGGGGGCGGGCTGCACACTCGCTACCAGCGGGCACTCGGCCAGCAATGCGGCAAGATCAGAGAGGGTCACGCCTCCACCTTCGGCAAGCTCAGCTTTGGGGTCGTTTTGCCCGCCGCGCGCAGTTCGCAGGCCAGTCGCCACGCCTTGGCGATGTCATCCACCAGCAGGCTATATCCGCCGTCGTGGGTGGCACTGCTCTGCCGCAAAATGTACGCCGGGTGCAGGGTCGCCATGGTCGCCCGAGCATAAGCCGAAGGAAACACCACCCCCCGCTCCTTGGTGATTTTGAAGTCGGCCTTGATCAAGTTCTTTGCGCTCGGCGCGCCAATGCACAGCACCATCGTCGGCGCAATCAAACTTAATTGCGGCAGTAGCCACTGGCGGCAGGCTTGCGTCTCCTCATCGGTGGGCGGCCGGTTGTACGCCTTGCCGTCCCGCCAGTCGCAAGCGCGGCACTTCACCGTGTTGCAGATGTAAACGGCCTCGGTGGCCAGCCCGGCCTCGGCAATGGCTTTGTCCAGCAGTTGCCCGGCCCGCCCCACAAAGGGGATGCCCGTGCGGTCTTCGTCGGCGCCGGGGCCTTCCCCCACCAGCACCAGGGGCGAGCCCGGATCCCCCTTCCCGAAGACCACATTCGTACGGCGTTCGCTCAGGGGGCAGGCCGTGCACCCCGAGGCCGCCGCCTGCAGTTCGTCAAGCGCCGGGATCATCCGCATCCACCGCCGCCTTCAGGTGGTCGTAGGCCGATTCCAGGCTCTGCGGAATCACGCGCACGTCGGCCACCGTGGTCATGAAGTTGGTGTCGCCCCGCCAGCGCGGCACGATGTGCCAGTGGAGATGGGTGGGGATGCCCGCCCCGCCCGCCTGCCCCAAATTGACGCCCACGTTGAAGCCCTCGGGCTTATAAACTGCCTCGATCCAGCGCATTGCCCGGGCGATAAGCTGGTTGATTTCCAGCAGTTCCGCGTCGTCCAACTCGTCCATGCGGGCGGTGTGCTTGTAGGGCGCCACCATCAGGTGACCGCTGGTGTACGGGAAGGCGTTGAGCATCACGAAGGCCGTCCGCCCCCGGTACAAGATCAGGTTCTTCCGGTCGTCCGATTGCGCGGGCAGATCCACAAAGATGCACCCGCCTTGGGCCTGCGCATCGGCGGTGCTCACATACTCAAATCGCCAGGGTGCGGCCAGGCGCTCGGGCATACCCCTTAGTCTGACACGCCGCGCGCCAGCAGAATCGCTTCCGCCACTTCGCGCATGGACTTCCGGGCGTTCATGCTCTGCTGTTGAATACGGCGGTAAGCCTCATCCTCGCTCAGGCCCCGGTCGGCCATCAGGACACCCTTGGCGCGCTCCACCAGCTTACGGGTTTCAATCCGGTCGCGAAGGTCGGCGACTTCCTTGTTCAGCTGCTGGTTGGTTTCAAATCGGCTACGGGCCACCTGAATCGCCGGCGCGAGGTGGCTGGGGTTAAAGGGTTTGACCAGATAGCCATACACACCGGCCTCTTGGGCCCGGACAATCAGTTCTTGGTCACTGTAGGCCGTCAGCAGCACGGTGGGGGCAATGCCTTCGTCGGTGATCTCGCGGGCCGCGTCAATGCCGTCTTTCACGGGCATCTTCACGTCTAGCACCACCACGTCGGGTTCCAGCCGGCGGGCCAGGTCGACGGCGACAGCCCCGTCTTCAGCCTCGGCCACCACTTCGAATCCCAGCTTGTGAAGCATCTGCTTCACGTCCAACCGGATGATCGGATCGTCGTCCGCAATAATTACTCGTAGGGGAGTCATGGTCTCTTTCCTCTCGAAAGGAGAGCGATCCACGCTGACCGCCACGTTTAGGATACACGCCGGGGCGCAGAGGGTGCCGGGTGACCCTGCTAAACTGGCCTAATGAGTCCGGCCCTCCGCGCATTGCTCCACGAAGTGATTGACTATGCCGGTCAGTTCCCCCCTGCCTCCCTGAGCCTCGAGGATGCGTCCGCCGAATTTCAGGCCATCATGGGTAGCCCGGACCGGTTCTGGACTCGGCGCTTTATCGTCAAGGCCCCGCAGCTCGGCGAGTTGCAAGGATCGATGCGGGAGTGGCCGCTCGCGATTGTCGCACGCCCGGCCGCCGAAGGCCTCCGCGGGCAGCTGAACGCGATCATTGACGATCTCGCAGCCCTGGCCGAGGACGAGGGCCAGCCGGAGACCCTTGAGCTTGCCATTCCGCCGAGTGAAGCCGCTCTCAGGGAAGCCCTGAGCGTGATGAAGAAGCGCGCCGACGATCTCGCCGGAACGCAGGTTTACTTTGAACTTGGGTGGGGCGACGACCTCGCCGACCTGATGAGCGAGGCTGCCAGCATCTGGGAAGATACGGGGTTCAAAGCCCGCACTGGGGGCGTGACAGCCGCCGAGTTCCCGAGCTCGGAGGGGCTGGCAATATTCCTCCACACCGCTACTAGCCTGGACCTGCCTTTTAAGCTCACCGCTGGCCTGCACGACCCGATAACGCACGTGGATGAAGCACTGGGCGTGACCCGCTTTGGGTTCCTGAATGCGCTGGGCGCGGCCGCCCTGGCCCGTAGCGAAGACCTCAGCACCCGCGAAGTCCACGACCTCTTGCTCGCGGATGATGTGCGCGATGGTGCGGGGGGCTTCAACCTCGGCGGCATGACCCTGGACGAAAGCGCGGCCCACGATTTTCGATCGATCTTTGGTGGATTCGGCTCCTGCAGCGTGGCCGAACCCCGCGACGGCCTCGCGGCCTTTCTCAAGCACAACTCATGAAGACTTTCTCCATCCCCGCCAGCGCGAAATCCTGGATTGATATCCCGGCCGACAGCCCGTTCCCGATCCAGAACATCCCCTTCGGCCTCGCCGACATCAAGGGCCAGGGCGAGACGATGGTCGCCGCGATTGGACCTTATGCGCTGGACCTGCTGGTGCTGAGCGAAGCCGGGCTGATTGACGACAGCGAGTTTCCGGTCCTGGAGTCGTTCATTGACATGGACCGAGAGAAACTGAGCTACCTGCGTCAGGTGGTCTTCAATCTGCTCCGGCACGACCACGATGCCCTGCGCACCCGGGAGAAGCTGCAAAAGCGGGCGTTGATCCCGCTAGAGAAAGCAAACCTGCAGGTGCCGATCCCGCCAATGGCATTTGTGGACTTCTACAGTGGCATCCACCACGCCCGCAATGTGGGGCAGATGTTCCGTCCGCAAGGCGACCCGCTTCTCCCCAACTACCGTTGGGTGCCGATTGGCTACAACGGCCGCGCCAACACGGTGGTGGCCTCGGGTACGCCGATCATCCGCCCCAAGGGCCAAATCAAGGCCGCCGACGCTGATGCCCCCGAGTGGGGCCCCTGCCGCGAACTGGACTTTGAACTCGAAATGGGCTTCTACGTGGGTAGCGGGGTGGATATGGGCCGCCGTATCCCCACCACGCAGGCTGAGGAGCACATTCTGGGCCTCGTCATTGTCAATGACTGGAGCGCCCGCGACGTGCAGCGATGGGAATACCAGCCACTCGGCCCGTTCCTGTCCAAGTCGTTTGCTACCAGCGTGTCGCCGTGGATTGTGACCCTGGACGCCCTGGAGCCGTTCCGCATCGAAGGCATGGCGCAAGACCCCGAGCCACTGCCCTATCTGCGCCAGAAGGGCAAGCCGCACTTTGACGTGCACCTTGAAGTCAGCCTCAAAACGGGCAGTATGAAGACCCCGCAGGTGATCTGCCGGAGCAACATGAGCAACCTGTATTGGTCCATCGCCCAGCAGCTTGCCCACCAGACGAGCAACGGCACCCCGGTGGAACTAGGCGACCTGTACGCTACGGGCACGATCAGCGGGGAGACGCCGGATTCCTTTGGTTCTTTGTTGGAGCTCACCTGGAAGGGCGAGCGACCGTTGACGATGGAAGAGACCAACGAGCGCCGCACGTTCTTGCACGATGGCGACACGGTCATCATGACGGCTTACGCCCAGGGCGACGGCTATCGCATCGGGTTTGGCGAGGTGCGCGGCACCATCAAGCCCGCCCTGTAAGGAACACGCATGAAGATTCACGCCGAAGACACCGTCATCGTGGTCATTGATGAGCAGCCGACCTTTTTGGCGGCGATTCACGAAGCCGACCGGGTGGTTCACCGCACGCAGTTCCTTCTTGAAGCCGCAAAGCTCTTGAACATCCCCGTGTTGGCCACCGAGCAGTATCCCGAGCGCATGGGCGGCACCCACGAGGTGGTTGCCCCGCTCGTGAGCCAGCCCATCGTTGGCAAAATGGCGTTCAGCGCGGCCGGGGCGGAGGCCTTTGTGGAGCAACTCGAAGCGACTCAGCGCAACCAAGTGGTGCTGGTCGGCATTGAGAGCCACATCTGCGTGACGCAGACGGCGGTGGACCTGCTGGGGTCCGAATACGACGTCTTCCTCGCCGAGGACGCCATCAGCGCCCGGAGTGCCGGGATGCACACAGTGGCCATGCAGCGCCTGCGCGACATCGGCGCGGTCATCACGCACACCGAGAGCGTGGTCTACGAAGCCATGGGCGGGGCGGACCACGGGGCGTTCCGTGACGTTCTGGGCCTGGTCAAACGATTCGCAGGGTAAGGGGAACCCGTCGTAAGTCCCGGTGGAACGGGGCGGAATCCTAGTTCCACCGAGGGAAAAGGAAGGAAAGAGGTATCTTTCCGTTCCCTGTGCGCGAGCGAGCGCGAGTTCTACTGTGCGCAGGACCCACAACCAAGCCACAGGCGAGGTGTCAACTCGCCTGTGGCTTGGTTGTGGGTCCTGCGCACAG
>CAZVHE010000039.1:13587-13920 GCA_964627705.1 uncultured Chthonomonas sp.
CGGTGCGCGGCAAACCGGCCTGGGAACGGCGGGACAAACATGGCTAAAAAAGCACTCATTGAAAAAGCGAAGCGGCGGCCCAAGTTCAGCACGCGCGGATACAACCGTTGCAACCTGTGTGGCCGACCGCACGGTTACTTCCGATACTTCGGCATCTGCCGGATCTGCCTGCGCGAAAACGCTCACAAGGGCAACCTTCCGGGCGTGGTGAAGTCCAGCTGGTAAGGAGCCAACACGATGCATAGCGATCCGATTGCGGATATGTTCGCGCGGGTGCGCAACGGGCTGGTTGCCCGGCACACCACGGTGGACGTTCCGATGAGCAAGATTAAA
>CAZVHE010000039.1:13947-15400 GCA_964627705.1 uncultured Chthonomonas sp.
GCTGGGAGGTGGTGCAGGAAACGAAGTTCCCTGTCATCCGCATCAAGCTGAAGTACGACCAGCGCCGCCGACCCATGATTCATCAACTGCGCCGCGTGAGCACGCCCGGTCTGCGCGTTTATAAGGGTTCGAAGGATCTTCGCCCGATTCGTAGCGGCTTGGCCACGCGCATCATCACCACCCCGCTGGGCGTGATGACCGACCGCGAGGCGCGACGACGCAAAGTCGGGGGCGAGGTCCTCGGCGAAGTTTGGTAAGGAGTCACGCACATGTCACGAATTGGAATTAAGCCGATCGTCTTCCCGGGCAATGTGACCGTGGAAGTCGTGGACAATGTGGTCAAGGTCAAGGGTCCGAAGGGCGAGCTTCATCAGAAGGTGGCCGATTCGATCACCGTGGCCGTGGATGGCAACACCGTGACGGTGAGCCGCCCGGACAACCACCGCCTCAACCGATCTCAGCACGGTCTCACGCGCACCCTCATCGCCAATATGGTGGCGGGGGTGAGCGAAGGTCACACCAAGTCGCTGGAGATCCACGGCGTGGGTTACCGCGCGACGCAGGCCGGCAAGGGCCTGACGCTGAACCTGGGCTACAGCCACCCGGTGAACATTGAACCGACGGACGGCATTGAATACGAACTGGTCGTGGACGACAAGAAGAAGGTCACGACGATTATCGTGAAGGGCATTGACAAGGCCAAGGTTGGCCAAATGGCCGCGGACATTCGCAAGGCGCGCAAGCCGGACCCGTACAAGGGCAAGGGCGTGCGCTACAAGGGCGAAGTGGTGCGGTTGCGACAAGGTAAGAGGGCGACGAAGTAATGGCGAAGACCACAAGATCCGACTCGCGCGTTGCACGTCATGGCCGCGTGCGGAAGAAGGTAAAGGGCACCGCCGAACGGCCGCGCCTCTGCGTTTTCCGCAGCAGCAAGCACATCTACGCGCAAATCATTGACGATACGACCGGTCACACGCTCGCTGCGGCGGGCAGTGTGGAACCGGGCAGTGACAAAGGCTCCACGCAAGACGGCGCCCTGGCGGTTGGCAAGAAGGTTGCCGAGCGCGCCAAGGCGGCGGGCATCAAGGCGGTCGTTTTCGACCGTGGCGGTTTCCGCTATCAAGGACGCATTGCGAAGGTTGCCGAAGGAGCCCGCGCCGCGGGTTTGGAGTTCTAAACCATGGCACGTGGACCTCGTTTGGTTGGGCGTCGAGCCCCCAGTAATCGTAATGCCGAAGGGCCGCAACTCGACGTTCGCGTCGTTCGGTCCAACAAGGTGTCCAAGACCAACAAGGGTGGCAAGACGATGTCTTGGTCGATCCTCGTGGTTGTGGGCGACAACAAGGGCAGCATTGGGCTCGGGCTTGGGAAGGCCCGCAGCATCCCCGATGCCATCCGCAAGGCCGAAGACGCCGCGCGCAAGGATATGTTCAAGATCGAAATGATCGGCCAC
>CAZVHE010000039.1:15426-20368 GCA_964627705.1 uncultured Chthonomonas sp.
AGCTCGACGGACGTCCTGCGACCAGCCGCGCCCGGTACCGGGGTTAAGGCCGGTTCCGCTGTGCGCCAGTGCCTGGAAGCGGCGGGTGTGCACGACGTGCTGGCGAAGTGTCTTGGTAGCCGGAACAACGTGAACGTGGCCTACGCCACGGTCAAGGCGTTCAAGGAACTGGCCAAGCCGGAAGCCGCCGCCCAGCGCCGAGGCAAGGACACCAAGGAATTGGTGCCCTGGCTAGAGCGCGCCCGAAAGGAGGAGGCTGACCATGCTTAAGATCACCCTGAAGAAGAGCACGATTGGTGCCGTGCCGAAGAACCTGCGCACCGTGAAGGCGCTGGGCCTGAACAAGACGGGTCGCTTTGTGTACCAAGAAGACACGCCGGTGATTCGCGGCATGATCCACCAGGTCAAGCACCTGCTGGAAGTCGAAGAAGTGGAAGGCGTGACCAAGGTTCGCCGCCGCCGCCGCTTCGGCAAGCTGGAAGGTGCCGCCCCGGCGGCCGAAGCCAAGCCAGCGGACAAGAAGGAAACGGCCAAGAAGGCTCCCGCTAAGAAGGAAGCGGCTCCGGCCGAAGCCGAAGCGGAGGCCAAGCCGAAGCGCGCTCGCGCCAAGAAATCCGAGGAGGAAGCGAAGTAAATGTTGCACGAAATGAGCCCGAATCCGGGCAGCACCAAGCGCCGACGCCGCGTTGGACGTGGCATCGGCAGCGGCATGGGCAAGACCTGTACGCGTGGCACCAAGGGTCAGAAGGCTCGCCGACAAATCAGTCCCTGGTTTGAAGGTGGTCAGACTCCGATCCACCGCCGACTTCCGGTCAAGAAGGGCTTCCGCAACGTCAATCACAAGGAATACGCGATCGTCAATCTTGATGACCTTGAGAAGCACTTCGATAAGGGTGCTGAAGTCACCGCCGAGGCCTTGCTGGCCAAGGGTGTGATTGGAGGCATGATGGACGGCGTGAAGATCCTGGGCTTTGGCACTTTGAGCAAGAAGCTCAAGGTCACCGCGCACAAGTTCAGTGCCACGGCCAAGGCCGCGATTGAAGCCGCGGGCGGCGAGGCGGTCACTCTGTGAGCTTGGGGGGCGCGGTTGGGGGGCCAATGGGCGCGCCCGGCGCCCCGCAACGTTCACTCACGGAAACCCTTCGGCTCGCTTGGGCCGATGAGGAATTAAGAGGACGAATCACCTTCGTCCTCATCATCTTTGCGGTTTACGCACTCTGCATCCACGTGGTGGTGCCCATTCCGGGCGTGCAACCGGCCATGTTGGAAAAGCTGGTGAACGATAACTCGTTCCTCGGCCTGATGAACTCGATCGGGGGCGGGGCGTTTAAGCGTCTCTCCATCCTGGCCTTGGGCCTTGGCCCTTACATTTCGGCCAGCATCATCATGCAGGTGCTCACCTACGCCAACCCGGCGTGGAAGATGGAGCTGCAAGAAGGCGGCGAATACGCCCGCAAGCAGCAGAACCGCCGTACGCGCGCCCTGGCGTTGATCCTGGGCGTGTTCCAGTCCATCGGGATTTTCCAGCTCATCGCGAGGCCCCTGGCCATTACGCCTTCAGCCCAGCAGTACGTTACGGTGGCCGTCTTCTGGACCGCCGGTTCGTTCCTCTTGCTGTGGCTGGGTGAACAAGCGAGCGAAAAAGGCATTGGCAACGGGGTTTCCTTGCTCATTTTCGCAGGGATTATCATCTCTATGCCGAGCCTGGTGGAGCAAATCCAGCGCAACTACGGCGTGCTGGTGCAATGGTGGCAGTTGGTGATCGTGCTGGCGCTGTTCCTGGCGGTGACGTACTTCGTGGTGCTCTTCACCACGGCGCAGCGGCGCATCCCGGTGCAGCATATGCGGCGGAACTTTGGCACGCAGGCCAAGGGCGGTGGCACTAGCTACTTGCCCATCTCGGTGAATATGGCGGGTGTGATCCCGGTCATCTTTGCGGTGGCCCTGATTTACATGCCGTACCAGTTCCAGCAGATGTTCCCGGCCGGCTCGTCCATGCACGATGCCCTCGGCAACATTGGGGCCTTCATGGCGCCGGACTTCAGCCGCTGGCAAGGTTACGTCGGCGCGCTGCTCTACATGCTATTGATCTTCGGCTTTACCTTTGTGTGGAACGCCATGATCTACAACGTGGAGGACATCGCCAACAACCTTAAGCGGGCCGGTTCGTATGTGCCGGGCATTCGTCCCGGTAAGCAGACCAAGGACTTCCTCAACGGCGTCATCACACGCGTGACCTTTGTGGGGGCTCTGTTCCTTTCGATTGCCGCGCTGAGCCAGTACGTCTTCCCGCTGTTCGTGAAAATCCCGAGCATTGGCATGATTGGGGGCACCTCGCTCCTCATCATGGTGAGCGTGGCGCTGGAAACCATGCGCCAGATCGAAGCCAACCTGATCACCAAGCAGTACGGCGGAGGCTAACCCGGTTTGCCGATCCGATTGATTTTGATCGGCCCTCCGGGCGTAGGCAAAGGCACCCAAGCGGCTCTCATTGAAGAGCGCTTGGGTGTTCGCACTCTCAGCAGTGGGGTCATCTTCCGCGCGGAAATTGAGGCCGAAACCGACCTCGGCCAACTCGCCAAGAGTTACATTGATCGCGGCGAACTGGTGCCCAACGGGGTCACCATTCAGATGATGCTGAAGCGGATCCGCTCGGATGAAGCCCGTAAAAAGGGGTTTGTCTTGGACGGATTCCCGCGCACGATTCGGCAGGCCGAAGCGCTGGAACTCGAACTCACCCAGGCGGAGATGCCGATTCAGCGGGTGATCTCGCTCGAGGTCTCCGAGGACGTTCTCATTCGCCGTTTGAGCGGCCGCATGGGCTGCACCAAGTGCGGCGCCCTCTATCATCGCACCAACAAGCCGCCCAAGCGGGATGGCCTGTGCGACGTGTGCAACAGCCCGCTGTTTGTGCGCGCGGACGACCAGCCCGATACCATCCGGCAGCGCTTGGTGGTGTTCAACGAGCAGACTTCTCCCCTCGTACAGTTTTACGAGGAGCGCGGCATACTGCGCCACGTGGATGCCACGCACGAAGCCGAAGAGGTCTACCGGGAAATCGTAGAGGGCCTTTCGTGATTACGATCAAGACCAAGAGCGAACTCGACATTATGCGCGAGGGCGGTCGGATTTTGGCCACCACCATGCGAGAGGTTAGCTCGGCGATCCGCCCGGGCCGAACCACGCCCCGCGAGCTCGATGATCTCGCCCTCAAGACGATCCGCGCACATGGTGCGGAGCCCAGTTTCCTCGGTTACCGGGGCTTCCCCGCCGCCGCGTGCATCAGCGTGAACGAGGTGGTAGTGCACGGCATCCCCGATGACCGCATTCTGCAAGAAGGCGACATCATCGGCCTGGACTTTGGCGTGTTCTACAAGGGGTTCCACACGGATAGTGCGTGGACCTTCCCCGTGGGCGAGATCAGCCGCGAGGCGCAACGCCTGCTCAACATCACGCGGGAGTCGCTGTTCCAGGGGATCGCCCAGGCGCGCGAGGGCAACCGGGTGGGCGACATCAGCCAGAAGATTCAGAAGTACGTGGAAGGCGCGGGCTACAGCATCGTGACCGACCTGGTCGGTCACGGCATCGGGAAGAAGCTGCACGAAGAGCCCAGCGTGCCTAACTTTGGCCGGGCGGGGCGCGGGGAGCGCTTGCGCAACGGCATGACGATCTGCATTGAGCCCATGGTGAATGCCGGCCGCCCCGAGGTCGTCACCTTGCCGGATGACTGGACGCTCGTCACGAAGGACGGTACACTCTCCGCACACTTCGAACACACTGTCGCCATCACGCCGGACGGTCCGGTGCTGTTGACGGCGGACGAAGCCAACCCTCTATAAGCTATGGCCCGACGACGTCGCCCCTTTACCTACAAGGAGAAAACGGACCCCAACAAGGAATCCGTCATTACCCTTGACGCCAAGATCGTGGAGAATCTCCCGAATACCCAGTTCAGAGTGATGCTGCTAGAGACGGAGAGCGAAATTCTTTGCACGATTAGCGGCAAAATGCGGCGCCACTGGATCCGATTGATGGAAGGCGACCGTGTGAAAGTTGAAATCACGCCTTACGACCCGGAACGGGGTCGGATCGTTTTCCGCTACAACGACTGACGTAGGGTCCCGCCGCCGGTGGGACGTTGCGCCAAAGAATGTGCGGACTTGACCGGGCCGATGGCCCCGCTTTGTCGCCGAAGCCCTAGAGATAGAGGTTCGACGACCGGTATAGTTTGCGTTCGCGTTAGCCTCCAAGTGAGGCAAATGCGAACGTGATAGAGCCTCGCGCGCCTTTCAGGACGTGGGAAGCTATCAAAAAGTCGCCCGGCCTAGCAAGACAGGTCAAGGTGAGCGCGATGAAAGTTCGAGCGAGTGTAAAGAAAATTTGCGAAAAGTGCAAGGTGATCAAAAGGGCGGGTGTCGTCCGGGTGATCTGTGAGAACCCCAAGCACAAGCAACGACAAGGCTAAAGGAAGAAACCAAGGAACTAGAGAAAGATGGCGCGTATTGCTGGTGTAGACCTCCCGCGAGACAAGGCTGTTTATTACAGCATTCAGAGCATTTTTGGCGTTGGCCCGAAAGTGGCGACCGAGATCTTGGAAAAGACCGGTATTGATCCTCGGACCAAGGTTCGCGACCTTTCGGATGACCAGATTGGTGCCATCCGACAAACCCTGGATGACAACTACCAGGTGGAAGGGGACCTGCGCCGCGAAATCTTCTCGAACATTCGACGACTGATCGAAATCGGTAGCTACCGTGGCCTGCGCCATCGCCGCGGCTTGCCGACGCGTGGTCAGAACACTCGCCGCAACGCCCGCACTCGCAAGGGTAAGGCCAAGACCGTTGCCGGCAAGAAGAAGGCCAAGAAGTAAGAACGAACCATGGCACGCAAGACCACAACCCGAGGCAAGCAGAAGGAGCGACGTCAGGTCGCCCACGGCCGA
>CAZVHE010000039.1:20393-20976 GCA_964627705.1 uncultured Chthonomonas sp.
GTGTCCATCACCGACCCGCAGGGCAACGTGCTCTGCTGGGCCAGTGCCGGCCACGTGGGTTTCAAGGGCAGCCGCAAGGGCACCCCGTTTGCCGCTCAGCTCAGCGCTGAAAGCTGCTGCAAGAAGGCCAAGGAGCACGGCATGGCTTCGGTTGATGTCTACATCTCCGGCCCGGGTAGCGGTCGCGAAACGGCCATCCGCAGCCTGAATGCGAACGGCTTGGAAGTCAAGACGATCCGCGACATTACGCCGCTGCCGCACAACGGTTGCCGCCCGCCCAAGAAGCGCCGCGTCTAACACGTCACGCTACCCGCTCCCGCGGGAACTCCCGTCGCATCCGGGACAGGCGGCCGCAGCCATCGCGGCCGCCACGGCATTGGAGCGACGGGACCCCGCGGGCGTGTCCAACACGATGGCAACCGAGGTGGAACCGTGCTTCAGAAGAACTGGCAGGAACTGATCAAGCCGAGCAAGCTCGACATCCAGCCGGGTGACGATCCCGATCGCGTCGCCACGGTCGTCGCCGAACCGCTCGAGCGCGGCTTCGGCCTGACGCTGGGCAACGCGCTGCGCCGCGTGCTGC
>CAZVHE010000040.1:0-15831 GCA_964627705.1 uncultured Chthonomonas sp.
AAAAGGCCGCCTGGTGGGTGGGCACCCCGCCGGCAGCATTGGGACCAGGGCATCTCCTGTCTGGACGCGGGCTGGAACCCGGCCGACGGCGTTTGCCGACTCCCGGGCGAGTAAGTCATGAAAGCTGAACTTCCCGGTTGGGCCGTTCCCGTTCTCATCGTCGTGGGCCTCGGCGTCATTGGCGGCGTGTGGATGATGTCAGGCGGCAACGGCCAAATGACACCGCAAGAAAAGGAACTGGCTGAAAAGCAAACGGAAGCAACTGGGCAACTCGTACATGCAGGGCCAGGGTGCGCCGGGGGGTGAAGCCGCCGCCCGAGCTCAATACGAACAACAGCAGGGCGCTGGCCAAGGCCAGTAAACTGTACCGACACCGAACGGACTCTTTCTTTTGCGGGGGAGTCCGTTCGTTTTCTCCCAAAGGTATTCACATCCATGCGATTCGCGCGCGCGCTCTGGGGCCTCGGATTGGCCATGCTGGCCTCCTTGACGATGGCCGCCGAACGCACGCCGATCGTGGTGTGGGGCTTGGCCCCCGGCCCGGATAGCAAGGGCATAGATGCGGTGGTGCGCGAGTTTGAGCGCCGCAACCCGCAGTACCAAGTGAAGCTCCTGAGCATGGGAGCGGGGGAGATGAACCCCCAAAAGCTGCTCACCAGCATTGTGGGCGGGGTGTCGCCCGACATCATCCGCCAAGACCGATTTACGCTGAGCGACTGGGCCAGCCGAGGCGCCTTCATGCCCCTGGACGACCTCATCGAGCGCGACCGAGGGAGAGACCCACTCACGCCGACCCCCGACCAGTACTACCCGGCGGCCTGGGAGGAGGCCCAGTACGAAGGCAAGGTTTACGGCATCCCCACGGAGGCGGATGACCGCATCATGTATTACAACAAGGCGGTTTTCCGGGAGAAGGCTGCCGATCTTCGCGCCGCCGGGCTGGACCCCGACCGGCCTCCCCGCACCTGGAGCGAGGTGCTGGCCTACAGCAAGGTGCTGACCGAGAAAAACCCGGACGGCACGCTGAAGCGCGCCGGGTGGGTGCCGAACTTTGGCAACACGTGGCTGTATCTTTTTGCCTTCCAAAACAACGCGCAGTTCATGAGTCCCGACGGGCGCACCTGCACCTTGAACTCGCCGGAAGCGGTGGAGGCCCTGGACTTTATGGTCAAGGGTTACGAACTCCTGGGCGGCTATGACAACGCCAACCGCTTTACCTCGGGCTTTGTAGGGGCCGAAAACGACCCCTTCAACCTCGGCAAAGTGGTGATGAAGGTGGACGGCGACTGGATTCTTAACAACATGAGCCGGTACGCGCCCGACCTCGATTTTGGGGTGGCGCCGCCGCCGGTGCCGGATGACCGTTTCTACAAGCGGGGCCGATTTACCGACGAGAAGGAAACGTTTATTACCTGGATCGGGGGCTTCCGCTATGCCATCCCGGCTGGCGCAAAGAACGCCGAGGGCGCGTGGGAGTTCATCAAGTTCAGCACGAGCCTGGAGGGCCGGATGCTGGAAACTCGGGCGCAACGGAACTGGGATATCTCCCGGGGCCGCGACTTCATCCCGCGCATCAAGGCGCACCGCGAAACCAACGTCCAGAGCTACGCCGAGTTCAAACCGGCGGTGCCGACCTTTGCCGCCGCGCTTAAGATGCACGTGGATATGTCCGAGTACGGCCGGGTACGCCCGCCGACCTTTGTGGGGCAGATCCTGTGGGATGAACACGTCCGCGCGATTGAGTTTGCCAGCCGCAAGGAGAAGACTCCCGCCGAGGCACTGCAGGATGGCCAGCGGGTGGTGCAGCGCGAATTAGATGCGCACTACCGCTACGATTCGTTGCCTACGGCGGACCTAAAACTGCCGATGTTCTTTGGCCTCGGCCTGCTCTTGGTGGGTGCGGCGCTGGCCTACGTCCGCATCCGGCGGATGCCGATGGGGCGCATGGGGCGCTACGAAACGGCGTGGGGTTACATCCTGATTTCCCCCTGGCTGATCGGGTTCCTCATCTTCACGCTCGGCCCCATGTTGGCCTCGTTGGTGTTCTCGTTTACGCAATACAACGTGCTCAGCGAGGCCCGGTGGGTGGGGCTGGACAACTACCGACTGCTAGTGGGCGAAGAGCGCGATAATGTGCTGAAGGCGTTCGGGAACGTGCTCTATCTCGCCGGAATTGGCGTGCCGCTGGGCTTGCTGACCGGACTGGCGATTGCGCTCTTGCTGAACCGCGCTTCGATGGGCATCCGCACCTACCGGGCGATCTACTACCTTCCGTCGATCCTGCCCGTGATTGCCACGGCCACGCTTTGGGGGTGGATCATGAACCCCGACGCCGCCAAAGGCTTGATCAACTTTGCGTGGAGTAACACCCTGCAACCTTGGCTGGGCGTGAACCCGCCCGGGTGGCTGACGGTGGCTGAATGGAGCAAACCCGGCCTGATTGTGATGGGCCTGTGGGGAGCCGGGGGCGGCATGATCTTGTGGCTGGCGGGCCTTAAGGGGATCTCCCCGACGCTTTACGAAGCGGCCAGCATTGACGGGGCCTCGCCCAACCGGCAGTTCTTCGGGATTACGCTGCCCATGCTCTCCCCGATTTTGCTCTTTAACTCGGTGATGGGCGTGATTGGGGCCATGCAAGAGTTTGACCGGGTGTACGTGTTCCGGGGCACCACCGGTTCGGCCGGGCCGAGTGACTCGCTCCTTACGCCGGTGCTACACCTGTTCGTCAACGGGTTTAACTACTTCAAGATGGGGTTCGCCTCGGCGCTGGCGTGGCTGGTGTTCTTGGTGATTCTCGTTTTGACCCTGGCCCAGCTTCGGCTTAGTAAGAAGTTTGTGTACAACGAGGTGGCCGACTGATGCCGAAGGAGCTCTTGTTCGTCATGGGCAGCCTGGCCCACTGGATTGGCTGGGTGGTCTTGGCCATGGGGATCTACCACCTGGTGCGGGCCATCTCGGCGGGGCGCGAATCCCGGGCGGCCTGGCCGCTGCGGCGCGCGGCTCTCACCGGGCTCTCGGCCATTGGCTTGTTTGCCGTGGCTCACGTCTTCACGGGCGGCGGCAAGGGCGTGGCCCTGCCCTTGGCCTGGCCCGACATGCACCCGCTGGGCTGGGTGGTGCTCATTTGCGCGGTAGCGGCGGCGAGCCACGGAACCGGGGCCTTCACGGGCATTACGCCCGAGGAACAGCGACGACGCGGGATGAGTGCGTTGATTAGCCTGGCCATTGCCGGGGCGTGCGTGGCCTGGATAATGACGTTCAAGCATCCGTTCCGGTGGTTGACCGGGTGGATGACACTCTCGGCTCCGACCCTGGGTTTCATCATTGCCGTGACCCTGGGCACCACCGCCGTGATGGGCTGGGTGGCGCGCAGCGCCGAAAGCCACGACCGGGCACGCCGATTCCTGACGCAAGTGGTGCTGTTTGTGGGGGCGGTGGTGTTTATGTTGCCGCTGGCTTGGCTACTGATCACCAGTGTCAAGGAAGACCGCGACATCGCCACCACCGAGGGCCTGGTGTGGATTCCGCTCCGTACGCAAACCGTGCCCTATATGGACCCCAAGAATCCGGTCTTTGAAGGCCAGTATCAAGGCAAAACAGTGAAGGCCGTGCGCGACGCCGAGGCGCCCGGGGGCAAGCATCTCTACCGCATTACGCGGCCCATGTACTTGAGTGGCTACACCTTTGAGGCGACGCCGGACCAGATGAAGCAGGTGCCCAGCGAGGCCCCGCTGGTGACCCTGAAGGAAGGAGATCTGAAGCTCACCGGTATGGTGGTGGAAGACTTGCCGGACGGACGCCGCCGCGTTTCCATCCTAACGCCCCATGAGCGTAAGGGGGAGGTGAAGGTGGTGCCGCGCGCCGAAGTGGAGCCGGTGCGCACGCCGGGCATGCGGTGGGAGAACTACCGCGACTCGCTGGAATTCTTGCCGCCCGAAGCCAACAACGGCCTCGTTTATCTCAAGAACACCCTCATTCTGGTGGTGCTGAGCGTAGTGGGCACGGTGCTGTCGTGCTCGGTGGTGGCCTATGGGTTTAGCCGGTTGAAGTTCCCGGGACGCGAGATGCTCTTCAAGGTCTTGCTGGCCACGATGATGCTGCCGGCGGCGGTGACCCTGCTCCCCACGTTCCTTATCTACCGGCAACTGGGCTGGATTGACACGCTGCTCCCGCTGTGGGTGCCCACGTTCTTTGCCTCGGCGTTCAACGTGTTCTTGCTGCGTTCGTTCTTCCAGCAGATTCCGTTTGAGCTGGAGGACGCCGCCAAGATTGACGGCTGCACTTATCTCAAGACCTTCTGGAGCGTGCTGTTGCCCCAGGTGAAGCCGGCGTTGACCGTGGTGGCGATCTGGACGTTCTTGGGGGCGTGGAACAACTTCATGGGGCCGCTGATTTACATCAACAGCCAGGAGAACATGCCGATCGCGTATGCGTTGCAGTTGTTCCAGGGGCAGCGGGCGGGCGAGCCGGGCTTGCTGATGGCGTTTACCACGCTATCGGTGGCGCCGGTATTGGCTCTGTTTGCGTTCAGTCAGCGCTACTTCATCGAGGGCGTGACGCTGAGTGGCTTGGGTGGTCGGTAGACCAACTGAATCCCTCGGAACCTAAAGCGTATAGTCAACGTCTATACAATATGGTAAAAGTGGAACAGGGAGCAAATCTATGGCACTGACCCCCAAATCAGAGCAGTTGAACATCAGGGCATCAGCGGCGCAAAAGGCTAAGCTCGCTGAAGCGGCGCGCCTGCAGAACATGAATGTAAGTCAGTTCGTTCTCAGCAAGTCATTAGATGCTGCGGATGAGGTTATTGCCGACCAGCGCCTGGTTGAAGTTGGGAAGGAAGAATATGACTGGCTATTGACCAAGCTCGAAGAGCCTCCTCGCGAGATCGCTACTCTTCGTGAACTTCTGACTCGGCCGAGCGTTTTTGAGTCTTGAGCCGCTTCGCCGGTCCAGTTCTACTGGCGAAGTCCCACGATTTTCTTGAGTTCGATTGTGGCAATGCGCCGCTCAACACATTCCTGGTCCGACATGCCTTAGCCAATCAGGCCAACGGTAGCGCGCGGACCTTCGTTGGACTCGACGGAAATCGAGTGGTGGGCTACTACTCCCTGGCCGTGAGTTCGGTGGCGGTTGGAGATGCCCCCGAAAGAATGGCCAAGGGGCTGGCGCGCCATCCGATCCCGATCCTCTTGATGGCCCGCTTCGCGGTTGACCTGAGCTATCAGGGGCAAGGCATTGGACAGGGGCTGTTTAAGGATGCTCTCAAGCGGTGCTTGTCGGTGTCTCGAGATGCGGGGGTTCGGGCGGTCATGACTCACGCCAAGGATGATGCGGCGAAGGCATTCTATGTCAAGTTTGGGATGCTTGAGTGCCCCACGAATCCGCTCCATCTCTACATGCTTCTCAAGGATGTAGAGGCTTCGCTCTGATCCGCGATACGACTGGAGCAAAACAATCCCCCGGAAGCCAATCAGGCACCGGGGGATTTGGTTTTGTCTCTAAGCCGAGACTCAGGCTTGCGGCTTTCGTCGTCGGCGAGCCAGGGCCAGCAGGCCCGCCCCGAGGACGACCATCGAAGCCGGTTCCGGCACCGCCGTGATCCCGGTTTGCTGTTCCAGCCAGGCGGTGTGCTCGTGCAGGGCCACAAAGGCGGCTTGGTCGCCGTAGCGGGACAGGCTGTCCGTACCCCACGAGGTCAGGCCGGCCAGGCGCCAAGCCGCGCCGTCGTGCCAGAACATGCCGCCGCCACTGTCGCCACCCGCGGTCGAACCTTCCAGCGGCAAGGCCTGCCCGGTGTTGGGGTGCGTGAAAACCGTCCACCAGAACTTGCTACCCCCGTTCCCAGTGGAAAAGTCCACAATGTTCTCGGCCGCGCGGTTGTTGTTATCGTAGATCAGGCCGTTGTTGTTACCCGGGCCGCTCCCGCCGTAACCGGCAAAGGTGACGCGCTGGCCGATGAGATTACTGAAGGTGGTGAAGCGCACCGGAGCCACTCCGGTGGGGGCCGAGTTCAAGCGCACCAAGCCGAGGTCAAAAGCAAGGGTACTGGCATTGTAGCCAGGGTGGGTAATGCTACCGGCCGCCGCAATCGTCTGCGAACCGAAGCGGACATTCTGGATGGTGGTGCCGGAGGTGACGTGACCCGCCGTGAGCACCCAGTGGAACCCATTGCCTTGGCCCAGATACGTGCCACTACCGAACCAAGACGTGGCCAAAACGCGACCGACCGAATTGTGCGGGACTTGGTTGGCAAAGTTGCGATACGCGGTGTCGCCCACATCGTGCCGCCAGGTGATGGCCGAACCGGAGGCCGCCAGGGCCACCGTCGCCATGCCGATCAGGCTCAGTCTTGCCAGATTAGACATGGGGCTAGTGTGCCCCATCGCTCAAAGGGCAGGCAACTGGTAATGGAGTGCAATGCATTCCATTGGCATGACAACGCGGGACTAGCCGTAGACCTTGCGGTGTAGCTTTCGCCACAGGCGCGGGTGAGAGCTTTCCGGGATGACCTCGAGCATGCGGCGGGTTTGGTTCAGGTACCGGTCGTACTTGAGGAAGGGCCGGGTGCGCTTGGCCTCGCGGAGGTTGCTCAGCCGGTCGGCGAGCTTGATGGCGTGGGCGCTGGGCGACATCCGGGCAATCTCCGCCATCAGTCGGTCGGTGCGCAGCACGTAGATCTCCTCGGCGTCCATGTTCGCAGTCTCTGCAGCGGTGGGCTCCTCTCGGGTGACTTCGCCCACCAGTTCGGCCACGCGGTCGCCGAAGCGGGCCTGCACATCCGCAAGGGTGGCGGGGGTCTGCTCAACCACATCGTGGAGCACCGCCGCGATGAGGATCGCTTCATCGGTGACGTTGGCGTAGCGCAGGGTTTGCAGCACTTCCAGCGGGTGGCAGAGGTAGGGCACGGGCGGGTTGCCATCGCGCCACTGGTCGGCGTGGAGCTCGGCGGCCCACAGCACGGCGAGTTGAAGGGCTTGGCTCATGGCCCGAAGTCTATCCGGCGCTCGGATAGACTGGGGGGAACCCATGGCGCGAATTTTGGCGACGGCCGACATCGGGAGCAACACCATTCACCTGCTGGTGGCCATGGCCAGCAAGAAGCGCTTCCGCCGCCTGGTGAACGACAGCGAGTGGCTGAGCCTGGGCGAAATGGTGCAGCGGCGCGGCGAGATTAGCCCGGACGCCATCCGGCAGGTGATTCAGGTGCTTAGCCGGTTCCAGAGCGAAGCCAAGCGGCTGGGCGCGGATGGGCTTTACGTTTTTGGCACCGAGGCCATGCGTAAGGCGCGCAACCACGACGAACTCCTGGCGCAGATTAAGGCGCAGACGGGCATTCAGGTCGACCTCATTGACCCGCGCCGCGAAGCCGAGCTGGGCCTGCGCGGGGCGCTGCTGGATTCGGACCCCGTGATGCCGGCGGTGTTTGCCGAGGCCGGGGGTGGCAGCCTGCAGGTGGCTGAATACGACGGTGCCGGCATGGGCCGCGAGTGGTCGTTGCCGCTGGGCACGGGGGCGCTGATGGCGCGGGTGAACCTCACCATCCCCTCCACGCCGGCGCAGCTCTCGGACCTCGAGCGCACCATCCAGCAAGCTTTTGACCGGGCGGATCTGCCCGCCTTTGCCCCGCGCCTGCTGTGCTGCGGCGGGGTGGTGCGTGGTCTGTGGCGAGCGATGCACCCGGATGGCCAGCGCGAGCTACACTGGCGCGAACTGGACCACCTGGTGTGGGACACCAGCCGCCTGACCACCAGCCTGATTAGCCAGCGCTACCAAGTGAAGCCCAAGCGGGCCGAAACCTTGTTGCCGGGGGCGGTGCTGTTCCGGTCGTTGATGGAGCGGCTCTCGGTGACCACGATGGAGGTGAGCGCCTACGGCGTGCGCGAAGGGGCCATCGCGGAAATGCTTGAGGGACGCCTGACCCCGGTGCTGACGTAAGGAAGACGAGGATGAGCGAGGCGACGATTGACACCACGGCCGCCGGGCAAGACCCGGCCTATATCAATCGTGAGCTGAGCTGGCTGCGATTCAACGAGCGGGTGCTGGCCGAGGCTGAAAACCGCCGCCATCCCCTTTTGGAGCGGCTGAAGTACCTCGCCATTTTTGAGAGCAACCTGGACGAGTTCTTCATGGTCCGGGTGTCGGGCTACTTCGAACAGATTGAGCAGGGGTTGAGCGAAGAAACGCCGGACGGCCTGAACCCGGAGGAGCAAGTGCAGCTCATCCTAGAGACGGTAAAGCCGCTGCGGGACCGCGCGGCGAAGCTGTGGGAGGAAGGGTTTCGGGCCAGCCTAGAGCGCAGCCGTATCCGCCTGCGTCGCCCGACTGAACTGGAGGAACCGGTGCAGGAGAAGCTGGCGGAGTGGTTCCGGCGGGAGATCTTCCCCCTTTGCACGCCGCTGGTGCTGTGGCCGAATGCGTCGTTCCCGTTCCTCAGTAACCGTAGCCTAAACCTGGCGGTGGTGCTGCACGACGAAAGTGGCGAGCGCTTGGCCCGCGTAAAGGTGCCCAACGGGGTGCCGCGCCTGGTGCCGGTGCCGGGGCTGCGGGGCACCTTTGTGTGGCTGGAGGATCTGCTGGCCGAGCACCTGGACTCGCTGTTCCCGGGCATGGAAATCCGGGCGAGCTACCGCTTCCGAGTCATCCGCGACGCGGACATCGAAATCCGAGAGCTGGAAGCCAGCGACCTCATCTCGATGGTGGAGCAGACCCTGCAAAAGCGCCGCTTTGGCGACCCGGTGCTGCTGGAAGTGGAGGAGGGCATGCCGGAAGCCTGGATTAAGGTGCTGCGCCGAGGGCTGCAACTAGACCCACGCGACGTGCTGCGTGTGGAGGGATTGATTGGCCTCGACGGCCTGTGGGAGATCGCCAGCCTGGACCGCCCGCGCCTGCGCTACCGCCCCGCGACGCCCCACAACCCGGCGTGGGCCACCAGCGCGGAGACGCTCTTTGACACCATCCGCGAGCGCGACGTGCTGTTGCACATGCCGTACGATTCCTTCCGCGCGGTGGAGACGTTTGTGGCTTCGGCAGCCAATGACCCGAAAGTTGTCGGCATCAAGCAAACGTTGTACCGGGTGGGGTCGGCCTCGCCCATCGTTGAGAGCTTGCTGGAGGCCAGCAACCGGGGCAAGCAAGTGGCCGCGATGGTCGAACTGAAGGCCCGCTTCGACGAGAGCAACAACCTGGTGTGGTCGCGGGCACTGGAACGCGCGGGCGTGCACGTCACCTATGGGTTCCGGGATATGAAAGTCCACGCCAAGCTGTGCGTGGTGGTGCGCAAGGAGAAAGACGGCCTACGCACCTACACCTACATCGGTACGGGCAACTTCAACCCGAACACGGCCCGCACTTACACGGATTTGGGGCTGTTTACGTCCGACCCCGAGGTGGGCGAGGACGTGCTGCAGTTGTTTAACTACCTGACGGGGTACGCGCGCCCGCAGAGCTTTAGCCACATCCTAGTGGCCCCGATTGACGTGCGCGACGGGATTCTGGACCGGATTGAGCGAGAGATCGAAATCTGCCGGCAAATGGGGAAGGGGTATCTGGCGTTTAAGGTCAATTCTTTGGTGGATCCGGAGGTGATCCAGGCACTCTATGCGGCCAGCCGGGCGGGTGTAAAGGTGGACCTGGTGGTGCGGGGCATCTGCTGCCTGCGCCCAGGGGTGAAGAAGCAGAGCGAGAACATCCGGGTGGTGAGCGTGATTGGGCGCTACCTGGAGCACAGCCGCATTTACTACTTCGGCAACGGGGGCAAGCCGGAGTGCTTTGTGGGGAGCGCGGACCTGATGCGCCGCAACCTGGACCGGCGGATTGAGGTGCTGGCCCCGGTGCGCTCGCGAGGGCAGGTGAGCTACCTGAAAGGAGTGGTGGATGCGTGCTTTAAGGATAACCGGCAGGCGTGGGAGCTGCGGAGCAACGGCACCTACCGGCGGGTGCGGCCGAAACCGGGGGATACGGAGTTTGTGGCGCAAGACGCCGGATTTGCGAACCCGGCGTCGGACGTCGTGTAGCCGCCGTCAGCGCTAGGGGCGGATGCGAATCGTCAGAGGAAAGGATGACCTGATGGCAGACGAGTCATTAGGGAGGGTGACCGTAATCGCCGGAACTAGCGAGAGACGAAATCCTGCGTCTCGTGCCTTCTCATACTCTTCAAAACTCGAAAATCCAAACCTCGTTGGCTGGTCACGAACTGTTCGATCGATATCATACTTCATTGCCTGCGGAAGCTTCTCGAACTCCGTATTAGTTAGGTTGAGGGCCAGAATCTCATGGCCAAGATCACCTAGGATCATCGGCAAGAAGCTTTGTGCTACGGCCTCAGCTTTATTCGTCTCAGCATCCACAAAGCTCGCAACGAGCCTGCCTATCTGCTCGTACTCCATCGTTCGCTCGTACTCGTAGTCACCCATATGTGTCGCAATGTTGCGTTTAGGTTCGATTGTGTATCCCGCCGAAGCGGCAGGCCTGGCATCAGCGAAATCGTCGGGATCTACAGGGTCCGGTCGTTCGTAGGGCTTGTGAGGGCTGTCGGGCAGTGGCCTGGGAGCTGGATAGGGTTGGTAGTTAGCCTTTATCGGAGTACCGAAGATCGAGTATGAGATTCGTGGACGCAAAGATGTCGGCAAGTTCGGTCCGAATTGCGCCCTCATATCCGGGGGAAGAGAATCGCACTTCTTTAGAACCTGGATGAGGTCGTCAGGTACGTTCCCAAGCAGCGACTCGCCGGCATACTTCCACTCGACCTCCTGAATGAGAACTGAAGCAAGCCGAAGCCGGATAACTCCATGAACAGGCGTGCTGAGGAGCACTTCGGAATCAGGGGCAATTTCGAACTTGACCCAACGTTGTTCGATCTCCCGCTTGCCAATATCCTCCGAGAATTCTTGGCTGGCAGTATCGAAGTTGACACCCACCCAGTTGGGCGGGCCCACTACGTATTGTCGCTTTGGGTCCTCTTGGCCATACGCAAATGCGCAAGTGGCTAGCAGAGCAATGGAGGTCAATGTGGATCGTTTCATATGCACCTTTTACCCCTACCTTGGAGCTTTACAATTGTATTTGCGCACGAAGCGTTACGGGGTTACGCCGACGAAGCCGAGGTCGCCCGAGCCATGCGCGCCTGCGCCGCCTGCATCACCCCTGAACAGCAAGAAGAAGCAAAGGGTTTAACGGGCGGTAAGCCTGGTAGTGACGCCAGAGTATTTGAACCCGGCGTAAGAAGTAATCTATTACAATCCCCTTATGGCTTGACTTTGACTCCCATGGCGAAGGATACTCGACCTCCATTCATAAAGTATGGCAGCAATACTTCGACTTCTGGTGTGAGCGATAGTCTTAACCCCCTATCACGAGCCTTCGCAAACTCTTCGAAATTCGCAAAGCCAAAGCTCTCTGGCCGATCTTCAATGGAACGTTCAATTCCGACTCGAATCTCTTCCGGAAGTTGATTGAACTCCGTGTTGCTCAAATCTAGCGCGAGCAACTGGTGGCCTAAGTCACCGAGAATCATTGGCAAAATCTTGCGTGCGCTGGCTTGAGCCTTTTGCGACTCAGCTTGGACTAGGTTCGAAACCAGCTTACTTATTTCTTCGTATTCTAGCTGATCATCGTACGTTCTATCGGGCCGAGGAGTCGCGGTGTTCGCTATGATAGTTTGTCCCCTCGTCGTAGACGGCTTCTCTCTCAAGGAGGTAGTCGTCAAATTTGGATCAGGTGGACCGTAGGGCTTAGGTGGTTGACTAGAAGTATCTCGGTGTTTTGTTGAAAGGCTTCGTGCTCCACTACCAGAAGACCCAAGGAAACTAAATGCGAGGCGGGGGTTCAGTGAAACCGGCAATCCAGGGCCGAAGCCTACGCGCAAATCCTTCGGCAGTGACTCTGCATCCGCAAGTGCGCTAATCAGGTTTCCCGGAACCTCCCCTACCATTACCCTTCCGTTGTACTCCCACTTGACCTCCTCCATCATGGCAACAGTCAATCGAAGGTCAATGATCCGATGAGTGGCAGTGCTGATCAGCACTTCCGACTTTGTCGGAAGATCGATCTTGATCCACCGCTGAGCATAGTCTGGTTTGTCCTTGTCTTGCTTGTACTCCTGTTCAGCTTCAGCATATTTGGTTTCAACCCAGAGTGGTGGAACAACCAAGTATTGTCTTGGGGATTGACTCTGACCGTGGACTAGCCCTGGCAGAGCCAGGGCCACAAATGCAACCAAGCCAGAACGCATGCACAGTAAGTCTCGACGCCTCATTCTGTATTCGCTAAACTCGTTGGGCATGGTTTGTCAACCGGTTAAAAGGGTCGGATAATGATGCGCGCCCGCCACTGGCTCTCAACATCCCTATCTCTTCGGTGTGGGCCTTCATCCATCGGGTCCGGCGGGGTGCCCTCGACTTCAATACCGCGCGGCGGCTGTATCCACCGCCAAGACTCATAGCCCTGACTGTGGTAGTAGTTGTACTCCAGGTGGATAGCGTAGCCAGGATTCAGAGTCAAAGGGTTTGGCGCTGGGCCTGAAGTTCCGCTGCGCTCGTCGTAGACTTCAACGTGATCGGGGATGATCCACTGCACGTTGAAGGGACTGTCAAACAAAGTCGCGAATGGAGCGGTCCAAGGACAGCCAGTGTATGCGGAACCCCAAACCCTATTCTGCGCAATACGGGGAAGATTCGGCTTCGTGTATGTTAGGTTGTAGAGAGGCTCCGAATGGTTGTTATGGTATACGTCAATCTCTCTCCAGCCCGCCCAGAATTCAGCAAAGGCGGTTTGTCGTACCCAACCGTAACTTTGTTGAGCGAAGACGCATGGGGTCAAGAGGGCCATAGCGGCCAGAGCGGTCCACTTCAGGTTCATGAGGCCTATATTCTCTCTCTCTCTCTCTCTCTCTCTTTGTCAAGCTCTGGGCAAAAATTGTCCAAATCTTAGCAAATGCAAGGTGTAACGAGCGAGATCGCCCGCCGTTACGCCAGCGAAGCCGAGGTCGCCCTGGCCATGTGCGCCTGCGCCGCCTGCACCAAACCTAGAAAGAGGGGGTGCGGCCGGTTGGGGCGGCTCTTGAATTCGGGGTGGGCCTGCGTGGCAATGAAGAACGGGTGCTGCGGCAGCTCGATCATCTCCACCAGTCGGTAATCCGGTGAGACCCCGCTAATCGTTAAGCCCTTCTCCTTCAGCAATTCGCGGTAGTTGTTGTTCACCTCGTAGCGGTGGCGGTGCCGCTCCGAAATGCGCGTGGAACCATAAAGCTTATGCGCCAGGGTGTTGGCTTCCAGGTTGCAGGGGTATTGCCCCAGCCGCATGGTGCCGCCCTTGGCACTCACGGCGGCCTGGTCCGGCATCACGTCCACCACCGCTTCCTTCGCGGCGGGGTCGAATTCCGAACTCGTGGCCCCCGCAATGCCGCACACGTTGCGCGCGTATTCGATCACGGCCATTTGCATGCCCAGGCAGATACCCAGGAACGGAATCCCCGTCTCCCGCACGAACTTGAGGGCGGCAATCTTGCCTTCGATGCCGCGCCCGCCAAAGCCAGGGGCGATCACCACACCGTCCACGTCGGCCAGCAGTTGCGCCGGCTCGGCAGTGTTCTCAAATTGGTCGCTTTCAATCCACCGGATCTGGACAGCGGTGCTGCTTTCCGCACCCGCGTGCACCAGGGCCTCGGCGATGCTCTTGTAGGCGTCTCCGTTGGCGGTGTATTTGCCCACGATGGCCACCGTGCAGGCCGATTTCGGGTGGATCATGCGGTCCACAATCTGGCGCCACTCGGCGTCTTCGGGGGCTCTGGCTTCCAGCCCCAGCCGCTCGGTCACCAGGTCACCGAACCCCGAATCTTCGTACATCAGGGGCACTTCGTAAATGCTGCGGGCGTTGCGGCTTTCCACCACCGCCTCCATCGGCACGTCGCAGAAGTTGCTGATTTTCTCGCGCACGTCGTCCGGCATGGGCACATCGGTGCGGCAGATCAGCACATCGGGGGCGATCCCGATCTGGCGGAGCGTATTGACACTGTGCTGGGTGGGCTTTGTCTTGATTTCGCCCCACGGCCCCACCTGCGGCACCAAAGTGACGTGCATGAAGAGGGTGTTTTCGCGGCCTTCTTCCTTGCGGAGCTGGCGGATGGCTTCCATGAAGGGGAGCGATTCGATGTCCCCCACGGTGCCGCCAATCTCAGCCAGCACCACGTCGGCGCCGGTGTCGGCCGCCACTTGGCGGATGAGGCGTTTGATTTCGTTGGTGACGTGCGGGATGACCTGCACGGTCGCGCCGAGGTAATCCCCGCGCCGCTCGGCTTCGATGACGTTACGATAGACCTTCCCGGTGGTGATGCTGGAGAGGGTGGAGCACTCCACGTCCAGGAAGCGTTCGTAGTGGCCGAGGTCGAGGTCGGTTTCGGCGCCGTCTTCGGTGACGAAGACTTCCCCGTGCTGGAAGGGATTCATGGTGCCCGCGTCCACGTTGATGTAGGGGTCCAGCTTGACGGGCGCGACGCGATAGCCTCGGTGGCGGAGCAGCCGGCCCACACTGGCGCTGGCGATGCCCTTGCCGATTGAACTCACAACCCCACCGGTTACAAAAACGTACTTGGCCATCGGATGCTCCGGGCCGAGTGTCGGCCCATCAGATATTACCGCTGTTGGGGCCGGGGTGCGCGGGGGCGGGCGGCACCCTGCCCGGGTCCATTTTGGAGGAGAGATTTTTGCAATCCACCCGAAAATCGGGTGATGTCACCCGGAAAACGGGTGGATAATAGAGGATATGGCGAGTTCTTCGAATATCGGACTCTTCGGCACCACAACGCGGACCAGCACTTTGCTTGTGGTTCACATGCTGGGTGAGTCGCATGCGTCCGAGATTGCCCAAGTGCTTGGCCGGAGCCTCAGCCGGATTCAGTCGGCTTTGGACAGTCTGGAGCGGACCGGCATTGTGGTCGGGGCGGAGGAGGGCAAGGCCCGTCGGGTGCGCTTGAACCCGCGCTACTTTGCGGTGAAGGAGCTCAAGGAACTTTTAGATCGGATGGGAGAGGCGGACGTTGAGTTGCAACAGCGACTCGCGGAACATCGTAGACGCCCGAGACGAAGAGGTAAGCAACTCTAGCCGAACTCTCCGAATCACTCCATGCCGTTGGGCATCCAGCGAGGCAGGTTGGCGACCTGCGCCTTGGCTTCGGGCGTGATGGGCATGTGCCACGCTTCGAAGAACGGCCCCAGATTCCGCCCGACGGCGCGGCTCATGCGGATCATCCACTGGTCGCGGCGATCCTGCTGGCTGCGGGGGCGCTCGTTCTGCGGCAAAGCGGCGTACTCGCGGAACACCTTCCTGTACGGCTCCCACCCAAAGGCGTTTTGCATCTGCGCGTACATCACCAGCGCCAAAAAGGCGTCGCCCTTCCACTTGTCGTGGCTCGGGTTGTTGGCTTTGAACTCCTTCCACCGCTTGAGGTTGCTGGCCTCATCAAAGGCGCGGTCGGCCGGGCGGGCCTTGTTCAACTTATCGTAAACGTAGAGGGTGAACAGGTTCACCGTGACCTCGCCGGTGCCCTCGAACGTCCACATGCCGTCCTGGTGGTTGTGGCCGATCTCGTGATAGTGCCCCCAACTGCCTTCCTTCATCAGGGCCGCCGCATCCACTACGCGCTCGGCCACGTCGAGGTGGGTCATGATCGGGTAGCCAGCGTGCATGTAGCCCGCGCTGATCTGAGTGTCGGCGACGAACCGTTCCTTGCGGGCACGGGGGTGCGCCCAGCCCACCAGGTCGGCGCAGTGGTCGGCCACTTCGTCCCATAGCTTGGCTACCGCCTCGGGGTTTTCCAAATTGCGAACGGAAGAA
>CAZVHE010000040.1:15841-20377 GCA_964627705.1 uncultured Chthonomonas sp.
GTGACAATCACGCGGTCCCCTTCAATCTCGGCCCAGGGGCCGGGGGAGGCGCGATTCTGCTTCCACTCGTTGGCGGTGGTCACGCCACGCTTGAAGTGCGGGGCTTCGTGCGCGCCCCGGATGGTGACCCGCACGGCACTGGCGGGGGCTTGGTCGCGCACCAGGTAAATCAGCCCGCCAAAGGCGCTGGCCACGGTGGTGCGCTCGCCGGTCACCGGCCACTCGGCGTCAATTTGGGGGAAGCGGCTCCACGGGTTGTGGTGCCACACCTGGTCGGAGTGGCTGCTGATGCGGATACGCCAACCCTGCGCGGCGGCGGCACTGGCAAACTGCACCGTGATGGGTACGCCCGCGTTGGCGTAGAGCCCGGTGCTGTCCCAGCCCGCCTGACCTTGCAACGTGCGGGTCGCCGAAGCCGGAGCCGCGCCGGTGGCTTGTCCCGGGAACAGGGCGGCACTAGCATGGGCTTGAACCTGGTCGGCGGGGAGGCTGCGCCAGCTTTCGTTGTGCAGATAAGCGCGCACGCGGTTGAGGCCCTGGCGGGCGGGGAGCTTGGCGTCCGGGCCGATGCGGAGGGCGGGGGCGGTTTGGTCCCGGCGGCGGAGTTCTTTAACCAGCGGGTGGTCGGGCCGCACACTGCGGAGGCCGTCCAGCAACACCACGCTCGCGGGGCCGGCTTGGTCTCCATCCAGGTTCTCCCAGGCCTGGTAAGCGGCGTGCAAGGGGAGTGAAGGCTGCACGACCACCATGCCGTTTTGGTCGGCATCAATCGTGCTCGGCCCAATGGCAAGGCCGACTTCATCCAGAGCGGCCTGGGCGGGCATGTGGATGACCGTCTTGCGATTGATTTGCGCCCAACCCCAACCGGTGGAGGCGGTGAGCCAGGCGCCGCCGGCCTTGAGGAAGGTCTTGAGGGCGGGGACATCGGCTTCGCTGACCGCGTGGGCATCCAGCACTAAGATGTCGCGGCGAGGATCGAGAGTGCCGAGTTGGTTGCGCTTGTCCACCGGCAAGGCGAGGGACGGGGCCAAACCCGCCACGGCATCCTGGCGGATGCAAACCAGCCGCGCCTGCGGGCGGCCGCTGGCCATCCATTGCAGGAGGTTGCGGACGAGCCGCCGGGTGTCCCCGTTTTCGGGCAAACCCAGGTAGCCGCCGTGGGCAAAGATCGCCACCCGCGCACCGCCCGCGATGCTGGCCGCCAGTAGCGGCAGGCGCCCTCCGTCTACCTTGGCGGTCACCACCGGGAATGAACCCGGACCCACGCACGCCACCGTGCCCGGGGTGCCCGTGAGCGGGAGCCGCTGCACACCCTCGATGAGGTTGGGGGTTGCGGTCTGGGTGAGCAGGACCAGGGCCAAGGAAAGCATGGTTCTATTGAACCCGAACGGCCTGGCTTTCCCCTGGTTTCATGCCGAAGCCAAGGCACACCCTGAGCGGCAAAAGTCGGGGGAGGACCGACGTGGCCCCGGCTCGCCGCCGTAGAATCAAAACATGAGTACCACTGCCGTCTTCGCGACCGTGGAAGAAGCCTTGGCCGAGATCCGGGCGGGACGGATGATCATCGTGGTGGACGACCCTGACCGCGAAAACGAAGGGGACTTGATCATGGCCGGGGAGCACTGCACGCCTGAGGCCATGAACTTCATGATCACCTACGGGCGTGGGGTGCCCTTCATCAGCACCACGCCGGAGCGGCTACAGCAACTGGGCATCCCGATGATGACCAAGCAGAACACCGCCCGCCTCGGTACGGCCATGGCCGAAACGGTGGACGCCCGCTTTGGCACCACGACGGGCGTGAGCGCCGGCGACCGCGCCAAGACGGTCAGCGTTTTTTGCGACCCGCAGGCCACTCCCGAACACCTGATGCGCCCGGGCCATGTGATCCCGCTCCGCGCCGAAGAGGGTGGCGTGCTGCGCCGCAGCGGCCACACCGAAGCCAGCGTGGACCTGTGCGTGCTGGCGGGCTACGCGCCGGTGGCAGTGGGCGTGGAGATCATTGGCGACGATGGCGAAATGCTCCGCATGGACGGTCTCATCCCGTACGCCGCGCACCACGGTCTCAAGATCCTCACCATCAGCGACCTCATCGCGTATCGCCGCAAAACGGAGCGGCTGGTGGAGCGCGTGGCCGGGCCGATTGACTTCCCGACCCGCTACGGCCACTTCGCGCTCTACGCTTACGAAGCCAAGGTCGAACACGAGCCGTACATCGCGATCACCAAAGGCGACCTGACCAACGGCGAGCCGACCCTGGTGCGCGTGCACAGTAGTTGCCTGACCGGCGACATCATGGGCAGCCTGCGCTGCGACTGCGGCGACCAACTGGCGCTGGCGCTGCAGACGATTGAAGCAGCTGGGCACGGCTGCGTGCTGTACGTGGCGCAAGAAGGGCGCGGCATCGGCATCCTGAATAAGCTGCGCGCCTACGAATTGCAAGACAAGGGCCTGGACACCGTGCAGGCCAACGAGGCGCTGGGGTTCAAGGCGGACTTGCGGGACTACGGGCTGGGGGCGCAAGTACTTCATGACCTTGGCATCCGCAAAATGCGCTTGATGACGAACAACCCCTCGAAACGCATTGGCTTGGAAGGATTCGGGCTAGAAATCACCGAAACCGTGCCGATGGTGGCCGGGCGCCGCGACGAGAATCGCAAGTATCTGGACACCAAGCGCGATAAGATGGGCCATACGTTACCGATGGAACCAGGGCCGGTAGAGTAATCCCATGCACTTCACATCGCCGAGCTTCGCATCGCCCCCGAGAACGGCGATCTTTGTGGATCTGGAGAACGTTTACTACTTTCTCAAGCGGCGGCTGAAGCCAGACGAAGATGCCGTCTCGGCGATGGTGGAAACCCTCCGTGCCCTCAAGTTGGGCGTAAAGGAACGCTTTGACCACGACGCCATCATCCTCTTCGCCTATGGCGACTTTGAGCGGCTGCCGGACACCGTGCAAAACCAGCTCTATCTGCTGGGGTTTGATACGCGCAACGTGCTGGGCACGGAGCATAAGAATGCGGCGGACATGCAGCTTTGCATTGACGCCATGCACACGCTGTATGTGCGCGCTGACATTGCTTACTTTGTGATTGTCGCGGGCGATCGAGATTACATTCCGGTCATCAAGCACGTGGTGTCGCAGGGGCGAGAAGTACTGGTGAGTGCCTTTAAGGATGCCACCAGTGGCGACTTGCTTGAAATCCTGGGTCCGGATCGTTTCTATGACCTGACCGACCTGGTGACGGCCAAATACAAACTGATGAGCCGCGAGGAAATGGCGGCCCAAGAAGCGCGCGAGGCCCCGGTCCGAGTTCCTGCACCGAACCAAGCCGCTCCGGCGGTGGCCAGGGAAAGGCCCACGCCGCCGACCCCTAAGTTTTCCGAGCCGCGCACCATCCACGATGCCGACGCAAAGTTGGCGCTCAGCACGATGTTGCGACACTTTGGCGACAAGCCGGAAGTGTGGGTGTCGCCCTTCTTGCATAAGTTGCGAGAGGAACTGCCGGAATTGGCCGAGTACGAACGCAAGAGTTTGATCTCCACCCTGAAGACGAACGGGGCGATTGTGGTGGAATCTCGTCCGGGTTGGAAGGACGGAGAGCCCGTGGATTATTCCGTCATCCTCATCAATTGGGATCACCCGCAGGTGCGGGAGCTCAATGAGTGGGATGGCAACTTCTAACCTGGCAGGTCCCTGAGGGGCAGATTTCTTCCGTTACAATAGAGGCGTTCTGAGAGAAGGCTCAACGGCGTGCTCACCTCTTGATCGCCTATCCGGGCGGCGGTGAGTCCCTGCGGATCCTCAGGCAGGTGAATCACAAATGCCGAGCCTTGTCATTGTCGGCGCCCAGTGGGGCGACGAAGCCAAAGGAAAGATGGTCGACGTTTTGGGGGGCGATGCCTCCTACGTGGTGCGCTGGAGCGGAGGCAACAACGCCGGCCACACCGTCATCATTGGCGACCAGACCTTTAAGTTCCAACTCATCCCGGCGGGCATCTTGCACCCCGGCACCGTCTCCATTATTGGAGGCGGCATGGTGGTGTGCCCCAAGCACCTCATCGAGGAGATTGACCGCACCCGCGCGCAACGCGCCGAACTAGGTGAGTTGATTGTCTCCCCCGCCGCGCACGTGGTGTTCCCCTACCACCGGTTGCTGGATGCGCTGGAAGAAGAAGCTCGGGGCGAGAACAAAATTGGCACGACGAGCCGCGGGATTGGTCCGGCCTACACCGACAAAGTGAGCCGCATCGGCATCCGCATGGGCGAGTTTGTAAACCCGGACATCTTTGCCAAGCGCCTGCGCGATGTGCTGGCGGTGAAGAATCGCCTGCTGCGCATGTTCGACCATGAGGAGATCGAGTTCGATGCCCTGCACGCCGAGTATGCGGCGTACGCTGAGAAGATTCGCCCGTATGTGAAGGATGCCGAGTCGCGCTTGTTCGCCGCTTACCAAGCGGGCGAGCGGATTCTGTTCGAGGGGGCGCAGGGCACGTTCCTCGATCTCGACCACGGCACTTACCCGTATGTGA
>CAZVHE010000041.1:0-19640 GCA_964627705.1 uncultured Chthonomonas sp.
CGGGCGGGAGAACAACGAAGACCGCGTGAACCAGTGGTTCAAATTGGACTACACGCGCAGTGAAGAGGTGCAGGGCTGGGGAATCAACCTCAGCACTAGCTACCAGCGCACCCAGCCGGCCCCTGGCGAGGCTGCCGTGGATCGCCTCCTTAGTCAGGTCACAATCCTCGCTCCCACCTACGATTTCGGTGGCGGATGGAAGAGCCACGCGCGCGGTGATCTTTTCAGCACCGTGGGAGGCAGCCCCTTTGGGTTTGCGCGAGGTGAGTTCGGCACGTACCGAACGTTCGGCGGCGGGCTCACGGCGGGAGTCGCCGTGGCGCTAAGTTCCGAATTTGGCACCCCGGATTTCGACTTCGACCGCCTCTACAGCCGGGGCGGCCTGCTCGTTCGTTTCGACTACGAGCGCGGCCCCTACACCGGGCGCTACCTGGCCAAATGGGATGACGGGCGTGGCGGGTGGTACGACCAGGAGTACGAAATGGCCCTGGTCGCCGACGTGTTCGAACCTTTCGTTCTCTATCGCCGGTTCCCAGGGGAATTTCGAATTGGGGTGCGACTCCGGATGGATGCCTTCCGCGATACCGTCCGTCGCCGGGTCGAAGATTAGCCGCGCTAAGCGGCGCGGGCCTGCTGCGTGACCGCCACGCTGGTGATCCAGTCGAGCCGGAAATCACCCACGTCCGTAATCAAACACGGGCCCTTGAGAGGAAGGAAGTTGACATCGAAGACTTCGGCGACCACGGACGACGTATCGCCCTTTCGATCGCGGTAGCTGAGTTCAACGAACTGTCCGACAAATGCGCGTGCGTCACTGCTGAGCATGATTTTGACCCTCACAACCGCCCGAGCCGCTGACCCAAGCCGTTGTACCTTTGACTTTCCACAGTTTCTGGAGCCCTGTACCCGCCCTCCTACCAGTCTCTCGGACTTTTCGGGGTCGCCGGACCAGTAATATCAAGGGGGCGATGCGATATCAACTGGATGAGACGACTCTGCGGGACGACCGCCAGGCATCTCTTCTGGAGTGGATGCTGCCGACCGGCACCGGCGGCTACGCCATGGGCACGGCCATGACCACGAATACGCGGCGGTACCACGGGCACCTCGTGGTGGCGCGCCCGGCCCCGGTCAATCGCATTGTGCTACTAAGTGCCATCGAAGCCTTCGTCACAATCGAGTCCGAGAGCTACGGTCTGAGCTCCAACCAATACGTGGGCACCATCCATCCCGAGGGTTACAAGCACCTCAAATCGTTCCGGGTCGGCAACTATGTGGAATGGGAGTGGGAGATTCGGGGGCACGTGATTGCCAAGCGGCTGATCACGCACCCGGGCCAAGACGCCGTCACCGTGAGCTATATCAACCGCTCGGATTCGGCGGTGAGCCTGCTCTTGCGGCCGCTGGTGTGCCACAAGGGTTACCACGAGAACTTCCGGGTACAGGATTTCTATCCTGAGTTCATTGTCTTCCCGGATGACCGGACGCTGATCACGCACAAGGGGCTGACGCTCTACCTGGATCACCCGGGCGCGGCGCGCACCCCGGCCACGGGTTGGTACTACCGGTTTGAACGCCGCCGCGAAGCGGAACGAGGCCTCGACCCGATTGAAGACCTTTTCTGCCCGTGCGAGCTCCGGTACCTGCTGGCTCCGGGCGAGGAAATCACCCTCGTCGCGAGCGCGGATGACAACACCGCGCCGGCCACCTTCCCCAATGTCCCGGCCCCGGCGACCCTGGCGGATGCCCTGCGACGCTCAGCCGTGGACTTTTTGGTGCAAGTGCCCGAGCGTACGACGATCCTGGCGGGTTATCCGTGGTTTGCCGATTGGGGTCGCGATACCATGATTGCCTTGCCCGGGGTTTGCCTCCACACGGGCCATGTGGAGGCCGCGCGGGAGATTTTGCGCTCTTACGCCGCGCGCATGCACCAGGGACTCCTTCCCAACCGGTTTGTGGAAGATGGCGAGCAGCCGGAATACAACACGGTGGATGCCACCCTATGGTTCGCCAATGCGATCTACAAGACTCTTGTGCACGAGTGGGATGCGGACTTTGCCCAAGAGGCACTGGCGTGGTTGGCAGAGAGCATGGAATGGCACCAAAAGGGCACGCTCTACGGCATCAAGGTGGACCCGGCGGATGGGCTTTTGCGGCAAGGCGTCCCGGGCACGCAGCTCACCTGGATGGACGCCAAAGTGGGTGACTGGGTGGTAACACCGCGCCACGGTAAGCCGATTGAGATCAACGGGCTTTGGATCAACTTTCTGCGAGTGGGCGAGTGGATTGCCAAGCACCTGGACCAAGACGCCACCGCCTTTATCGAGGCCGCCGCGTTGGCCGAATCGAACTTCGAGCGCAAGTTCTGGCACCCCGTGCAAGGTCACTATCTCGATACGGTGGATCCCAATGACGCCAGCCTGCGCCCCAATCAGTTGATTGCCATGGGGCTGCCTTTCTCGCCACTCGTCGGCCCAAATGCCGAAGCGGCCCTGCGTAAGTGCGTGGATAAGCTCCTCACGCGGCACGGGGTGCGCACTCTCGGCCCGGATGAGCCGGCCTATACGGGGCGCTACGTGGGGCCGCTGGCCGAACGTGATGCCGCCTATCACCAGGGCACGGCTTGGCCCTGGCTACTGGGGCCGCTCGTCACCGCGTGGGTGCGCCTGACGGGAGACAAAGCCCGCGCCCGCGAGATATTGGCCGATGCCACCGTGTGGCTGAGCGAATACGGATTTGGCGGCATTGCCGAGGTTTACGACGGAGACGAGCCGCAATTCCCGGGCGGGTGCCCGTGGCAGGCTTGGAGCGTGGCCGAAGTGCTCCGGGCTTGGGTGGAAGATTGCGATGGAGATGAGGTCCCCGCTTGATGGCTGTGCGCATCGAATCATGGGGGTCCGGCGTCTGGAAAATCCCTGGTTGTCGCTCCTAAGCCCCCATGTGCTCCTCCAACTTCGTCCACCTGCATAACCATACGGAATACAGCTTCCTCGATGGAGCGAACCGAATTCCGCGCATGGTGCAACGGGCGGTGGAACTCAACCAGCCCGCCCTCGCCATCAGCGACCACGGCGCGATGTTCGGGTGCATGAACTTCTATTGGGAATGCAAGAAGCAGGGAGTTAAGCCGATCATTGGCATGGAGGCGTATATCGCCCCGGATTCGCGCCACAAACGGGAAGGCCGCCGGGACGAAGCTGCCTATCACCTGCTGCTGCTGGCCCGCAACGAAGAGGGCTACCGCAATCTATGCCGCCTGCACAGCATCGCCTCGCTGCAGGGATTTTACTACGTGCCTCGTATTGACCGCGAAGTGCTCCGCGAGCACAGCCGGGGGCTCATCAGCTCCACCACGTGCCTGGGCAGCGAGATCAACCAGCTCTTGCTGAAGGACGAGTTCGACCGGGCGATTGCCATGGCCGATGAGTACCGCCAAATCTTTGATGAGGGTTGTTACTTCGTCGAGCTCCAAAATCACGGCATTCCGGAGCAGAAGAAGTGCAACGAGGGCCTGGTGCGCATTGCCCGCGACCTCAATCTCCCGCTTATCGTCACCAACGACGCGCACTTCTTGTGCAAGACGGACGCGCCCGCGCACGACGCGCTCTTCTGCATTGGCACCGGCAAGCTGCTTGAAGATCAGAACCGGTTGCGCTTCCGGGGTGAGGAGTACATCAAGTCGTACGACGAGATGGCGAGCCTCTTCCCAGACCATCCGGAGGCTCTGAGCAACACGCTCATGGTGGCAGAGATGTGCGACTTGGAGCTTGGCAAGACGCGCAACCTCATGCCCACGCCGGACCTGCCGGAAGGCGCCACCCCCCAGTCGTACTTGCGCCAACTCTCGGAAGAGGGACTGCGCGCCCGCGTGCCGATGGCCGACGAATCCACCTGGGAGCGGCTGAACTACGAACTCAAAGTCATCGAAACCACGGGCTTCGATTCGTACTTCCTTCTGGTCCGCGAGTTCGCGCAGTACACGCGGCAGCAGGACATCATGTTCGGGGTGCGTGGCTCTGCAGCCGGTTCTTTGGTGTCCTACACGCTCGGCATCACCGACATCAACCCGGTGGAGTACGACCTCACTTTTGAGCGGTTTTTGAACCCCGAACGCGTCTCGATGCCCGATGTGGATATGGACTTCCAGGATGATCGCCGGGACGAGATCATCCGGTACGTCACCGAGCGGTTTGGCGAAGACAAGGTCGCCCAGATTGTAACCTTTGGAACTCTTGGCGCGAAGCAAGCCATCCGTGACGTGATGCGCGTGATGGGCGAGGAACCGCGCGAGGCCGACGCTCTCTGTAAGCTGCTCCCCAAGGCCCCTGGCCTCACCTTTGAGCTGGCCTTGTCCGAGCCAAACAACACGATGAAGGAGGCGGATCAGGCCCTGGCCCGGGACAGCGCCGATTTCCGAGCCCGTTACAACAATGACCCCAAAGTCCGCGAGATCGTAGACCTCGCCCGCGAACTGGAAGGACTGAACCGGCACGCCGGCGTCCATGCTGCCGGGGTGGTTATCTCCGGGGAACCGCTGGCCGAAATTGTGCCTCTGGCCCGGGGCCAAAACGGCCAGGCCATTACGGGCTACGAGATGGGCGTGCTGGAGAAACTCGGGCTGCTCAAGATGGACTTTTTGGGCCTGAGTAACCTCACGGTGCTCGCGCTGGCCCTCCGCAACATCAATCAGAATCGCGCGGATAAGCCGCTTACGGTGCAAGACATTCCTCTCGAAGATGAGCTCACCTACGCGATGCTGGGGCGGGGCGAGACGGTTGGGGTCTTCCAACTCGAAAGCGGCGGGATGCGCCGCAACATCATGGCGCTGCGCCCGCAGAACGTGCGCGAACTCGCGGCCATGGTCGCCCTTTACCGGCCCGGGCCGCTCAAACACATCGCCCGGTTTATAGACAACAAGCACGGCCGGCAGAAGCCCGAGTATCTACACCCGGTAATGGAGCCGATCCTGAAGGAAACCTACGGGATCATCGTCTACCAAGACCAGGTGCTGAAACTCGTGCAGGCGATGGCGGGCTTTTCGCTCGGGAAAGCCGACATCCTCCGGCGCGCCATGGGGAAGAAGGACGAGGCAATCATGACCAGCATGCGCGCCGAATTCATTGCGGGGTGCCAAGAGCGCGAAATCAGCGAGAAAGTGGCGGCCGCGGTGTGGGAGTTGCTCTTGCCGTTCGCGGGCTACGCCTTTAACAAGGCGCATGCCGTGTGCTACGCGATGCTGGCCCACCAGACAGCATACCTGAAGGCGCATTACCCGGTGGAATACATGGCCGCCCTGCTGGCCGCCTATCGCGACAAGGAAGACCGCGTGACGGTGTTCATTGACGAGTGTCGCCGGCGAAAGATTGGGGTGTTGCCCCCGGATATTCACCGCTCGTTTGTGGACTTCACGATTGAGACCCAGGGCAAGCAGAAGGCGATCCGCTTCGGTCTGGCCGCCATCAAGGGCGTGGGCGAAGGCCTGGTGAACGCCATTATCAAGGAGCGCGAAGAGGGCGAGTTCACCCACCTTTACGATTTCTGCCTACGCTTGCGGCCGCACGGATTGAACCGAGGTTCATTGGAAGCCCTTGCGCGGGCCGGCACCTTGGATTCGCTGCACGATAGCCGCCACACTATCCTCGACAATCTCGACGGAGCTCTCGTGTGGGCGGACCAGAAGATTCGCCAACGCCAAGAAGCGCAGGATTCGCTCTTTGGTGGCGACGAGCAGATGGAACTCGACCGGCCGCCGCATCTCCCGCCCGGCCGCAAGGCCACCCGCGAAGAGATTCTGAGCATGGAGAAGGACGTGATGGGGATCTACATCTCGGACCACCCCCTGCGTGGCTACGAGCGGTTGATCGGGGCCAAGAGCCAGATCACCGTGGCCCGCATCCGCGAAATGGAAGGGGAAGTGAAGGTCACCATTGCCGGGGCGATGTCTCGCATCCGCACCAACATGACCAAGAAAGGGAAGATGGCGCGCGGGGTCCTTCAAGACTTCACCGGGGCGATTGAATTTGTGGTGTTCCCCGGGGCGCTGGAGCGATTGCAGGATTCCTTGGTCGCCGACAGAGCGGTGGTTTTGAAGGGCTTTGCCCGTACCGATGACCGCAACCAAGACAGCGAAATGCAGCTGATCGTGAACGACATCGAGGTGCTGCCCGAACCGGAAAGCCTGGGTGAGGACGAAGGGGGCCTTACGATGTTTGTCAAGCTGAACCGCGCGACGCGCGCGCAATTGAGAGCGATCCATGATGTGGTGCGGGAGCACCCGGGGGACTACGAGGTGCTCATCCAAGTCCCGGGCGCCAACTCCGCCCCCGTGGCGATCATGGAGCGCGTCGCCGCCACCGAAAAGGTGATCGAATGCCTGCGCCAGGCCGCGCCGGTGGAAGTGGAAATCTACAACGATCTGGGCCTGGCGGAACTCCCCACCGGGACAACGGAACCGGAACCGGACCTGATCGAAGTAGGATAGGTTTAAGTCTCGTGCGGCGTCTTCTTTTTTCCTTCATTAGCATGGTGCTCCTGGCCTCGGGGGTCTGGGCGCAAGACCCTTTTGACGTGCACGTAGCGCAGTTCGAACTGCTGCAGGACCGCTCGATCCAAAGTGAGCTGGGCATCACTGAGCGCCAGCGAGACCGGATGAATGTTCACGCGGCGTGGTTTAACGCCGAGAGCAAGAAGCTACAAGCCAAGTACGAGGGTAAGCCGGACAACGGAGGCGAGGCCGCGATGAACGAGCTGAATACTATGCGGCAGACCATGAAGGGCCGCGTACTGGGCGAGCTAACGGCCAACCAGGTTCACCGCTTGGCACAGATTAGCCTGCAAGATGCGGGCGTGCTGGCGCTGATGGATGACCAGGTGGCGAGCAAAGTCGGGTTGAGTTCTTCGACTATACAGACCCTGCGAGAGGAGTTCCGCAAGAACGGGCAGAAGGCTGCGGAACTGGAGCAAAAGACGCTCGGGCCGATTTACGACAAGTACCGCGAGCGCGCGATTGCCGGCGACCAGGCCGCTCAACGCGCCATGCAAAACGAGCTCGATGCCGCTCGCCGCAAAATCGCCCCGCAGATGGACCAATACCAACGCGAGTTCTTGGTGCTGATGGATAAGACCCTCACCGAACAGAACAAGCTGGCTTTTGCCCGGCTCCAAGGTGTGCCCTACGCCGCCCGATAGACCCGCCCGAAGGGAAGATGGCCGCGCAATGCGGCATAATGTTTTTTCGCGCCCGTCGAGGACCCCAGGGTTCTCAGACGAAACCAACGGAAAGGCTAAGTAACAGCATGGCGACCTATCGAGGACGAAGATCAGATATCTGCCGCAAAGTCGGCTTCAACATTTGGGGTCGGGCCAAGTGCCCGAGCGTCAAGCGACCGTATCCCCCCGGGCAGCACGGTCCAAACCAACGCGAGCGACGGATGTCGGAATACGGCGAGCAGTTGCTGGCCAAGCAAGTCATTCGCCGCTACTATGGGATGCTCGAAAAGCAGTTCCGTCGCACGTTCGAGAAGGCTCAGCGCATGCGCGGAAACTCCGGTCTGAACTTCCTGCGCTTGCTCGAACTGCGCTTGCAGACCCAGGTTTACCGCATGGGTTTTGCTAAGACGATTGAGCAGGCCCGCCAAATGGTGAGCCACCAGCACATCTTGGTCAACGGCAAGTTGGTGGACATCCCGTCCTACCAGTGCCGCGTGGGTGACGTGATCTCGGTGCGCGACCGCGCCTCCAGCCGAGGTCTCGCTCGCAAGAACGCCTACGAAGGTGCCGCCGTGCCGGTGTACATCGAGCCGGACGTGCCGAACTACGCAGGCAAGATCATTGCCCTTCCGGAACGGGAAGACTTCCCCAAGTTCATGGAAGAGCAAAAGGTCGTCGAGTTCTACGCTCGCTAAGACCCTACTCAAGAAAGGCCGAGTGCATCGCGCGCTCAAGCACAAAGCGATCACGTTCCCGCCCGTGGAGCGTGATCGTTCGGTTTCCGTCCCGCACAAAAATCTCTTCCTTGGCGTTGCCGTGCTTGTCGCGGAACTTGCAGTAGGTGATGCCCGAGGTCGGTTGAACCTCAATCAGCATAAAGATCCGATTGGCCATCCGCGGGAAGGTGACCTTAACATTCTCTAGCGGGGGCGGCTGGAGCGCCGAACGGAGGTGGGTGCGCAAGCGCTGTTCCAAGACATCGAGCGGATTGCGGTCGCGAATGGATTCAAGTTCCTCGTCAATCCCGACCGGGATACCCGCGTCCGTGACGCCGAGGGCGATGGTGCCTCCTTTCGTGTTGAGCATCGCCGCCACCGAACGGATGATGCCGTGGCGGAGTTCTGGATCTTGCTGGCGGGTACGGGGGTTCCAGTCAAATCCACGCTTAAACTCAAGCGTAACGGACTCCTTCTGGTAGCTCGGTACGGTTTGGTCATCCCGCACGGAACGGATGCCGTGGCGCACAGCACCGATCAGCTCAGGCAACTTCGGTAGAACGCCATCGGGATACCACTGCAGAGCCGTCATCGCTAACCGCAATCGGGCGATGTACATATCCACGATGGAAGGGCAGATGAGAACAATGTTCTCGCGCAGCAGTCGTCTGAGCGTCCGGTCCGGATCCCAGGGCTTGCCCAGTTGTTGCGCCCCCAGCTTCTCCAGGCTCATCATTTCGTCGAGGCACACCATCGCAAAGTTATCGAGCCCGTGGACCTCGTGCGCTAAGACAAACTTGCGGAGCAAGGGGAGCCACTTCTCCGCCGGAGTGTGGTACGGGTCGCAACTCAAAAAAACGGTGAGTTCCCAGTTTGCACGGTGGCTCAAGTCTTCGCCGGCGTCCGTGGGAGCGTGGTCACGCAGTGCATCGTGCAGGAAGATGATCTGGTCGCAACCGATGCCCAAAGTGTATTGATCTGCTTCGCAATCCGATAGGAAGTTGGGGAACTCATCGCAAAACCCTCCGGGGCCGATCATAAGGTGGATAAGCCCGAGAGGCACTCGTGAACGAGAGGGAATTGAGTTGAAGTGCTGAATTAATTCTAGTGGCGTTTGGGAGAACTCGTACATATTGGGCAATTCCATCGTGGCTCCACCCGTGTTGGGAAGGGAGCCACTAATGGGTAATCCCACCACCGCATGGAGCGCATGCATCAGCGGGGATTCTGGCAACAGGAACCCCAATTCATCGACCTGATCGCTGGCAATCCGTTCTGTGACTTGGGCGGGCATCAAACCCTTGTTCTGGAGGAGCCGAACAAAGAGAAGGCGCAAGCATGCAGAGTAGCCAAAGTACTGATCTAGGGAGACACGATTCGAATCAGAACTGAAGACTTCGTTGAAAGGCCCCGCAGAAATATGGTCAATGAATTGATCGACAGCCGCTTCAATGAAGTCACGTGCTGCCCGGAACAGCGTGCGTTTGTTAAAGACGTGATCAAGCGTCGTGTCCCATTGCTCTGGCTGTGCGGTGAGGATGAACTTGAGCGAGCGCTCTGTGTAATGCGGAAGGGTGGGGCCAGTTACCTCAAGCCGCACCGCACCGCGAGCCTCACGGCGCACGAGGTACGTTCTTCCGGATTCGGATGAGATGAGACCGAGGCACCCTTCCTTTAAATCGTGAGGGGATGTGCACCGGAAAATGAAATTGCCATTGACACGGAAACCCGACAAAACCGGCTCAGCCCCATGGGCTACGAGCCATTGCTCTATCCAGCTTTCTTTGCGTGGCTTCACCTTTTCGACCACCCCCGGGCCTACTAACGATGTTTCTACCTGAACAATCCGAAACTTGTTACAAGAAATTGTGCGAGGAGCTTACGTCGTTATCGAAAACGTAATGGACAGGTTACGGTTTGTAACATTCTTCATGCGTGGCTGGGTGGTACGACCCCGGGCCAGGCGCGGTCGAGAACAAATTGATCTCGTTCTTGACCCTTGAGCGTGATGGTGCGGTTTCCGTCCCGCACACAAATCTCCATCCTGGGTTCGCCCTGGGCATCCTTGTGCTTGAAGTAGGTGATATCCGTACGAGGTTCGACCACGATCTCCATGAGGATGCGATTGGCTACCCGGGGGAAACGGACGGTCACAAATTGAAGTGGAGTAGGCTCAATGTACTGACGAAGGTAGGTGCGCACGCGTTGCTCCATCACGTCCAATCGGTTTTGGCCCCGGATGTGTTGGAGTTCTTCCCCCAGGCCGATGGGGACGCCTTCGTTATTGACCCCAATGATCAAGCTTCCTCCCCGGGCATTGAGGAATCCGCATATCGTGCGCATGCACGCCCGCCGGAGTTCTTGATCTCGTCCCTGGATTTTCGGGTTCCAATCAAACCCACGCTTCAACTCGAGCCGGTCTGATTCGACATAGCGGGGGTGGCCACTACTCACCATCCGATTCGTCACTTTGCCCCAACGCACTGCGGACTGCATTTCGGGGAAATCCGGCACTTCGGGGCCATCCAGCCACTGCCAAACCGCGAGTCCCAACCGCAATCGCGCCTGGAAAAGGTCGCTTTGGTTTCGACAGGCCCCCATGATCTGGTGGCCGACAATGCGGCGCGCAGTGGCCAGTGGATCCCAGGACTCTCCCGACTGCACCGCCCGAATCGCATGGAGGTGCATCAATTCGTTGAAGAGGGCCACCAGGTAGTTGCCGTGCTCGGGGTTCTCATCAATGAAGATGAGCGAATCCATGGACTGAGTGGCGGTATCGTCCTGGGTGGTCTGGAAGGTCAATCGAGATTCGTATTGGCGCAGTTCCCAACGCACGCCTTGGTGGAGGTCGCTGTACGACGAAAGCGGCTCTTGGTCACGGAGCGAATCGAGGAGCAGATTGAGGTGTTCAAAGGTGATCCCGACTTCGTGCGCCTCGATTTCGGGCGGCCCGGGCAGAAGCGGGTAGCGCGTGAGCAGCGATTCGGGCTGGGCCAGCCGGTTCACGATGCCCGCCGGGATGCTGAAAAGGGTGCGTATGCGCTGGAAGTAGTCGCGGACACTGTCTTCCGTCTGGAACAGCCTCGCAAAATCCGGCAATTGGTCGCCCGGCCCCTCTGGGTTGCGCAGACCAATACTGGCCAAAATAATCTCCCGGAGCCACTCTGTGTGGATCAAGTCGGCGGGGTTCTCGGAAAAATTGTGTTCCTTGTCCATCGACGCCAGGACTTCGGAAAAGGAAATGGCCCCTCGTTTCTCCAGCATCGCCAAGTGAAGGCAGCGAATGAGGACCGTGGCCAAGAAATAGTGAGAATCATTCGCCCGGGCGTAGGCCGAGCGGAAAAACTTTTGCTCCGCCGGTGGGTCCACGAGTTCGCTAAACTCCTCTACCAAGGCTGTGATGTCGTCGTAGACGTGCTGCAACAGGCGCTGGTTGGAGAAGAGGTGCACCTTGTCCTCTGGCTTGATTGGACCGATTTCCTTGGCCATCGTGGCCAAGAGATCGGTGATGTAGGCAGGTGGGTGGGGCAGGGGGATCGAAACGAGATAAATCTCATCCAGTTCCTTGACGCATAGAGCCGGTGCGGTGCGGTGATGCTCAATAACCCCAATGCACCCTGGTGGGATTTCATGCACACTCTGGATCAAAGCCAGAGGGCATCCGCCCAGGGTGGGGCCGCGCTCGCTCGGCCTTGAATAATGCTCGACCAGCCAATCGAAGAGGGAAGGTGCGGAGCTAGTCATTTTCGGGTTCCTCGCTCACCAGGCCCGCCCGCTTTAGCTTCCAGGCGATCAAGAAGTCATCGCGTTCCCGGTCGTGCAGGGTGATGGTTTCCATGCCGCGTCGGGCGCAAAGCAGGTCCTCCTGGACTCCCTCGTCTCGTCCTGCCATCGGGTGCAAGTAGGTGAGCGTGGGGCTCCTCTGGACGGTGATCAGCATGATGGGATTTTGCTCTAGATACTGCCAAACCATATTGATGGAATGCATGGGGTTCGGCTGGAGCTGCTGGGAGATCAGCTGCGTCATCTGCATCAGCATGGAGCGTTCGAAATCGAACAGTTCGGCATCCGGGACCACGGGAATTTCGGTTACGGAGCCATCCGGCCGCAAGCCAACGAGGATCGTGCCTCCATCCGTATTGAGCAGCCCGGCGAGGTCGCGAAGGAGGCGGTGAGTGCTTTCCGATCGTAACGCTTCGCGTAGGTTTGCCGGAGGGAAGTGGGCACGGAAAATCACTCGTTCCGAGGGCTTCCAGTTGGTTTGCAATCGGGCATATTCCTCTTGGATGGCGCGCCCCATCCGAACGGAGTGCGTGAGATCAATTCGGTCGGCACGCTCCGGGGTGGGCATCCAAGCCAGGGCGGCGTCGGCAATGCGCTGCCTCGTGACATACACAGCACTGGAGTTATCAACTACCACGGTGATCTGCGAATTCACCAGGCGAAGGATGTAGTCTGAGAGATCTTCTTGGGAGCCCTCTTGCACGAGCCAATGGCGGATGAATCGCATCAGCTCGTGAATTACCGACGTGGCATAGTCGCCGAAGTTGTTGTCGGTGTCGACAACCTGGTTCATGGCGACAACCTCGCGCCAATTGCCGGAGCCTCTTTGGAGGTCAACATTGCCAAAGAGTTCGTAAAGGCTCGCAAACGCTCGCCGCCGGGAGCCTACATGGACGTTATCAAATCGGCCTTGCCATGCTCGCACCGTGGCCCGGTAGACGATGTTGGCGTGAACGGCCACTTCGCTGTAGAACGCGTCGAAGTGGTCTTGGCAGAACGGGAAATCATGAATGAGCCCATTGGGACCGAAAACGGCCTCCAAGAACTCTGGGGTGGGAGTGAAGAAGTAAGAGAAGTCGCGCGGCGTCAGCGGTGGCTCGTAGTCCGCATGCCCGATCCGACCGAGATAGGGCACCTCGCCGATCCATGGGCTCATAGGGTTGCCTTCCCGCCCTGCCGGTGGCGTCATGGATTGCTTGAGGACGGCGTTAAACCGATCGAAGAGAGAAGGGCCTTCGGGGTGAGCCTTCACATCGGCAGCGAGGGCACTGAAGAACTGGGGATCACCCTGGAACGAGAACCAACCTCGGGCCACCAAGCACTGCAAACTGCAAGCTCTTTGCAAAAACCGCAGCAGGATATTGATGCGATAACTCTGCGGCCCGTGCGCTGGATTGAAAGTCTGCGCCTCTTCTGAGTCGCGAAACTTGCATAGGGGCGCATAAGTATTGGCGATATGCAGGAATCGGTCGATAAATGGTTTGTAGAAGACATTGCCGCTGAGAAGGTGTTCTATCAGAACTTCATCATTTTCATCGAACGCTACCGTGAGGTCAGTTAGCCATTTATGCACTAACCCAGGGAGGTGGTCGCGGCTAATTATGATTTGACGAGGGTGGGGGATACTGGTCCAGCGAATGCGTTGGCGGTGCCCTTCATCGTCCAGATCTTCAATCCATATTGAATTCGGCGAGGGTTCCGGGGACACTGGGGCCTTCCCCCAGTGAATCATCCACCCGGCTTGTTCAATCTTGTCCTCTCGTTGATTGAGCCCCTTAGCCAATCGCCAAGCCTCAGAACCAAACGGTTCTATTGGCTCGCACACCATCACTCTATTGTAATAGGAAAATCCGACAAAAGGTCTTTGTAAAGAAAACTTAGTCAGCTTCTCCGCTCACGAAGGGGCTGGAGTAGTTGGGCGGCTCCTTTGTAATCCACACGTCATGGGGGTGGCTCTCACGCAAGCCGGCGTTGGTAATGCGCACGAATTCTGCTCGCTCTCGCAGGTCTTGCAGTGAACCCGCGCCGAGGTAGCCCATGCCGCTCTTGAGGCCGCCCAGCACCTGCACCATCGTCTCATTGAGCGAACCCTTGAAGGGCACTCGGCCTTCCACGCCTTCCGGAACCATCGAGGCCCCCGTGCTCTTGATGGCAAAGTAACGGTCGCTTGAGCCCTGCCGCATCGCGCCAATGCTGCCCATGCCTCGGTAGACCTTATAGGCGCGGTTGCGATAGATTTCCACTTCGCCCGGGCTTTCCTCACACCCGGCAAACATGTTGCCCATCATCACGGCGCTGGCCCCGGCGGCCAGGCTCTTCACCACGTCACCGCTGCTGCGCACCCCGCCGTCGGCAATGGTGGGCAAGCCCAGCTTGTTGGCTTCTTCGCAGCAATCCAAGATGGCCGTAAACTGCGGCACCCCGACCCCGGCGACCACGCGGGTGGTGCAGATGGAGCCGGCCCCAATGCCGAGGCGAAGACCATCCGCCCCCACGGCGTGCAGGTCGCGCACACCCTCCTTGGTGGCCACGTTCCCCGCAATTACCTTCAGGTCGGGCAACTTGTTCTTCAGCATCTTCACGCATTCAATCACGCCGTCGCTTTGGCCGTGGGCGGCGTCAATGACAATGAAGTCCACCCCGGCTTCGAAAAGCGCCTTGGCGCGCTCGTAGGGTTCGCGGAGCGGGCCAATGGCGGCCCCAACCACCAGTCGGCCCCGGCCATCCTTGGTGGCATTGGGGTGGCGGCGCACCTTCTCAATGTCCTTGATGGTGATAAGTCCCTTGAGGTAGCCGTCGGCATCCACGATGGGCAGCTTCTCAATCCGGTGTTCGGCTAGCAGGGCTTCGGCTTGCTCTAGGCTGGTGCCCTCATTGGTCGTCGCTGGTCATCCGCTCGCTGATGGGGCGGGAGTAATCGGTTTCAAATCGGATGTCGCGGTTGGTGAGGATGCCCACCAGCACGCCCTTGTCGTCCGTAATCGGCACCCCGCTAATGCGGTAGCGTGCCATCAGGTTCACAGCTTCCTGGATCGTGGTTTCGGGGTTGAGCTTGAAGGGGTCGGTGATGACGCCGTGCTCGCTTCGTTTCACCCGGTCCACCTCTTCGGCTTGCCGATCAATCGGCATATTGCGGTGGATGACGCCCACGGCGCCTTCGCGGGCAATGGCGATGGCGAGCCGGCTTTCGGTAACCGTATCCATCGGGGCGGAGACGATCGGAACGCGCAGGCGCACGCCCGGAACAATCTCGGTAGAGGTGTCAACTTCGGAAGGGAGCACAGAAGACCGACGAGGGACCAGCAAGACGTCGTCGAAGCTCAGACCTTCCCGAAATGAAGCCATATGTAAGTATGGTCAAGGGTCGGTTAGACTTGTGGGCATGACGACCGACGTGGCCGTGCGCGTCCACCCAAAGGCCCGCCGTAACCACGCCGAATGGGTCGAACAAGGGCTGAAGATCTGGGTGACGGCCCCGCCGGATTCGGGTCAGGCCAACGCCGCCGTGGTCGAGATTCTGTCCAAGCGACTGCGGTGTGCCAAATCAAGCATTGAGATCGTGCGTGGGCACACCAGCCGAGATAAAGTCGTGCGATTCACGGGCTTCACCTCCGAAGACATTCAAGCCAAGCTGACCGCTCCCGCCGAATAACGTAGACTGAGCCATGGCCTTTCGATCTCTCGGACGCACCGGCGTCCAAGTCAGCAATCCGTGCCTCGGCACGATGACCTTCGGGTGGGAACCGGACGACTGGGGCAGCCACGAAGGCGATGCCATGAAAGTCATGGCCAAGGCCCTGGATTTAGGGCTCAACTTCTTTGACACTGCCGACGTTTACGCTCGGGGCACCAGCGAGACCATCCTCGGTCGCGCCATCAAAGGCCACCGCGAGTCGCTGATCATCGCCACCAAGTGCCACGGCAAAATGAGCGACACCGACCCCAATGAATGGGGCAATTCGTATCGCCATATCGTCCAGGCCTGCGAAGCCAGCCTCAAGCGCCTTGGCACGGACTACATTGACCTCTACCAAATCCACCGGCCGCAACCGGGCATCCCGATTGACGAGACCCTGCGCGCCCTGGACCAACTGCAAAGACAAGGGAAAATCCTTTACGCGGGGGCTAGCACTTTCGGGGCGTGGCAACTGGCCGAAGCGCACTATATCGCCAAGGAAATGGGCACGGCGGGCTTTGTCTGCGAACAGCCGCCCTACAACCTCCTCGACCGCAGCATTGAGCGGGAGCTGTTGCCGTTCTGCCGCACCTACAACTATGCGGTCATTCCGTGGTCGCCCTTGGCGGGGGGCCAACTCACCGGCAAGTATCTGGGCGAGGTGAAGAATGCGCGCTACAGCAAGAGCGACCCGATGAACCGGGTCAGTGCCGCCTCCAGCAAGAAGATCGCCCAGCTCAAGCGGGTGGCGGACCGGGCGGGGCTCACGCTCACGCAACTCAGCCTCGCCTGGGTGGTGGGGCAGCCAGGCATCACAGTGCCGATCATCGGGGCCAAGACGCCGGAGCAACTGAAGCAGACCGTCGAGGCCTGCCGCATTGTGCTGGACGACAAGACCCGTGATGCCATTGACCGTATCTTTGCTCCCGAGAGTGTGACGGTGTCTTACTACCGGGCCAACTTCGGCCCCAACGAGCGCCCGCGCTAAGCTGCGCGCCCAAAAAAAGTGGCGGCCCCTCCGCGAGAAGGGGGCCGCCTAGATTCAGGTTTGCGCTCGAGCGTTTCGCCCGAGCGCTTTGGCTAATCGGAACCAGTCCTTAGTTAACCGGAGTGGTCGTGCCCGGGCGGAGCACCACGCCGCCGCCAGCGCCGTAGTTGAAGTTGCCCCACAGGTAGTTCTCAAAGTTCAGCGTGGCGCTGAGGGTCTGGAACTTGGCCGAGGAGTCCACGAACACGTAGTTGGCACCGTTACCGAAGCGGGTCGGCGCGGTGTAGGTGATCATGTTGTACACGTTCGGGGCCGGAGACGTTTCGCACAGGCGAAGGTCGTTCAGAGCCTTGGCTTGGGTGATCGCGAAGTACTGGGCGAGACCATTATCGGTTTCCCCGTTGCTGCGCGTGTTCATGTCGCTGCTGACAGCAAAGGCGTTGGCGGAGCGGTGGCTCTTGAACGCAATGCCAGAGGCAACGGAGGAGTCGTTGATGCAGTTCGGGCGGTCCGTCATCGGGGCCACCAGAATCGTGCCGGAAACCTTATCCACAGCCGTGGCGCTCACCACAACGGCGGTATCGGCACTGCGGCGCTTGCGCGGCATCACAGCGGCGTTGGCCGTGTAGCTGAGGCGCGGGGCCTGATCGTCGATGTCCGCATTCACTTGCGGGATTTGACCAGCCGGCACGCCGTAGCCCTTGTTGTTGGTGGCAGTGCTGAAGTTGGTCGGGGCAAGACCGCGAAGCTTGTCGTTCGGGCTCACGAAGATCTGCAGGTTCTTGATGTACGGCAAGAGCGAACCGGTCCAGTGGACGTAACCGTTGTTCGAGTTGTTGTCGTTCTTGTAGTAGTAGGCCTGCGGCAGGGTGTCGTCGTAGTCGGCCAGGTAGATGTTGATGGCGGTGCCCATCTGCTTGGTGTTGCTGAGGTCCTGCGTCTTCTTGGCGGCTTCCTTCGCCTTGGCGAAAACCGGGAAGAGGATGGCGGCCAGGATGGCGATGATCGCAATCACCACCAACAGTTCGATGAGCGTAAACGCGCTGCGCTTCATGATATTCATGATAAAGGTAACTCCAATGCTCGCGGGCTGGAGATCCCGCGAGCCGACGAAATTTAGGCACACGAATCGGGCCGAATGAAGCGAGTTTTGCCCGTTCCGGGACGTCCTCCGGAAAGGTTAAACAACGCTTAATCTGGCCTTGATCGTCCCTTAAACTTCATAACAATCCCATAACAAATCGCCCCCTGATCCCGGTTGGGAACAGAGGGCGAATCTCGGCCGAAGAACGGGCCTTAGTTGTTGATCAGCGTGGGCTCGTCGTCGGTGCCGGGGGCCGCATCCGTGCGTCGGAAGACGACGTTGCGGTCGGCATCCAGCTCGGCAATCAAGTGATCGCCCGGCTTGAACGTACCCATCAAGAACTGCTCGGAGAGCGGGTCTTCGATGAACCTTTGCACCGCGCGGCGAAGCGGACGGGCACCGAGGTTCGGGTCGTAGCCCTTCTCCACCAGCATGTCCTTCACTTCGTCCGAGAGGGAGATGGAGATTTCCATTTCCTTGGCTTGCTCGTTGATGCGCTTGAGGTAGTGATCGGCGATTTGCAGGATTTCTTCCTTCTTCAGATGCTCGAACACGATGATCTCGTCCACGCGGTTGAGGAACTCGGGGCGGAAGACCTGCTTCATCTCTTCCAGCATCCGGTTCTTCATGCCTTCGTAGGTGCGCGGGTCGTTGAGGTCCTGCTTGCTTTCCCGGAAGCCCAGCCCCTTCTCCAGCTCGATCGGGCGAACGCCCACGTTGCTGGTCATGATGATGAGCGTGTTGCGGAAGTCCACGGTGCGGCCTTGGCTGTCCGTGAGGTGGCCATCTTCCATCACTTGCAGCAGGATGTTGAAGACCTCGGGGTGCGCCTTCTCAATTTCGTCGAGCAGCACCACGCAGTACGGGTTGCGCCGCACCTGCTCGGTCAGCTGGCCGCCTTCATCGTAACCGACGTAGCCCGGAGGGGCCCCCACTAGCCGCGACACCGCGAACCGCTCCATGTACTCGGACATGTCGATGCGCACGATGTTGGATTCCTTCTCATAGAGGTATCCGGCCAGCGTCTTGGCGAGTTCGGTTTTCCCGACCCCGGTGGGGCCAAGGAAGATGAAGGAAGCGATGGGGCGCTTCGGATCCTTGAGGCCGCTGCGGGCGCGGCGAATGGCGCGCGAGACGGCACTGACGGCGTCCTTTTGGCCGATGATGCGGCTGTGGAGGTCTTCCTCCATGCGGAGCAACTTGGCGGATTCGGCTTCGACCAGCTTGGTCACCGGGATGCCGGTCCAACTTTGCACGATGCTCGCGATCTCGGCTTCGCCCACCGTGGCGGGCGGCTTTTCTTCGGCGGCCCAGGCATCCTCGCGGGCCTGGATCGAATCGGAAAGCTCTTCAATCGCTTCGTTCAGCTTCTTGAGGGCTTCGCCTTCGGCGTCGTGGCGGCGGAGGTGGTCCGCTTCGGCCGAAAGGCGGTGCAGGCGCTGCTTGTCTTGTCGCACATCCGCCGGCGGCATGCTCAGTTGCAGGCGCACGCGGCTGGCGGCTTCGTCAATCAAGTCAATCGCCTTGTCGGGCAGAGTGCGGTCACTAATATAGCGCTGGCTGAGAGACACCGAGGCCTTGAGAGCTTCGTCGGTGATCTCGACGCCGTGGTGCGCCTCGTAGCGCTCGCGCAGACCCTTCAGGATGTCCACCGCTTCGTCTTCGTTCGGTTCGCGCACCTTCACGGCTTGGAACCGGCGATCAAGCGCGGCATCCTTCTCCACGTACTTGCGGTACTCCTCTTGCGTGGTCGCCCCAATCACTTGAAGTTCACCGCGCGCCAGGGCCGGCTTCATGATGTTGCTGGCGTCAATCGCGCCTTCGGCGGCACCGGCCCCCACCAGGGTGTGAAGCTCATCAATGAAGAGGATGATCTGGCCGTCCGCCTTGCGGACTTCCTCCATCACCTTCTTCATGCGCTCTTCAAATTCGCCTCGGTACTTGGTACCGGCTACCAGGCCCGCGAGGTCGAGCGCTACCAGGCGCTTGTCCTTCAGCAGGTCGGGGATGTCGCCTTGCACAATGCGCAGGGCCAAACCTTCGGCGATGGCGGTCTTCCCGACGCCCGGCTCACCCACCAAGCACGCATTGTTCTTGGTACGGCGGCTCAGGATCTGCATCACGCGCTCAATTTCCTGCTGGCGGCCGACCACGGGGTCGAGCTTGCCGTCGCGGGCGAGTTCG
>CAZVHE010000042.1:0-583 GCA_964627705.1 uncultured Chthonomonas sp.
GAGCTACCAGCGGAGCCTAGAGTTCTTGATCGAGAACCTGATTCTTCGCCCGGCGACGCCTTAGTTTTCAGGCAGCCACTTAGTATTGAGACAGCTTCAGTCTCGTGGCATCGGCGAGCGCGCTTCGAGATGCGGGGCGCTCATCGCCAAGAGTCGCTCCCAGTTCTCGCGGAGGTCTTCCAGGAGAGGGGTGCGCATGCGGCACGCGCGCACCTCGGCTTCGTCCACTTCGGCCATCACAATGGCTTCCTCCAGGAGCGGGGCCTGCCCCAGGGCCACCCCATCCGGGCCGACGATAAAGCTCCCGCCGGTGAACCCTTTGCCCCCTTCAAATCCGCACAGCATGCTGGCCGCGCCGTAGACCCCATGCTCTTCAGCCATCGCGCTCACCATGCGCTCATAGCGCAAGAGGTTGCCGGGCTTTTCGTTTTGGAATCCCCGCGCCGGCGAGGCACTCGGCACCACCACCAGGTGGCAGCCCGCCAGGGCCAGGAGTGTGCCCATGGTGCTGTGCCACACATCCTCGCAGATGAGGCATCCCACGCGGCCATGCCGAGTCTCAAAGACGCCCAGGTGGTCGCCC
>CAZVHE010000042.1:593-7267 GCA_964627705.1 uncultured Chthonomonas sp.
GCTTCGTCAAACACGCCGTAAGTCGGCAGAAAGATCTTGCGATAGTTGCCGCGCACGGTGACTTGCCCACCCTCCACCAAGAGGTGGACCGCACTGTTATAAGGCCGTCCTCCGCTCTGTTCGTAGTAGCCCAGGATGATCTCAAGCGGCCCCAATCCCTGCACATGAGGGGCCAGTTCCGCCGCCACCTGTTCGGGCCGCACCGAGTGTTCGTCCGCGCCGCCTTCCAGAAAGTAGCCCGTCCAGATGCTCTCGGGGAAGACCACCAGTTCCGCGCCCTTTGCCGCTGCTTGGTGCACCAGCTCGCCGATCCGCGCTGCATTGGCCGAGGCACGACCTTTCTCCGGACTGAATTGCGCCACGGCCAGCTGATAGGGCATGGCTTGTATTCTATGCCAAAGGGGCGTTACTCCACGTCGGGGATGGTCCCACGACGCACATGGATTGATTCATCCGCCAAGAACGGCTCCAGAGCATCCCGCAAGATGTAGTTGTTGCCGGTCGGCATCAGGCACAGGCGGCTTCGCGCCCGCGTCATGCCCACGTAAAGCAGGCGCTTGGCTTCTTCCTTCATGCGGCTAGCGTACTGGTGGTGCAGTGCCTTCACGGCCGCTTGATCACTCGTGCCCGCCGCCCAGAGGTCGCCTTCCACTGAGTACACCAGTGAATCGGCATGGTGATTTCGCGACGCACCCCACAAAACAATCGTGGCATCGAACTCCAGCCCCTTGCTGGAGTGGATGGTGCGCAGTTGCACGGCAGGAGCATCGGCGTCGCTGGTGTCGGCGTCCGAGTCCCCAGTGGCGTAGTTGTGGATATCGCGGATGGCTTCGGCGAACTGGCGGGGCGGGTAATCCGGGTAGGTCGTCGCCTTCACCAGCAGTTTGCGCACATTGGCCAGGATCTGGTCGCGCCGGGGCAGGGTGGCGATATTGACCATGTAGGGCGACTTTTCCAGCGCCACACCCAGCACTTCCCAGGCCGCCATGCGGTCGGCACGCTGGCGCAAGGGACGGAACCAATCCCAAAACGTCTGTAGCGCCACCCGGTCGGCGTACGCCTGCGGTTCGTAGGTTTCCAATTGCGTGGCAATCTGCTTGCGGCTGGCGAGGTCCATCACGGCATCCAGGCTCAGGCCCACAAACGGGCTCCGCAAAAACGCAAACCACACAAAGTCATCGCGCGGGTCGCTGACGGCCCCCATCAGGTTCTGGATGTCCGCCGATTCCAAGCGGCTCCACAGGTGACGTCCAGCCACCCGGCGGGGGATACCCACTTGGTCCAGGGCCTGAGCAACTTGCCCGAGCATCCAATGTTGATTGGACAGCACGGCGATCTCATTGAGCTTGAAGCCCTCGTTTTTGAGCGCCCCAATCTGTTGCGCCAACGACTGGGCGTAGCTCATCCCTGGCGGCGTTGTCCAAAGTTCCACCCCCTCGTAGCGCGGGGCCGGGTCGGCATCGAGGTCGAAGTCGGGCACGATATCGTGGCGGAGGTAGTCCGGCCCCCACACGCGCCGAAACACGTCATCCACAAACGTCTGGATGCCGACTCCACTGCGGAAGTTTTGCGCCAGCGAGAGCGTCGGCCACACCTCGGCTTGCCGCTGGAACCCCTCTGGGTCCGCTTGTCGGAAGAAGTAGATGCTCTGCTGCGCGTCCCCCACGTACATCTTATGGCCAATGGGCATGGCCTCCAGCAGCCGGTGTTGGGCGCGGCTGAGGTCTTGCGCCTCGTCCACAAAGAGAACATCGAACTGATGAGATAAGCGCGCCTGGACGAACGGGCGAGTCTGCACGAGGTCTACGGCCAGACCTTCCAGAGCCGTCTGATCGAACTCCTGGCGCTCCCACATCGCGTCATTCAGTCGCGTCACCGCTTCCTTGAGGATGCGCATCCACGCCTGCGTGCGACGGATATCGGGGCCATCAAAGTCCTCACTGAGCTCGTCGCTATGGACGTGAGATGCGGCAAGCTTTTGCGGCAGTTTCTTGGGTTTGATGGCCGCTTTGGCTTCGGCCATGTTGTCCACCGGGAGAGGGAAAGGCATCTCCATCCACTGCCCAAAGGCGGCGCACCAGGCCTGGTACATCGCCTCCGGCCGGTTCATGTACACCCACGGATCAATCCCCGCCGCCATGTAGTTACGGGCGCGATCCATCATCTCCAAACCGAGCTTTTCGAACTCGGTTGGGAAGCGCCGCCCGTCACGTTTGGTCGAGCTGAGATCCCGCAGGATCGCGTTGATCTCCTGATCGTCTTGGCTAAGATCGGTGGCCGCCCCGTGAAGGCATTGCCAGGCCAATGGCTTGGCCACCGCGTCCCGAATGTCTTGGAACTCAGGATCGAGCCCCGCCACCAGCGCGTTCTCCGAGAGAATGCGGCGGTAGAAGCTGTGGATGGTCTGGATCGGGCCGGTTTCGGCGAGGCTGGCCGCTTCGGCGTGGCCGCTGGCCATCAGCGCATTCACGATGCGCGTCTTCATGTCGTAAGCCGCTCGCCGAGAAAACGTAATGGTGAGGATGCGGTCGGGGTTGATGCCTTGCTCCACAAAACGCAGGTAGCGGCGCGTGAGCACCGTCGTCTTGCCCGACCCCGCTCCGGCGCGTACCAAGAACCGGGGCAAGTCGGACTCAATGACCGCGCGCTGTTCGGCGGAAAGGTTCAAGTCGTGCCCTCCGTGGCGGCATCCCCAAATTCGGCGTGGGCGCGGCAGAGCTCCCCGTAGCGGCACTGCTCACAGTGCGGCCCCGGCTGGGGGCGGGCATTGCCGGCATCTAACACCCGGAAGCCTTCCAGCGCCCGCTGCCGCGCGTGCTGCCGCGTCAATGACAAAGTGGCCGCATGGACAATTTCCACCATTTGGTGATTTGTGTCCATCCCCGCGCGCAGTCTGCGATCATTGAGAATGTGCCGCTGGCGTCCATTGACGACCGTTTCGACCTCAAGAATCGGCACCTGACCTTCGTTGACGGGCAGCTGAGACATCAGAATCATGATCTCCCAGAACCGGTACGGCTCCTGCGCCTCGCTCGGCCCGGGAGTCCACTCCCACTTCTTGGCGTCGGGCAGGCTCACCATCGAAGTGAAGAAAGTCACCGTATGGTTAGTACGCTCGACTTCTAGTACATCGGCCTGAAGGCGCACGGTGCGGTCGTCGGCTTCAATGGGGGTAAGGATGACCGGGTTGGCTGCGCCTCGGCCCCGCCACTCGTAGTAAGTGCGGGCCAGATGCTCGCGGCGCCCCCATCCCCGGAGGAGCTTTTGCGAGGCTATTTCAATCACTCTTCTTTCCGTTTCTGAGAGAAAGGGTGCAATCGCATTCCAGCGCTCCCTGTAGGCATGACGCAGAGCGGATTTCGTTTCCGGACCATCCGGCAGCATGGGCAGCTTGACCGCCACGGGCAGGGAAGCGAATCGCATCAGGCTCAGCCGCTCGGAAGCCGGATAGAGCCGTAGGCGCTGCTCCACCACCGCCCGGAATCCACACAATCGCGCCATGCTGAGCTGGGCGGGTGTCACGGGTTGGTCGCCCGGACGAATCTGCTCTTGCACTCCGGCCTGGACGACTTCGGCGATCTCCGGTGGGCGGGTGGGCTGCGCCCAGGCCTCCACGATGTCGCGCTCCGCCCGCGAGCGGCACATATCCGGGGGCGGCAAGGTCCAGCTGCGATCGTAGACCTTAGCGGCCAAATCCCCTTGCCCCGCCGCTCGCAACGTCGCGCGGATGTAGCCGGACTCAATGGTTTCCCGGTCGTCATCCACCAATGGGTACATCAGGGTCAACGAATCCTGGGCCAGCGCCACCGTGCGCGCCCATCGGTCACGTTCGGCCAGAGCGGTCTCGGTGCTGTTCGGCAGCCAGTGACCCTGGTCTCGCAGTGCCTGAACGATGGCATCGGGCAGGATCGTGTTCTCCCGTCGCCGCACCGGGATTTTGCTCTCCAGCGCCCCTAGCACCCACACCTGGCGGACATCCTTGAGGCTGGACCCCGCCACCAACAGTTGCACTCCATTCTCCGATTGCGCGGGCACGGTCACCATCTCGTTGGTCCACCACTGCCGCAGGTAGATGACAAGTTGGGCAAAGCTCACTTGTTGCGCCCCGAAGATCGTGGCGTAGTCGGCCAGCGGGCGTTGCAGGGCCGTAATGGCGCGGTCGTCGCGCCCTTCGGTGGGGTCGCCGGGGTCAGGCGTGCCGTTGACGTGCATCACGTCCCCGATGAGGGTACGCAGATGGTCGCGCCACTGGATCAGGGTGAGTGACTGATGACCGTATAGAGCCCGCCACTCCAGCGCACACTGCAACCACACCATACGTTCGCTTTGGTCGCGAGCCCATGCCGCGAGGTCATTCCACGCGCCGTTACCCTCAAACGCCAGCCGTCGGGTGATGTTGTCCAGCTCGCCCCACTCGCTGGCATCCAGCCCCACGTAGCTCAGCTGCCCCACCCGGGCCAGGCTGCGGGGGTCGGGTTCATTCAGGGCTTCGAGAAGCTCTAAGCAAAACCTCGCCAAGCCGTTCGTGAGCAACGGGGCGCTGTAATGCGCCCGAATTGGCACCCCAAACCGGCTCGCACTCACTATCGCTAGCGGCGCGTATTCCTTCACATCCGGCACCACCAGAGCCTGGTGCCGACCGGGGGCGGGGTCGGCCATCGCCTCGCGGAGCGCCCATTCGCATTCGGCGAGGGCATCGAAGGCGGGGTGCAGAGCCAAGGCGGGCGGCGGCACCGGGGGGTCGGTGCGCTCGGTGAAGAGGTTGGCCCACCACACCGGCTTCTCGCTGTACACCACTGGCCACCCCATGCGTTCAGACACCCGGCGGTGGGGCTCGAAGAGGGGCGACTCCGCCGAAACCGCATCCACCACCACCCGCACGTCGAGGCCCATGGTCACCAGCCACTTCGCCCAGCGTTCGGCCAGCAAGTGTTCGCTGGTGCCCATCAGCACCACCACGCCGTCGAACATCGGTAGAGGCTGCGGGAGGATCGTGAGGGATTGCCGTAGCCGATCACTGCCCAGCAGGCGGTTTTGCTCTTTGAGCAAGGCTTCGGCGTGGGCGCCCAGGCTGGCCAGACCCTGTGTCCACTCGCGCCACGGGCCGCTCAAGGTCTCGGCCACTGCCATCAGTTGGTCCACGCCAATATCGGCCTGACGCAGATCGCTCCAGCAATCAGCCAGTTCCACCGCAAACCCCACGTGGTGGGCGCTGGCGGCAAAGAGGTGATCCGGCCCCAGGGTGCGCAGGGCGTCCACAAAGGCCGCACACAACTGCCCTTTCGTGGCGATGCGCCCCGCGGGAACCCCGCAAGCGGTGAGCAAGCGGCCCGCAAATTCACCCAGCGGCACCGTCTCCATGCGCTCCAGTTGGTCTTCGTCCAACAGGTCACGGGCGGACTTGAGGCGCGGGTCGTCCGGACCCGTAATGACCCACCGTCCCCCGGGCAGCGCCGCCAGAAAATCACGGAGGTGCGACGCGGTGGGCGGCAGACCGAAAAGGGTTCCGCGCGCGGTGGCCATCAAGGCCGATTATCCTGATTTCGGCCTGCAGGTGAACGGTAACCTACCGGACGTGAGGGAATCGTCCCCTTCTGGTCCAAACCCGACGGGGAAACCTACCCCTCGACCCGCACGAGCCCCCCGCAAACCTCGTTGGACCACCTTCCGCCGATTCTTGGGCAATGTCTTGCCCCTCGTGCTCAGCGTGCCCTTTTTGGTACTGGCGGTGCAGCGGGCGGCCGAGTTTGGGCCGGACCCCCTCGTGTGGCGCTACGGAGCCTTATTCTTGGCCATCGGCTGGGGGATGACCGCCTTTCTGGGGTACCTGGGGAACGGGTCGTTGCAAGAGAACCTGGCGGTGCAGCGGCACGCCATTGCCCCGTTTGAAAAGCGGCCGCGCTGGTTTGTGGGGGTGGCGACTCCGGGCTTCAAAAGCGCTCTCGACCCCCACGAGGATGTTGCGTTCCTGGTGTTGCACGAGGACAAGCTGGAGATCTTTGGCGAACGGGTGCGGCTCTACATTCCTCGCGCCCAAATCCGGGTGATGCGCCTGCGCCCCAATATTCACTCTTGGCTGTTCCTGGGCGGGTGGATTAGCATCGAAGGCGAGCGAGAAGGCCAACCCTTCCGCATCCTGGTGGAGCCCCGCATGAGCCCGGCGGTGTTGCTGAACGCCCTGGCTCGTCGCCGCCTGCTCGGCGAATGGTCGGCCTGGTGGAAGCGCGGCCTTGCCCCTACCCCGACCCCTGACCAACAAGAAAACCGCCCCGAACCCGAAACGGATTCAGAGCGGTCTTGATGGGTTACGCGGATTAGCCGGTCTTGCGGCCGTGGGCAAAGCCCCGGCAGTAGCCCAAGTGCGTGGGCTGCTCCATGAGCTTCCACACCGAGCAATCGAGGTAACCCGCCGCCATGGTCATGAGGCCGAGGCAGCTGAGGCTGGGCGCCCACCAGTTGGTGTTGTTGTCGCCGTATTCGTTGTTTGGATAGAACTCCATCACGGGTTGCGCGCCGCCGTAGCCGTGGCCGAGGCCCCCCTGGTACGGGCTGTAGTCGTCGCAAATCGCGGTTTCGATGAAGATCTCGCCGGTGTTGACGCTACTGAGCAGGTCAAGGGCCAGGAGCGGATAACGCAGGTGGTAAAGGGTGCCGAAGAAGAACACCACATCGAA
>CAZVHE010000042.1:7277-8442 GCA_964627705.1 uncultured Chthonomonas sp.
CTTCGGGGTTGACCTGATAGACCGACATCTCGATCCGTTGGCACTGCTCTTCGGTGTAGCCCAGCGCGTCACGGCAAAGATCGAAGGTCTGCCACGCCTTGCGGTCGCGTTCATCCAAGCTGCCCAGATAGTCGCTGAAATCGTCAATGGCGACGACCTGTTCAGCGCCGCGCTTCAGCGCTTCAAACGCCCAGTAGCCGTCCCAAGAGCCGACATCCAGCACGCGCTTGCCGGTCAGGTCGGCGGGGACGCCATAGGAGTCACGGTCGAGCGGAGCCCAGCCGGGGGTCGTGATGCCGTGGGGCAGGTCAATGCGGTGGTACCAAAATGGGAACGAGTTCACCTTCTCTAGCAGAGCGTCTCGATTCGCATTTTTGCCCGGGGCCAGGTGATTTTGCGGGGCCGCCATACCGATAACTTCGGCAGGTCTCATGAAATCTGTACCCCTTCCCGCTCCGTGCCCGGCCCTGCAGCAAGCTTTGGCCGCCCACGGCAAGGGCGATTTGAAGTCGGCCCGGACCTGGTACGACCAAGCGGTGGACGCGCCGGAAGCGGCTGCCTTGGCGTGGCTGGGGCGTGGGGTTTTGCGATTCCAGACCGGAGATCGAGCCGGGGGCATTGTGGATATGGAGACCGCCCTCGATCGAAATCCACATGATGACGAGGCCTGGAGCAACCTAGCCAACGCCTACCGGGCCGAAGCACAATTTGAAGCGGGAGCCGAATGTGCCCGCCGGGCAATTGAGCTAAATCCCCGCCAAGCCCTAGCCCACGCCAACCTCGCCGCGTGCTTGAGACCGCTCGGCGACCTCATAGAAGCCCGTGCGCATGCGGAAGAGGCCGTCCGCCTCGCCCCGGATCTGAGTAGCGGCTGGCGCACCCTGGGGGCCGTGTGGCTGCACATGGGCGACGCGCGACGCGCGAGCGACTGCTTCTACCGGGCTCTGCAGCTTGACCCGGCCCTGCCGGATGCCTGGAGTGAGTGGCTCTTTGCTTTGCAGTACCGGGATGACATTTCGGCGGGCGACATCTTGGAGGCCACCCGGATGTGGGGGCGCACTCAGCCCTCGGCGGCACCGGGACCGCGTCCGAGCACCATTCGGCGCATTGGGCTGGTGAGTGGCGACTTTCGCGCCCATCCCGTGGGCCGCATGATGCTGGCCTT
>CAZVHE010000042.1:8476-10970 GCA_964627705.1 uncultured Chthonomonas sp.
GCCAACCAAAGCCAGATGGATGGCGTGACGAAGCAACTCCAAGATGCCGCCAGCGGGTGGCACAACGTGTGGGCGTTGCCCACGGAGACTGCTTGCGCCATGGTGCGCCGGGAGAATCTTGACCTTTTGGTGGACCTCTCGGGGCACTCCGCCGACCACCGGCTCGACATCTTCGCCGCGCGGTGCGCGCCGTTCCAGATTTCCTGGCTGGGCTACAGCGCCACTACCGGCGTGCCCGCGATGGATGCGTGGATGATGCCCCAGGGCACCGAGGCCACCGCCACCGAACCCCTGCTCCGCTTACCGAGCGTGTTCACTTGTGATTCGCGGGCGCCGCAAAGCGTGCCGGCGGGTCCGCGCAACCATGTGGTCTTTGGTTCGTTCAACAACCTCGCCAAGCTCTCGGACACGACGATTGCGCTCTGGAGTGCGGTGCTGACGGGGATTCCGGACAGCCACATGATCTTGAAGTATCGCGGCCTGGGTGACCCAGCATTGGCTGGTGCCCTGGTGGCGCGATTTGAGGCCAACGGCATTGACGCGAGCCGGATCGAATGCCGCGACTGGACCGAAGAGGCCGACGTGAACGCCGCCTTTGCCGACGTGGACATCATGCTGGATACCTTCCCCTACAGCGGGGCGACGACCACGCTGGATGCCCTGCAGCGCGGGGTGCCAGTGGTGACCATGGTCAGCGACCGGTACGCCGGGCGCATGAGTGCCGCATTCTTGGCCGCCTACGGCGCCGAGGACCTCATCACAAGCACTCCGGCAGACTATGTGCAATGCGCGGTGGAACTGGCGCTAGATAGCAAGCGCCGCCAGCAATTGCGTGAGGAACTTCCCCAACGAGGTGCGGCAAGTTCTGTGCATCAACCCCAACAATTTGCCGCCGAATGGTTAGCCACGGTGCAGTCACTGGCCCAGGAGTGTGCCGCTTGAGCAATTTGAGCCGCGCCTACCAGCGGGCGATGACGCCCCCGAGCAGCCATATCGTCAAGAGCCTCAGCGAAGGATTGGCCCTGCACCAGCAGGGCTTGATTGCAGAAGCCCTCGAGGTCTACGAATCCATTTTGCAGACCGATCCGCGCCACTACGACGCTCTGCAACTCAGTGGCACCGGCCTGTTGCAACTGGGCCAAGTCGCCGCCGCTTGTGATCGGCTTGCCGCCGCCATTGAGGTCAATCCCCATGACCCCGGCACCTGGAGCAATTGGCTGGCCGCTCTGAATGAGGCCGGCCGAACCCCCGAGGCCATTTCGGCAGGAGAGCGCGCTACGGCACGGTTCCCACAGGCCGCGAACATTGCTTTTAACCTTGGCAACGCGTATCGTGCCGAAGACCGCTGGGCCGAAGCTGCCGCTGCTTACCAGGCCGCCCGAGAGGCCGCACCGAATATGGCCGTCGCCTGGGGCAACGAGGCCGACGCCCGCCTGGAACTCGGCGAACGAGAACTCGCCCAGGCCTGCGCCGAGCAAGCCCTGGCCCTGCAACCCGAATTGCACTCCGCCCGCGTGACCCTGGGTTTGATTTACGACCACGGCCGCCGTGCCGACCTCGCCATCGCCGAATACGAGCGCGTGCTGCAAGACGTGCCCACCTATGTAAAGGCGCACGTGAACCTGGCCAACTCCCTGCGCGACATTGGCGAGATTGACCGCAGCGAAGACCACGCCGCGATTGCCTGCGGCCTCAGCCAAGACACGCCCGAAGCCTGGATTGCCCGCGGCCACGCCTTGCTTGGCCAAGGCTACGCCGACGATGCGGCGATAAGCTTTGAAATTGCGACCGAGCTCAACCCGCACGAACCCATCTACCTCAGCAACTACCTGATGGCTCGGCAATACGCGCCGGATACCACCGCCGAAGACCTAAGGCAACTCGCCGAGAGCATGGACGGGCTCTACGGCTCCCTTTACAAGCCGCCAAAGCCCGGACCGGTGCGCCGCATTGGGTTCGTGAGTGGCGACCTGGGTTGGCACCCAGTGGGTCGGTTCTTGTTGCCGGTTTTGAAGGCGCTGGCGGGTCGCGCCGAGGTGTTCCTCTATCCCACCAATGAGCGGGATGAACCGCATGGTCAATCCCTCCGCGAGCTGGCCGTAGCCTCCCGTGGTCTGCACCGCGTCCCTACGGCCGATGCGGTACGGATGATCGAGCAAGACGGAATTGACCTTTTGGTGGACCTTAGCGGCCATACCGCCGACCACCGACTCGACATCTTTGCCCGGCGTGCAGGCCACCTACCTGGGCTATTCCGGCACCACGGGCATCGCCAACATGGATGCCATCCTCACGGATGAACTGCAAGTTCCCGCCGAGGAGATCACCAACTTCTCCGAGCGGCCCTGGTACATCCCGGGCGGTTCATTCACCTGGCCCGACCTTGATATCCCCGCCGAAGCCAAGGTTGCTCAACCGCACGAGGGGGTCGTCTTTGCCTCCTTCAACAATGCGGCCAAGCTGAGCGAACCGTGCCTCTTCCAATGGGCGCGCT
>CAZVHE010000042.1:11017-18985 GCA_964627705.1 uncultured Chthonomonas sp.
AGAATCCCGGCTTCCGCAGCGAGCGCGCCCGCGCCCGCGTCCTCAAAATCTTAGTGATGGGCGGCATGGATCCGCGCCTGGTGCGGTTTGAGACCCTCCTCCCCGCGCGCGAACACTTCCTCCTTTACCAAGAGGTGGATATTGCTCTGGACCCGTGGCCATATGGTGGCGCCACCACCACGGTCGAGACTCTCGCCAGCGGCGTGCCGGTGCTGACTTTGGCGGGCAGCCGCTACACCCAACGCATGAGCGCGAGCATCCTCACCACGGTGGGCCTCACGGAGGGCATCACGTACACATTGGACGAGTGGCTGGAGCGCGGCCGCGCCTGGGCCGAGGACACCGCCTGGCGTCAAAATCTACGTCAAACACTCCCCGAGCAAACCGAAACCGCTCTTCGCCAGCAAGCGGAGCGCATTGCCAATACGCTCCTCGCTGGTCCACCACTCGGTTAACTTCGAGTTTTCAAAGAGAATCCCCACGCTTCCGTCCTTGGAAGCGTGGGGATGAGACCCTCTGACCGAGGCTTAAGCCGCGATCTTCAGCATGTCTTGCGGGCGGAGCAGCTTTTCGAAGGCGATCAGTCGCTTCGCTTCTTCCAGAGTCGTTTCGCCGGCCAGTACGCGCTCCAAGGCGTCTTCCTGCAGGGTTCGGAAGCCAAACTCAGCTCCCGCTCGGCGGATATCTTCCACCGTGGCCCCCTTGGCAATCAGGCTCGCCACGTCACTCGTCACCGGCAGTACCTCATGCACCGCCGTTCGGCCGTGATAGCCCGTGTGGAAGCACGCTTCGCAGCCCTTGGATCGCCACACTTTGTCAATGCCGTCCACGCCAAAGTAGGTGCGCATCAGCACTTCTTCTTCCGCCGTGGTCGCACCGAGTTCGCGGCAATCCGGGCACAGTTTGCGTAGCAAGCGCTGGGCCGTCACACCGATGAGCGAAGAACTCAGCAAGAACGGGTCCACACCCAGGTCCAGCAGTCGCGGCACGGCACTCGCCGCATCGTTACAGTGCAGCGTACTCAGCACCAAGTGGCCCGTCATAGCGGCGCGGATGGCCGTCTCAGCGGTTTCCTTATCGCGAATCTCACCCACCAGGATGATGTCCGGGTCTTGGCGAAGAATGGCGCGAAGTTGCTTGGCAAAGGTTTGGCCAATGCCCTCTTGCACCTGCGCCTGGTTGATGCCTTCGACGTCGTACTCCACCGGGTCTTCGCAGGTCATGATGTTGCGCGCGTTGTCGCGCAGTTCCTGCAGGGCGGCATAGAGCGTCGTCGTCTTCCCGCTGCCGGTCGGGCCGGTGACGAGGAAAAGGCCGTAAGGCCGTTGCACCAATTTGCGGAAGAGCGATTCGTTCTGCGCCGTAAAGCCCAGGTGATTCAGGCTCTTGAGGCCAACTGCGCGGTCCAGAACACGCATAACGATGCGCGGGCCGTGCACGTTGGGCAGCACGCTGATACGGACGTCCACGGATTGACCGTCGAGTTCCACGGTCATGCGGCCGTCTTGCGGCTGGCGCTGCTCCACGATGTCCATGCCGGACATGATCTTGAGACGCGCCGTCAGCATCGGAATCAGTCCGTCCGGGATTTCGCGCAGCTTCACCAGCATCCCGTCAATGCGGTAGCGCACTTCCATATTGTCAAAGCGCGGCTCCAGGTGAATGTCGCTGGCATGCAGGCGGATGGCGTCCCCAATGATCTGGTTGACCATGCCCACCACCGGGCGCGTATCGGTTTCGCTAATAATCGTGCGCTCTTGGCGAACGCGGCGATCATTTTCCACCCCGTACTCGGCAATGGCTTGCTTGACCAGCGTGTCCACGTCCGAGCCCGCCGATTTGCCGCGCTGACCGTGCAGCACGCGCAGTTGGTTGTAGAGTCGCGCTTCGTCTACCAGCACCGGCTCCACGCGCAGGTTGGTGGTGTTGCGCACCAGTTCGATCGCGTCGGTGTCGGCCGGGTTGCGCATGCCCAGAGTGAGCAAGTCGCCTCGCAACGCCACCGGCAGCACGGCGTAGCGCTCGCACAGTTCGATGTCCACTTTCTCCAGCGCCTTCGCGTCCGGGTTATCGCGGCGCAGGTCCCAAGCCGGAACCCCCATCTGCGTCGCCAGCGCCTGCAGCAGCTTCCATTCGTCAATCACGCCCATCCGCACGAGAATTGTGCCAATCGGTGCGTGGCTCCGGCGCTGCGTTTCCAGCGCACGGTCAAGTTGTTCTGCCGTAATGAGTCGCTGACTCACCAGCAAGTCGCCTAGTTGAATCCTTCGCATAGACCAAGTCCCGCATAAACAATCGGCCCCCTGCCAATGACAGGGGGACGATGAATATACGGGGTTTTTAGGAAAACCCTTACGGCTTCACGGTCGGGAACGGCGGTTCCGGAATGGCCGGCACCGGGTTCTTGCGCAGTTGTTCCATCAGGTATTCCACGCCCCGCTTGAGTTGCGGATCGTTGCCGTTCTTGTAGTCCACCGGAGTCCAGTCCACTTCGATGTCCGGGTCCACGCCCGTGTTTTCGGCAATGAACTTGCCGCGCACGCGGTCGAAGATGCCAAACGCCGGCGCGGTCACGCTGCCGCCATCGCTGAGGTTGAGACCCCCGCTGATACCAACGAGGCCACCCCAGGTGCGAGTGCCGATGAGCGGCCCGATCTTGGCTTCCTTGAAGAGCCACGGGAGCATGTCGCCCCCCGATCCGGCATAGTTGTTGATCAGCATCGCCTTCGGCCCTTCCACGTAGTTCGGATACACCGCAAAGGTAGATCCGTGGCGCGGCTTGAAGCCGGTCAGCACGTCGCGCTTCAGGTACTCGATGAAGAACGTCGGGAGGAAGCCGCCACCATTGTAGCGTTCGTCCACCAAGACGGCCTTCTTGCCGCCCAGCGACCCGTAGGCTCGCATGAACTCGGTGATCCCACCTACGCTGGTATCGGGGACGTGAATGTAGCCAATGGTGCCATTGCTCATCTTGTCCACATACTCGCGGTTGCGGGTCACCCAGTCTTCGTAGCGCAGGCGCATTTCGTTGCTGATGGGTTGCACCGTCACCGTGCGGGCACCGGCTTCGCTCGGGCGGCTGTTCACCGTCAGCGTCACGTTCTTGCCCACCTTGTCGACCAAGTAGTCGGCAATGTTGTCATTGGCCGTCAGGTTCTTGCCGTCAATGGCCAGGATGTAGTCACCGTCTTTCACGTCAACACCGACGCGACCGAGCGGGCTTTGGTACTCCTCACCGTAGTTGAGGCCCTTGAGCACGCGCTTGATGCGAATGCGTCCATTCTCGACGGCGTAGTCCGCGCCGAGCATGCCCGCCGGAGCGGTGCGGATCTGAACGTCTTGGTCGCCGCCCTGCACGTAGGCGTGGCCCGTGCCGAGTTCACCCACCATCTTGCCGAGGAGCCAGCTCAGGTCACTGCGGCTGCTGAGCGCCGGAAGGAGGCGCGCCCACTTATCGCCGATGCCCTTCCAATCCAGGCCCAGCATGTCCTTGTCGTAGAACTCGTCGCGCTGGAAGCGCCAGGCTTCCCAGTACATCTGCTTCCATTCCGCCTTTGGGTCCCAAGTGAAGGCCACATTGTCGAGATTCACACGGCCTTGACCGACTTGAACCCCGGGACGCAAGTCCACGATCCCAATGATGTTGCCGGCCACATAGGCACCCTTGGTGCGGTTCTTGTTGAACGAGATCCCGCCAATCCCTTGCAGGATGGGCACCGACTGGCGGCTGTTGAAGTCGTACTTCAGCAGGTTGCCGCCCGTCCAGACGAAGACGCCATTGTTGGCGCCCACCACGGCTCCGTAGGACCCCGGACCCCACGGCATCGGCATCACCCGGTCGGCCATGTTGTCAAAGTCAATCTCCGGCGTAGTGGCTTGCACCTTTTCCTCTTCTTGGCTGGGCAGCGGCTCTTCGTCGCCCGGCGTGAGGAACGGGTTCCCCATGCCCTTCATCAGGGGCACCACGTAAACGCGCTCGGTGTTGGTTTGCACCATCGAGATTTCGAGGTCGGTCGGGGTGAAGCCGAACGTTCGGTTCGAGGTGAAGTACAGGTACTTGCCGCTCAGGTCGAAGCTCACAACGCTGTTGTTGTAGAAACCATCCACCACCGTGTGCGTCTTCTTGGTCGTGCGGTCATAGATGAACACGCCAAACTGAGTGGATTCCGTCGGGGCGGTGTACGCCACGTAGCGGCCATCCTGCGAGATGTCGGCGGAGCCATTGGCGTCGCCACCCTTGTAAACCATCTCAACTTGACCCGATTCCAGGTCCAGCCACATCAGGCGGTTGTCATGCGTGCGATACATGATGCCCTTGCCGTCCGGGCTGTAGCTAAAGCTGCGCAGGCGGTCACCGTCGGGGGTCTTCACCAGTTCGGGGGCACCACCGCGTTGCGGCACGCGATAGATCTGGTACTCACCCGATTCGTCGCTCAAGAACGCGATGTGGGCGCCGTCCGGGCTCCAGGTCACGTTCTTTTCGCGCACCCCAGGCTTGCCCATCAGCATGCGGGTGTCGCCGGAGGTGGCGGGCACGCTGAACGACTTGCCACGGGCATTCACCGCCAGGCGGGCACCGGTGGGGCTGAGCGCCAGTTCGCTCACTTCGCCGCCGAATCGTCGGTAGCTGGGGCGAATCTGGTTCACATCCCCGGCAATTTCGGGCTTGAAGATGGTCACCTTGTTGTTGCTGAGGTCCATCATTTCGATGGCACCATCACGCTCGTAAACGAGCGTCTTGCCGTCAGTTTCCAGGTTGCTGACATCCCCATCGGTGTAGTTCGTCAGCTTGGTCACACGGTTGGTGGCCGGGTTGAGGCGATAGATGTTCTGCGTGCCGGCTTCCTTGTCGCTGGAGAACACCACTTCGTTGCCCACCCACAGCGGGAAGTAGCTCTGCTCGCGCCCTTGCGGCATCTCGCTGTACTTGCCGGTGGCAAAGTTGTAGAAGCTGATGCGGCCCTGCGTGCCCCCTCGATAGCGTCGCCAGTTGAAAAGGAAGCTATCCATGCGGTTGTAAACCAGGGTTTGGTTATCCGCCGAGAAGTCACCAGTGCCGATTTCGAAGATTTCGTTGGTGATCGGCATGCCGCCCTTGGGATCCACCAAGAACAGGCGATCGTGGCGGTTGGTCAGGCTGCCGCTGATTGACGTGTAGGCGATCTTGCCGTCGGCGCGCCAGTCAATCACGTAGGCGCCCATCGGGTCCATCGTGATGCGTCGCGGTTGGCCACCGTTCACGGAGACTACATAGACCTGCGGCACGCTGCCATCAAGTTGACCGGTGAAGGCAATCGTCTTGCCATCGGGCGAAAAGCGCGGGCGGCTTTCCGAACCGGGGTGGGACGTCAGGCGTCGCGCCGGACCCCCATTCTTCGAGCCAACCCAGAGGTCCGTGGCGTAGTGGAAAACCACCGTATCGCCGTAGACGGCAGGCCAGCGAAGCAGGAGCGCATCTGGATTGGGGTTTTGAACGACCGTCGCGAGAGCAAGTATCGTGGAGAGCATAAAGGAGTCCACCCCCACCACCTTGTGGGGTTCAACCCGTATACGTTACCGACTCAAAGAAGATGCCTTCGGCGCGAATGGTCCCAAAATGTAATAGGCCAGGGGCTTAGTGCCGCCCGGCGGGCGGGGCCGTAGCCTTGTCGGGGACAGTGAGGATCGTTTCCACCCGAACCCCGCGCACCCAGGCCGCCACGCGTACTTCGCCGGGAGTGAGCAAGGTGAGTTGACCACCTTGGTCAATCCATCCGGCGCCCATCGCGCTCCAGAACACTTCGGCATCCGGCACCGCCGCGCCACTCTCGTCACGTAGCACCACCCGGGTAGTCGTGCCTGCCGCCAGATGCTCCGGTGCCTGAATCTCGAATCGATCGGCACTGGGCGGGTTGAGTCCGCTGGCCATCACCAAAAGGAAGTTGGTAACGGCGCGCTCGCGGCCATCACTCGGGCGGTTCACCACTACCTGCCCAACTCCGGCGGTGCTACTTCCGCCGCCATCCAGGCACAGAGCTTCCACGCAGTTGAGGCGTTGCATCACGGTGGCCATCTCGGCCAGGGTGGCGCCCGCGCTCATCGGTTGGCGGCCATCCACCACCACCAGCCAAATCTCGCCGGCGGCCGTAACACCGACGGCGGTACGCGGGTGGCGTGCGGCCCCGAACGCATCGTTAAACCGCTCGGAGGCGTAGCGAATGCCGATCTGCCCCTTCTCAATCAGGCGGTTGCCGCAGCCCATCACGTGCGGGGTCTGCGCAAGGTCCACTCCCGATTGATCCACGCGGATCGTGATGTCTTGGCCGGGGCGCAGCGTCTTGGCCTGGTTGCCCTTCGCTCCGTGCGCGGTCAGCACAAATTGGCCATCGTTGATCGTCACGTCCTTCTGGTTCGTGACGACCATCTTCACTTTGGCCTTGACATTCTGATTCAGCAGCAGCGGCCCCGAGGCATCCATCACCACGTGGACGAGGTCGCTCGGCCCGCCGCTGAGGGCCTGCCCGGCCCACGCCGAGTTCAAAATCGCTTCATTGGCCATGCAGGACTGGTTGATGCCATCCAGCGGGATCCGCACCGAACCCGCCACGATGCGCCCCGACCAGCGCATTTGCGCCACGCGGCCCCCCTTAGGCCCCCACGCAAATACGGTGCGGTCCGGCCACGGTACGCTGATGATCTCTTTGTTGAAGATGTGGGCGCCCAACGGGTCACCGCTTGGGCCGAAGAAACCCGCATTCACGCCCGCAATCGCGCCCGTCTCGCGGAGAGCCTGCGACAGCACACCCCGACCCTTGGTCTCATCCGTACCGTAGACCTTGCCCTGGGCGAGGTGCGGCACCAGTCTCACGCCCGGTGCCCCCAGGTTCATCCGGAAGGCGTGCGTGACGCGCGGCACCGTGCGGTCAATCTCTTGGCGGTAGGTGAGGCCCGGTACGACCAGCTTCTCCCATACTTCGGGGCGATTTTGAGCCGAAGCTTGCGCGACGAGGCCAAAAACGGCAAGACCCGTCGCGCAGGCGGCGGACCCCAGGCTTAAGAATCGCGGACGCATAACGGTTCGAGGTACGTGAGCGTACCCGCGTCGGCATCCAGCCGCGCACGAACCCCAAGGGGGAGGCTTAACATCTGCGCCGCGTGCCCCATCGGATAGTCAAAAATCATCGGAATCTCCAGCGGCCCCAGGCGCTCCATCACCATCTCGCGCCACGGCGTGCCGCCAATCTTGGGGTCAATTCTGTCGTCGGTGCGCGTCATCTCACCCACGACGATGCCCGCCGCGCCATCCAGAGAGTTCGTGTTGAGAAGGTGGGTCAGCATCGCGTCAATCCGGTGCGGTTGCTCGTCCACGTCTTCGAGCAACACGATCTTGCCGCGCGCCGCCATCGCGTTGGGCGTACCGATGGCATCGCAAATGAGGATCATGCACCCGCCGGTGACCACGCCTTCCGCCGTGCCCCCCACCTTGGTCACCCCGCGCGGAGCGGTGGCCGGAGTGCTGACATCCCCTTTGAGTTGGCCAAGGAACGATTCCCACACCCACGGTTCGCGATCTGAGCCCAGCGTCAGCAGCATCGGGGCGTGCAGGGTGGGCAGACCGCGCTGGTTCAGCGCAAGGTGCAGAGTGGTGATGTCGCTGAAGCCCGCAAACAGCTTACCGCTGGCGGCCATGGCATCGAGATCGAGGTACGGGAAAAGTCGGGCGCACCCGTAACCCCCGCGCGAGCACACCACGGCGTCTACATCCGGGTCCAAGAAGGCTTCCATCAGGTCGGCGGCCCGGTCTTCGTCCGGTCCGGCCAAGAAGCCCGTCATCGCAAAGGCGTGCTCGGCAAAAGTGACCCGGTACCCCTCGTTCTCGAGGACCTGGGTGGCGCGGGCCACCTGTTCCCGCGTGAGCCCCGAGGCCGGCGTGACCACACGGATGTGGTCGCCGGGCCGAAGCGCACGCGGGCGGTTCATCGTCGTTAG
>CAZVHE010000042.1:19019-19278 GCA_964627705.1 uncultured Chthonomonas sp.
GATCGGGGCGATGACCACACGGCGGTTCGGCTCTTCGCCTTCGCTGTAAGTGTGCACGCCTTCGTAGTCCGCCAGAATCTGGTGGATCACGCGTCGCTCAAACGCCGGGAGGGCGTCCAGAACGGCTTCTTCACCCCGGATCACCACCTGTTCGGCAATTTGCGTGGCGAGGTCGGTGAGCACAGCCTTACGGTGGTCGCGGTAGGCATCGGCGTCCAGCACCACGCGGATTCCCGGTCGCACCTTGCGGCCCGAGAAC
>CAZVHE010000042.1:19330-19559 GCA_964627705.1 uncultured Chthonomonas sp.
CTTCAATGCTCAGGTGCACGTAGCGGCCTTCACACTGAGAAATCTTGACCGTAGCCTTCATGTCGGCGGATTCGATGATTTCTTCTAGCATGGCCAGCAGCGCTTCCGCATCTTCTTCAGTGGCTTCCACGTCGGCTTCTTCGCGGCGCTCGCGCCCGCCTTCGCGTTCAGGAGCGGCTTCGCCTTCGGTGGCTTCGGCCTTCTTTCCGCGGCCACGGCCTCGAGGCTT
>CAZVHE010000043.1:0-10204 GCA_964627705.1 uncultured Chthonomonas sp.
AGCGGCCGGCGTCCCTTGGGAATTGCCACCTCGGCCCGGGGCCGCACCGTCTTCACCAGCGCCCGCACCACCGGCACCACCCGCGCCCGGGGCGCCCGCTCGGCCGCCTCCGGCGGTCGTCGTGGTGGTTCCGTCGGCCAGCTTCACGATGAGAAGAAGAAGGTTTTCCTTGCCCGCGAACTTGCCGGAGAGGTCCACCGGCTTGCCAAAGTTGATTTGGCCGCCCTGGAAGAAGTTGCGGCTGGAGATGCGCAGGGCGAGAGTGCCGTTGAACGCGGCTTCGTCGGTCGCACTGATGATGCCGCTGCCCCAGGCCGAGGTGCTCAGGCTCTGGTCGCCGAGGGTTCGCGTTCCCTCGAACAGGCGCTCTTGGGCCAGTGCCGTGCTGGCCAAAAGCGCCAGACTTGCCATTGCCATCGTCAATTTCATTGCTTATGCCTCATGTTGACCAAGTGAGGCGGCGAATCGCTTGTGCGCGCCCCGTCACCCGGTCTACGTCCACCCGGACTCCGTGAATCATACCAGGACCGTCGTGAACACGGAATCTGACGAGTGAAGTCTTTGTAAACTTCGCCAGCACCGCACTTCGGTCCATCCCGATCACCCCGCCGTGGGGGCCACTCATTCCTGCATCCGTTTGGTAGGCCGTGCCGCCGGGCAGAATTTGCTCGTCGGCAGTGGCCACATGGGTGTGGGTGCCCACCACCAGGCTGACTCGGCCATCGAGGTGCCAGCCCATCGCGATCTTTTCGCTGGTGGCTTCGGCGTGGAAGTCCACCAGGATGTGGGGGCTGTCGCAGGCCTTGACGAGGCCCAGCGCGGCACGGAAGGGGTCCTCCCATTCCTTCATAAAGACCTGCCCGCACAGGTTGATGAGGTGAAGAGTGATGCCCTCCTTGGTCACGCTGGTGCGCCCACGCCCGGGGGCATTCATGGGGGCGTTGGCAGGGCGAACGATGGGCTTGCCGAGGTTCAGGTACGGCTCGATCGCGGGTTCATCGAAGGCGTGGTTACCCAGGGTGATGGCGTCCACCCCCAGGGCGAAGAGTTCGTCCGCTTGCGCAGGGAGAAGGCCCTTGCCAGAAGGGGCGGCGTTTTCGGCATTAACCACCAGGAAAAGCGGCTGCTCCTGGGCGAGGATGGCGGGGATGCCTTGGCGCACCACCTCCATGCCGGGTTCGCCCATGATGTCGCCCAGGAACACGAGCCCGTAGGTGCCGCCGGAGGCCTCGCTCAATGGATGGACTCCTGGAAGATGCGTTCGCGGACCACAGTAAGCGTGAGTGGCGGGGCGTTGGCTTCGCGCTTCTGCTTGAGGGCGCGGGCGATTTGGGTAGCCAGGCGGGCCGTGTCCTCGTCGCTCATGTCCTCGGCGCGGACCATGACCCGAAGCTCGCGGCCGGCCTGAATGGCGAAGGCGTGATCCACGCCCCGGAATCCCTTCGCGACCTTCTCAAGTTCCTCCAGCCGGTCTTGGAACAGAGCGGTGGGCTCGCGGCGGGCACCGGGGCGACCGGCGCTGATGGCATCGGCGGCAATCAGAAGAGCGGTGAGGGGGAGCTCGCTGGGGATTTCGCGGTGGTGGGCACCCACGGCCTCGCACACTTGGGGGTCCAGCCCGTGCTGCAGCAAGAACTTCATCCCGTCTTGGGCGTGGCTGCGGGGGTTATCGCTGGCGAATCCCTTGCCGATATCGTGGAGGAGACCGGCGGTGGCGGCGGGTTCCGGGTCGAGTTGGAGCTCTTGAGCGAGGAGGCGGGCGAGGCGGGCGACCTCGACGCTATGATCGAGCACGTTTTGGCCGTAACTGGTGCGGACGCGGAGCTGACCGAGGGCCTCGATGACGGGCGCGGGCAAACCGGCGACGCCCGCGCGGCGGGCGGCCTCTTCCCCGGCTTCCTTGAGGCTGGTGCTGAGGGTGGCCTGGGCATCGGCGTGCAGCTCCTGGATGCGCTGCGGGTGGATGCGCCCATCCACGATCAGGTTGAGCAGAGTGAGGCGGGCGACCTCGCGGCGGACGGGGTCGAAACACGCCAGGGTCACGCTCTCCAGTCCCTGATCAATAATCATGTCCACGCCCGTGGTCTGGGCGAAGGCGCGGATATTGCGGCCCTCGCGGCCGACAAGCTTGGCCTTGAGCTCGGGGTTAGGGAGCGGGACGACTGAGGTGGTCACTGGCGCGGGCACCGAACCAGCAAGCCTTTCCATGGCGGTGAGGACCAGGTGCCGGGCTTGATCTTGGGCTTCGGCGCGGGCGCGGTCGCGTTGGCGGATGAGCGTGTCTTGGAGTTCGGCTTCGGCCTGGCGGAGCACTTGGTCGCGGGCTTCGGCGGGGGAGAGTCCGGCGAGATCCTTGATCTGTTGCTCTAACTGCGCAATGCGTTCTTCAGGCGTCACCGTCGGTCTCCAGGGGCGCGGGATCATCCCAGCCCGGGAAGGTCGCATCCAGGGCGCCCCGGATACTTTCTTCACTGTATCCCTTTGCCGCTAACTTCCGGGCGGTTTGGGCCGCTGTGCGCCCCCGATCACGCTCTTTCGTGGCCAGGGCGGTGGCGCGGGGTTGTTCCTCGTCCCCATCTAGTACGGCCTCGCGCAGCGTCTCATCCACGCCCTTGCGTTCCAGCACATAGTCAATCCCGGCGGTGCCGAGCCCCTTGTGGCGGGCGGCAATCTCCGTAGTCCGGGTGGCGACGCGGGTGTCATCCACCCATTTCCTCGCCCGGGCGTGGGCGACGACGGCCTCGGCCACCGCAGCCGGGGTGGCGGCGCGTTCGAGGCGAGCCCGGAGTTCCGCTTCCGTCAGGTCGCGCCGGGCCAGCCATTTCACCGTAGCCGCAAGGGCGGTCTCAAATGTCGTCGTCTTCGGGTTCCTCGATCGGGGCTTCAAGACGGGCCGGCATCAGCTTCGCCTTCAGGTCGCGCTCCAGCTCTTCCATGATCTCAGGCTTGCTCAGCAGGGCGGCGCGGGCGTTTTCGCGGCCCTGGGCCAGGCGCTCGTCCTTGTAGTTGAAGTACGTGCCCGCGCGGTTCAAAAATCCGTGCTCCACCGCGAGGTCCAGGAGGTCGCCGGCGCGGCTAATGCCCTTGCCAAAGATGATGTCGAATTCAGTGGTGCGGAACGGCGGGGCGATCTTGTTCTTCACCACCTTCACCTTGGTGCGGGCGCCGACGCTCTCGGTGCCATCCTTCAGGATTTCGCCACGGCGCACTTCTAGGCGCACCGAGGACCAGAACTTGAGGGCGCGTCCGCCGGGGGTGGTTTCGGGGTTGCCAAACATCACACCGATCTTCTCGCGAATCTGGTTGATGAAAATCGCGGCGGTTTGCGTCTTGCTCAGCTGGCCACCGAGCTTGCGCAAGGCTTGGCTCATCATGCGGGCCTGCAGGCCCACGTGGCTGTCGCCCATGTCGCCTTCGATTTCGTTCTTGGGCACCAAAGCGGCCACCGAGTCCAGCACGACGATGTCCATCGCGCCGCTGCGCACCATCGCATCCATGATCTCGAGGGCTTCTTCCCCACTGCTCGGTTGACTCACGTACAGGCGATCAATGTCCACGCCCAGGCGCTGGGCGTAGTCGGTGTCTAAGGCGTGCTCCGCGTCTACGAAGAGGGCCATGCCGCCCGCCTTCTGGGCTTCAGCGATCATGTGCAGGGCCAGGGTGGTCTTCCCGCTGCTTTCCGCGCCGTAGATTTCAGTGATTCGACCGCGCGGGATGCCGCCGCCGAGGGCGAGGTCCAGGCTCAGGGCGCCAGAAGAGATGGTGGCAATGGCCTCGCGGTTACCATCCGTCATGCGCATGATGGACCCCTTGCCAAAGGCCTTTTCGATCTGCTGGACCGCGAGGGCCACGGCTTCATTCTTATCAGTGGGTTGATTTCGGGTCGCAGCCACGGTTCTCAATACTCCTAGACAAAACTATACTATATTGTCCGCCGCAGAGGTCAAGCGTCCAGCAGAAAATTCCTGAAGGCCCTATCGGGCCGAACCTGGCAACTCCTCGCCGAACCGTGCCAAATCGAGAGTTCTTAGCAAAACCTGGTAATTCCTACGACCCCGAGCGACAGAGGGAGGGGATACAATGAGCGAAGCCTCGGGAGAGGGGGTCTGGATTTATCATGAAAAAGGTTCTTATGACGGCGCTGGTGTTGGGCAGCGCGGTCGCGGCCATGGCCGACAACTCCGTAACGTTTGCCACGTTCGCGGACCCGTCTGGCAATGCCCACAATCCGCTGTTCGTGCATGATCGCGCGGCCAAGACTCTAAGCGGAGCTTGGGGCAACGCCGGTCTCACGCTGATTGCGCCGGGCGCCGTGGGTGCCCCGACGGTCACCAATGCCAAGTTCAACACGACGACGCTCGCGCTGACCCAGGTCATTCCGGGGCTCTTCGCCACCGGTCCGGGCAGCATCAGTTTCTCTGACAGTAGCAATAACCCGCTGTTCACTATCTCGTTCGATAGCGCCACGTATGTGGAAGGCCTCGGCGCTGGTGCCAGCACGCTGCGCGGTCAGAACATCACGCTCAGCGGTCCCCTGGTCCCGCCGGGAACAACGATGACCCAGTTCAACTTCGCTCTGGCCAACCAGACGAACGTGGGCAACACCACCACTTACACGGCCAGCTTCACCAGCAGCGCCGTGCCGGAGCCGGCTACCATGGTCGTTCTGGGGGCGGGCCTGCTTGCTCTGGCTCGTCGTCGCCGCCAAGCCTAAATCAGGCGTTATTCAAGCTTCCCCTCTTGCCACATGGGCGAGAGGGGTTGTTTTTTGCCAAAACCCGTAGGAATACGGGGTCATTCACCAGGTTCTTGACTTCACCTTAATCCGGAACCCAGGTACATTAAATCGTGCCGAAACTTGTCGGCACCGGGAGATTGGACTTATGAAGATTTGGATTACCGCCGGCATGGCTTTGGCATCGGTGGCGGCAATGGCGAATTCGTTTACGGTGGCCACGTTTGCGGACCCAAGCGGCAACTCAAGCAATCCCGTTATTTATGTGGATGTCAACGCCTTCATCATTTACGGTGGCTGGAATCAACCGGGCTTGACCCTAGAAACCCCTGGTCTGATCGGTGGCGGTTCGGTGAGCAACGCCCAGTTCACGATGTCGACGACGTCTTTGACGCCCATCATCAGCGGCGTCTACGCTATGGGCTCGGGCACCATCAATTTCACGGATTCGTTCTTGAATCCGGTGCTCAATATCGCCTACACCAAGGGCCTTGTGGTGATGGATGGTGGCGCGGGCAGTAGCGACCTGCGCTTGGACGGGGTGACCTTCGCCGGTCCGAACGTGCCGGCCGGCCTCAGCCAAGAGATGTACAACTTCAGCTTTGCGAATGGGTTTGACAACGGCCTGTTCGTCCACAGCTACACAGCGAGCTTTACCAGTAGTGCGGTGCCGGAACCGGCCAGCATGATCGCGCTGGGCGCGGGCCTGCTCGCTCTGGCTCGCCGCCGCCGACGCGCGTAAGTTCATTTCCTAACTCCCAATTGCCCGCTCGAGTCAGGTCCTTCCCGGCTCGGGCGGGTTTGCTTTTGGCCTTCCTTCCGCCGTATCATGGAGGGTCCTCATGCGGCGAATTCTTAGCCTGTTCGTGCTCTTGCTCGCCGCCCTGGCGGGGGCGGAACCCGTCACCATCCGCATGATGGCGGGGCCAGGGCAAGGGATTCCACCGCGCGAAACCACCAACCCCCGCGAGATGACGCGCCGCGCCATCTTCGACGAGTTCCACGCCCGCAACCCGGACCTGCGAGTGGTCAATGCCGGAGGCCTGGAGCTGATCGGTGACCGGGCCGAGAGCGGCTTCCTCATGAGCATGGCGGGCGACACCGCGCCTGACGTGTTCTATGTCAACTTCCGGCAGTACTTCTCCTACATTGACCAAGGGTTCTGCCGCCCGCTTGACGACCTGATTGCCAAGGACCCCGCCAGCATGGAGCGGGTGCAGCCCGAGATCGAGAAGGTGCTGCGCAGCTACGACAACCGAATCTATGCGGTGCCGTTTTTCCAGGTCGCGCAGGCGCTCTATTACCGCAAGGACATCTACGCCAAGGCGGGGCTGGACCCCAATAAGCCGCCGCGCACGTGGGAAGAGTTCGAGGCGTACTCCCGCCAGATCGTGGAGCGGGTGCCGGGCACGCGCGGGTTCGTCTTCAGCGGCGGCCCCGGGGGCCAAGGCTATTGGTGGACCAACTTTGTGTGGCAAGCCGGGGGCGAGGTGTTGGTGCCCGCCGAGCGCGGCTACGCCAAGGCGGTGGTGAACACCCCCGAAGCGGCCAAGGCCCTGGAGTTCTATCGGCGGCTTACAGTGACCACCTGGAAGGGTGCGGATGGCAAAACCTACGGCCCCATCGCGCAGGTCACCCCCACGTGGTCGCAGGATGTGAAGGTCGGCAAGGTAGCCATGTGGTTCAGCTACACCAACGACGTGATGCTGAGCATGAGCGACCTCAACCCCGCCCTCATTGGCATCGCGCGGATGCCCGCCGGCCCCGCCGGGAGCTACAACGAGATCAACTCGGGGATGTGGGCCATCAATGCGAGCATCAAAGACCCCAAGAAGATCGAAGCCTGCTGGCGATTCATTGACTTCTTTGTCAGCCAAGAGGCGGCGCGGATTAGCACCGTCAAGTTTGTGGATTTAGGGCTGGAAAAGCTCATCAATCCTGTACTGCTCAAGCAGTTTGGTTACGCTGACCTCGCGGGCACGGTGGACCCGGGCTACGTGGAGGCGAATGAGAAGCTCTTCCAAACCGGGAAGCCCGAACCGTACGGCCGCAACTCCCAACAGGTGTATTTGGTGCTAGATGGCGCGCTGGACCGTGCGCGCCTGGACCCTAATCGCCCCGCCGACCAGATCCTGGAAGAAGTGAACCAGGAGATGAACCGCAAGCTGCTGGGCTACATCCCCGAGGCTGAGATGAACGCCTTGCGGGGGCGGGCCACTACGGCGCTGGTGATTGTGTTGCTCACCACGGCGGTTTTGATTGCGTGGGCCATCCGCAAGGCGCGTAACGTCGAGGCCTGGGTGGAGCAGCGCATACCCGCCGGCACCGACCGCAGCCGGGTGCGCCGCTTTGTGGTGTCGTGTCTGCTGCCCGCATGCCTCAGCATCCTCGTGTGGGCGTATTACCCGCTGGTAAAGGGGCTCGTCATCGCCTTCCAGGATTACCGAATCATGCAATCCCCCCAATGGGTGGGGTTAGACAATTTCATCAGCGTCTTCACGAGTCCGCTGTTCTGGAAGAGCCTGATGAACAGCGTGATCTACGTGGGGCTGACCATCGCAATGGGCTTTGTTTTGCCCATCCTGCTGGCCCTGGCGCTGAACGAGATTCCGCGCTTTACGCTGTTCTTCCGCACGGTTTTCTATCTCCCGGCCATGACCTCGGGGATTGTCATCGCGTTTATGTGGCGACAATTCTATGACCGGGCGGAAACCGGCTTGCTCAATAGCCTGCTCGCCCCCATCATCCAGGCGATCAACCCGCTCTGGATGCGGATGGGCGGGGGTGAGATTCCGCTCGCCCAAGACTGGCTGGGCGACCCCAAGCTGGCGATGTTTGCTGTGGTGTTGCCGGGCATCTGGGCGGGGGCCGGGCCGGGGTCCATCTTGTATCTGGCGGCGCTGAAGAACGTGCCCCAGGAGCGCTACGAAGCCGCCGATCTCGATGGTGCGGAATGGTGGCACAAGATCCGGTACATGACGCTGCCCAGCCTGCGCCCGCTCATCCTCATCAACCTGCTGGGGGTGTTCATTGCGGGGTTCAAGGCGATGGAAAACGTCTTCGTCCTCACCGGGGGCGGGCCGCTCTATAGCACCCATACCGTGGGGCTTGAAATCTGGACGAACGCCTTCATGTTCCTCAAGTTTGGGTACGCCACGGCGGCGGCCTGGGTGATGGGCGCGATCCTGATTGGCTTCACGTTGATCCAGATTCGGTCGCTGACCCGCATGAAGTTCACGGCTGCCAAACTGTGAGCGGACGCCTGATTTCGGTGGCCGACGTGGTGGTGGATAGCCGCACCGCTGGCCGGGAAGGCCACTTCACCTACGAGGCCCCGGCGGGGGCCAAGCCGGGCCAGGCGTGGCTGGTGCCCCTGGGGGCGCGGTCCGTGTTGGCGTTTGTCACCCAGGTGCGAAAGGTTAAGGAAGAAGACCTGGGTTTCCCGCGAAGCAAGCTCCGGCCGCTGGGGCGCGAGATCAGCTCGCTTTCGTTGCCCGCGCCGACCCTGGCGCTGGTGCACGAGGTGAGCCAGCGCACCCTGTGCCCGCTGAGCGTGGCGATGACGCCCGCCCTGCCGCCGCGTGCTCAAACCCGCCTGACCACCACCTGGCAGGTGCGCCCGGGCAACCCGCCGCGCCAGCTGACCCTGGTGGAGGACGAGGTGTGGAAGACCCTGCAGGCCGGGGAGATCACGGAAACCAAGACCAAGCCGCTGGCCGCGCCCTTGCGCAAGGCGCTGCAAGATTTGGAAGCGATTGGGCTGGCGAGCAAGTATTTGGACCTCACTTTGCCGGAATCCAAGCGGCGGCCGACCTCGTGGCGGCTGACGATTGGGGATGCCGAAATCGAAGCCTTCGTGCGCGGGCCGGGGCGGCGCAAGCCCGCCCAGAGTCTGCTGTTGCTACGCCTGCAAGGGGCGGGGAGTACGGTGTTCCGAGACAGCGAACTAAGGAGCATTGGGGGCGTGACGGACGCCACCCTGCGCGCCCTGGAGCAGGCCGGATTCTTGCAACAAGTAGGCGAAAACACCCCTACTACCACCACTTCTAACGTGCCGAACCCCGAGCAGGCGGTGGCGATTTCAGCGATCCAGGCGGCGATTGCCGCGCACCGGCCGGAAGGGTTCTTGCTCTACGGCGTGACGGGCTCGGGCAAGACGGAAGTGTATTTGCAGGCCGCCGCCGAGTCTCTGCGGCAAGGACGGCCGGTGCTGTACCTGGTGCCCGAAATCGCACTCACCGCCCAGGTGATTGCGCAGCTAAGGGGCCGCTTCGGTGACCGGGTGGCGGTGCTGCATAGCAGCATGACCCCCGCCGAGCGGCTGATGGCCTGGCGCCGGGTGCGGGCCGGGGAGTGCCCGGTGGTGCTGGGGGCGCGGTCGGCCTTGTTCGCCCCGCTGCCGGACCTCGGGCTGATTGTGCTGGACGAAGAACACGAACCCAGCTACAAGCAAGACAGTAGCCCGCGCTACGAAAGCCGGGGGCTGGCCGCCTTCCTGGCCCAGCAGCACGGCTGCCCTTACGTGCTGGGCAGTGCCACGCCGAGCATCGAAACTTTTGCCGCCGCGCAGACCGGGGCGCTCACCATGCTCCAGCTCAAGCAGCGCGCCCGGGCCGTCACCCTGCCGAGTATCGAGATCGAGGACCTCTCGCGTCTCTACCGGGAGAAAAAGGTGGACATCATCGGGCCGCAGTTGGCGGAGGCGATGCAAGACACGCTGGACCGCAAGCTCCAGAGCATCCTGTTTCTCAACCGGCGGGCGTATTCCCCGTTCCTCATCTGCAAGGAGTGTCAGCACCGTTTTGTTTGCCCGCACTGCGAGGTCGCGCTGGCCTACAGCCAACAGCAACAGCGTCTGCGGTGCCACCACTGCGACTACCACGAACCCAAACCGCCCCGGTGCCCGGCGTGCGGGGGCACCAAGCTGGGCAGCGTGGGCGTGGGGGTGGAACGCGTGCAGGAGACAGTGCAGGCGATGTTCCCGAAGGCGCGGGTGGAGCGCCTGGACCGCGACGTGACCCGGCGGGCGGGGGCGCTGGAGGAGATTGTCACCAAGTTCCACTCCGGGGCGATTGACATCCTCATTGGCACCCAGATGGTGGCCAAGGGGTTCGACTTCCCCCGGGTGGTGCTGGTGGGGGTGATTACGGCAGATTTGTCGCTCAATATTCCGGATTTCCGGGCGGCGGAGCGCACGTTCCAGCTGATGACGCAGGTGGCGGGCCGGGCGGGGCGAGCGGAGCACGCGGGCCGGGTGATTATCCAAGCGATTGACGCCGACCACCGATCGCTGAAGAGCGTGCAGGCGCACGACTACGAGGGGTTCTTCGAGGAAGAGGTGGAGTGCCGGTCGCGGCTGGGGTACCCGCCGTACTCGCGCCTAGTGAACATCGTGCTCTCCGGGCCGGACCAGGGCGTGGTGAGTGAGCGGGCGCTGATGCTGCAGCAGACCTTGATGGCGCGCCTGCC
>CAZVHE010000043.1:10225-19001 GCA_964627705.1 uncultured Chthonomonas sp.
TGCCCCCTGGCGAAGCTGAAGGATCAGTACCGGTTCCACATCCTCATCAAGTTGCCGCTGGATGCGGACATCGAGCCCATCCGCCTCCCTTCCGAACTTGCGATGAGCAAGGACGTGCGGGTGGCGGTGGATGTGGACCCGATGAGCCTGGTTTAAGACTCGTTTTTGTTGGGCAGGGGCTTGAGGGCGTCGGCCAGCTCGGGCACGGCCTTCAGCGCGTTCGAAAGCTCCACCGGCACCGCCAGCACAATGGTGTTGGAAGGCGAGGTGCCCAGGCTATCCAGGGTCTGCAGGGTGCGCAGTTGCAGGGCCCCCGGGCTGGTCGCCATCTTCTGGGCGGCCAAGGCCAAGTTCTCGGCGGCCTCGCGGTCGCCCTCGGCCTTGGTGATCGTCGCGCGCTTTTCGCGCTCGGCGCTCGCCTGGCGGGCCATCACGCGCTTCAGGTCCTCGGGCAGCTCGATATCCTGAATCCGGATCGCCGCCACCTCCAGCCCCCAGCCCTCAATCTCATGCTCCACCATGGATTCCACCCGCTGGCCCAACAGTTCGCGGTCGGCCAGGATCTCGTCCAGCGTCATGCCGCCCACGATATCGCGGAGGGCTGTCTGCGCGTATTCCAACACCGCTTGGGTGTAGTTCTGCACGCGGATGAGGGCCGCCGAGGGGTCGTCCACGCGCATAAAGATCACGCCATCCAGCCGCACCGGCACGTTGTCCTTGGTGATGGCCTGGCGGTGAGGAATCTCGATGGTGCGGATGCGGGTGTCTACCATGCGCACGGTGTCGGCAAAGGGCACCAGGAAGAAGACGCCCGGCCCCTTGGTGGCCACAAACTTCCCAAAGCGGAAGACGATGCCTTTCTCCCACTGGGCGGCCATGCGGATGCTGCTGGCGAGGATGGAGCCCAAGACAATGGACCCCACAAAGCCCAGCGCCCCCGCTACGGTGGCGATGCTGCTGCCAAAGGCGAGCCAGCCGGCCCCTACAGTCGCCAAAAAGAGGATGCCCGGAACGGGGTTGGCCAGCCGCGTTTCGGGGCTGGTGGGGCGCGACGCGAGCTTTTGATTCGCGTCCGTCGCGATGATAATTTCATTTGCCATGGCAATGAGTCTCGCTACGTATCACGGTTGAAAGGGGGTCAAGGTTGCCAGGATATGAGGCCTTAGCACTTCAGTCGCGCACGAAACTGAGGCAGGTGATAAGCCAGGTGCGTGCGGCGGATCTCCACCCAGTCCGCCAGATGCATGCGGACAATCTTGAGCTCGGGATTGCGGAAATCTTGGTGCGAAAGCGACTTGCCCTGCAGGCTGGCCCACACCTCGTCGGTGTCGCGTTCTAGGTCGCGCCAGGTCTGCACGATGTTCTCGGGCGGGGTCGGCGGGGGCACCAGGTTCGGCGGGGCGGGGGCGGTGCCTTTGCGCATCTGCCGGACGATCATACGGGTGAAGAACTTTAGCTTCACTTCTTGCCCATCCCCCGTCGGGGCCTGGGCGGCCACCGGGCGACAGGCTTCCAGGTAAGGGCCGTGCGCCCGCACAAGGTGGTCCACGATCTGGAGCGAGTGCCAGGATTTCGGCCCCATCTGAGCTTGCAATTGCTCGTGGCTCGCGCCGTTCAAGAGCCCTTCAATCTCGGCCACCATATGCTGGCATTCGGCATGGCACTCTTGCAGTAATTGCGCCTCGGTCATGGCCGAGAGCATAGCCGAACATGACCACGCCCTCCCGGCCCCGAGTGGGAAGGAGGGCGTGAACCGGACAGGAAGGAGGGCCTAAACCGATACCTTTTGGCGGCCCTGGCAGGTGAGGAAGCCCAAGTAGCCGTCGCGGACATTGAGCACGTCGTGCCCCAGCCGCTCGGCCACCGAGACCCCAATCGGGGAGCGGGTGCCGCCCTGGCAACTGATGGCCAGCCGCTTGCCCTGCGGGATTTCGTCCTTGCGCATCACCATCTCGCCCAGGGTGATGCCCACGGCGTTGGGGATGCTCTGCCCCAGGCGCTCGTTGCGGCCCCGCACGTCAATCCACACGGCATCCTTCGGCACGTCGCAGGCTTGCAGGTCGGCGGTGGTCACCAATTCGTGACCCGCTTGCTCATAGGCGCGCAGGATGTCCTCACCGAACCACATCGTCGCGCGATCCCAGCCAATGTACGCCATGTAGGTGGCGGCCTGCTTGGCGCTGGCTTCGTCGGAGGCAATGAGAATCACCTCGTCCTGGAAGTCCACCAGCCAACCCACATACTGCGCAAACATCGAGTAGATGGGGATGTGAAGCGAACCCTTAATGTGCTCGCGGAGGTACATGGCCGAGGGGCGCACGTCTAGCACCACGGCACCCCGCTCTCGGGCGGCTTCGAACTCAGCAAGTGAGCTAGAGCGCGGCAGGGCGTCCACCGCAGGGCGCGGATCGGGGCCGACTTTATTCAGGTGCTTCATCATCTTGAAGTAGAACGGCGGCTCCGGCTGCCCCGCCAGCACTTCCTCCACGAACTTGTCTTCGTCGGAGATGCGCCACGCCCAACCCGTGGCTTTCTCGTAGCCCAGGGTGGAAACCGGAACCCCGCCCAGGCTCTTGCCGCAGGCAGATCCCGCCCCGTGCGCCGGCCAGATCAGGATGTGGTCCGGCAAGGCGGCAAAGCGCTGCACGGATTGGAACAGTCGGCGCGCACCGGGCTCGGCGGTACCCTTCATGTTGGCGGCATTCTCTAGCAGGTCAGGTCGTCCGACGTCGCCCACAAAGATGAAGTCGCCGGTCATCGCGCCTAGCAGCACGCCGTTCTCGCTGATAAGGAACGAGATGTGCTCGGGCGTGTGGCCAGGGGTGTGCCACACCTCGACCGTAATGCCCCCGATCTGAATCTTGTCGCCATCGCGGAGCGGCTTGTGCGCAGGGGTGGTGAAGGTGTATTGCCAGTCCGGCCCGCCTTCGGCGGAGAGCCACAGCGTGGCGCCGGTGCGCTGGGCCAGCTCTCGCGAGCCGCTCAGGTAGTCGGCGTGGATGTGCGTCTCGGTCACGTGGACGATGCGCAGGCGTTCGGCGGCGGCGGCCGCGATGTACTGCTCGACGTTGCGGTCGGCATCAATGACAATCGCTTCGCCCGCGCCGGGGCACCCGACGAGATAGCTGTACTGCTGGACTTGCTCGTTCCAGAACTGCTTAAGGATCACGCCTTCACCTCCTTCTTGGCGGTCGGGGCCGGGGTGGCAGGGCGGTTCCAGGGCATCTTGGCCAGCAGGGCGGCCATGCCGCACACGTCCGTCAATCCCGCAAAGGTGAGGCCGGCGCCCACGAATCCGGCAAGCCAGATGAACCCGGGCTGCACGGTTACGGAGAGGATGACCCCGATGAGGACCAGCATGCCCGCGCCCAGCCGCACCTGGCGGTCCAGGCTCCAGCGGGTGCGCGTGCTGCTGACTAAGGGAAGGCCGCATTCTTGCCACGCCTTGGTCCCGCCATCCAGGATGGTGAGGTTGTTGTGGTGGCCCTCGATTATTTCGTAGGTCATGCAGGCGCGGTTGCCGCTCTGGCACACCAGGATCACTTCGGTGTCGGCGGCCAGGTCATCCAGCCGCGACTCGATTTGATCCATGGGCACGTTGAGGGCCCCGGGCACGTGGCCAGCGGCGTATTCGGCGGCGGAGCGGACGTCTATGAGCTGGACCTTGTGGCCTTGCTCAAGGTTCGACTTCAACTGAGAAGGTGCGATGCGTTTCATCGTGTCTGTTTGCAAAGGGGAGTTTCGAACGAAAAGGATTCAGGGTCCCGGTGCCTTAGTGGGCCGAGACGGCAGGGGCTTTTTCACCGGGGGTGGAAGCGGGGGTAGCGACCTCCTTGCCCACCATAAACAGCCCCATGACGAGCACAAACCAGCCGAAGGCGGGCTTGAGTTTGGCCCCGGAGATTCGCTGGCCAAGCATCGAACCGAGGAGGATGCCGACGGTGGCCAGCCCGGCCACGGTGAGGAGCAAATGCCACTGGATGTGCGAGTTGGCCTGAATATCGCCGGTGAACCCAATGAGTGACTTGGCAGCAATGATGAGCAACGACGTGCCCACCGCCCGCTTCATCGGCAGCTTGGCCAGCAGCACTAGCGCCGGGATGATGAGGAATCCGCCGCCCGCGCCCACCAGTCCGGTCACGCCACCGACCAAGACGCCCTCGATGAGGATCTTGCCGTACTTGTACTCCGGTTGAACCGGGGCTTCATCTTCTTCCGGGGAAGACTTCGCGCGGATCATCGAGAACGCGGTGGCCAGCATAAGTGCGCCGAACAGCACCAAGAGTGCTTTATCACGAGTGACGGCGAGCGAGCCCAGAGACCCCAAGTTTGCGGGGATGCCCGGCATCACGTAGCCCCGAACCAGATAGACCGCAAGGATGGACGGCACCCCAAACACGGCGGCGGTGCGGAAGTCCACTTGCCCCTTCTTCATATAGGCGAAGGAGCCGATGAGGGCCGTGAGCCCGACGATGAAGAGAGAGTAGCCGGTGGCCTCGGTGCCACCCACGCCGAAGAGATACACCAGCACGGGCACCGTGAGAATGCTGCCGCCCCCGCCGATGAGCCCCAGGCTGATGCCGATGACCACGGCGGCGAGATAGCCAAGGATTTCCATTTCTGCTTTCTCAGGGGGAAAGGGCGGGAGAAGGATTCAGAGGCCCGGGCCAAAAAGAGAAATCCCCGCCGGATTCCTTGGGAGAATCTAGCGGGGTTGAGTCAGTCGCAGGAAAGGGCTTAGGAGCCTTCGCCGCCGCCGGTCATGGCTTTGGCGCGTTCTTCGGGCGACTTCATGTTCGGGTCAGCTTGTTGAGCTTCCGGCGCCGGACCATCGCGCTCAGGCGCATCCGCCGAACCTCCCGAGCAACCCACCAGCCCGAGCGCGAACGCGCTCAGGGCCAGCAAGACCGTCCACTTCGCCATTAGGGCGCCACCAACGGGGTGTCCCAGTTCTGGAAGTCGAAGTCCGGGCGGAACAAGTACGGGTGGCAGTAGTTGATGTCCCAGTACCGAGCCCCACCGGCGCGGAAGCGGTCCACTTCCTTGCCCAGGTAGTAAGCAAACGGGTCGCTGCGCGCATCACGCTGACCAGTGGTGTAAACGCCGCTCTTGCGGGTCTTCACGTGGCTGTCCGCGTAGGAGTACACGAACGAGCGGTTGTGCATGTCCCAACCGAAGTTGCTGGAGTTGGATGTGTAGAACGAGATGGACCCGTTCGTGGCACCACAACCAGCGGCGGCCGGCTGGTACGAACAACCGGAAGCGGCGTTCGTACAAATCAGCTGCGGGCTGGCGTAGCCGGCACCGGTGAAGCCACGGTTGCCTTGGCCCGTCCACCACACCGTGAGCTCGGCGGGGTTTTCGATGGCCGTGCTGGAGTAGCCCTGGAGAAGACCGTTGTACGTGTAGTGGATCACCGGCGGGCGGGCCGCATCGATGTCCGCTTGCGTAATGGTAGCGGCGGTGAACACCGAGGCCGGCAACGGGGTGCGTTGGCCGCTACCCGGGTTGTTCAGGATCTGCCAGTTCTTCATGTACGGCTGTTGCGCGTTATAGAAGAACGTGTTGATTGCGTCGGCCACACCGGCGGGGGTGGTCGGCTTGATCAATTCCTTGATGGGAATGAAGCGGTCCCAAGCGTAACCGATGCCCGGAACGAGAGGAGTTGCGATGCCCCACTGGTCATCGTAGTCGGCGATGTAGATCTGCCCCGCGGTGCCAATGTTCTTGAGGTTCGAGATCGCCTGCGTTTTCTTCGCGGCGGCTTTCGCCTGAGCAAAGACCGGGAACAAGATAGCCGCAAGGATGGCGATAATCGCGATCACCACGAGCAGCTCGATGAGTGTAAATGCTTTGGTACGCATTGCCCTGAATATTCAGTCCAGGCTCAACGGTGTGCAACTTCAATGAGGGAAGTCAGACGCCATCGTCCTGTCCGATACTTCATTATAGCGGCTCTCCAAGCCAAATGGTTGCAAAATTGCGGGGGGAGAGAGTTCAAGGTGGATTCGCTTGCGCTGGGAAGCGTCAGGTTTTGTCGCCTTCACCGCAACAACTGAACCTAGATTGATGCCAGCCCGGTACATAAACGACACCGAACCCGCCGGAGGATCGGTGTCGTGATTTTGAATGCAAAGCCCGTACTTTTACGAGCGCGTGCTTCGGCGGCGACGCGCCACAGCCAGCAAGCCCGCACCCAGCGCCACCATGCTGGCGGGCTCGGGCACCACATCGTAACGGAAGTCCGCGAAGACCGGGAGGTGGCCGCCATTCACGGTGGCCGAGGTCACCAGCGATTGGGCGATGCTACTGCCCACCATGGCATTGCCCGTGATCGTGAGGGTGTTGTTGAAGGACGTGCCGTCGTTGCCCCACACGCGGTAGGAGTGATTGGGGTCGTTCCACGTGCTGGTGCTGTAAGCCGTACCGAAGGCACCCACGTACTCGGTGCCGATGCCGTCACCTAGCTTGCCGCCCATCAGGATCAAGTCGTAGCGGTCGTCCATCCCGCCGGAACCACTCGGATCCTGGGTGTGGACAAAGCGGAAGTTGCTGTTCTCGGTCCACGAACCCGTCGTTGCGATAGGATCGAAGAAGCGGCCGTTGTTGTTGCTGGTACTACCGGTGAACGTCGTCCACGCGGCTTGTGAGCTGGACTGCCAGTTGAAGTCGCCCACCGCCATGATCTGTCGGTTACCGGTGAGACTATTCGCGTCGTTTCGCACCGCCGTGGCCTCCGCCTGGCGACGATTCTGGTCATCGGTGGTGTTACCCGCCTTGAGGTGCAGGTTGTATACGCTGAAGATCTCGGCCGCGGCGTTGCCCGCGATCTGGAAGTCGAACCGCAGGGTTTGGCGGGCGCCCGCGGTGCTGCTGGGGTTCGCGACCACCGTCACCGAGGGGGAATGCACCTTGCTGGTGCGATAAAACATCGCCTGGTTGTTAGCGTTAGTGCCCGAGGTGCCGGTGAGGGTATTGAAAATGACGTTCCAGTCGCCCGGCGAACCGGCGGCTGTGTTCAGCAGGCCACGGAAGGTTTGCGCGGCGGCAGGAGACTCGATCTCTTGCGCAAACAGCACGTCGGGGGCAAAGGAGCGACCCTGGTAGGTGCCATAGATCGCGTTCTGGAAAGCCGATTCGCGGCCAGTGCCGGTGTAGTTTGTGACGTTCCACGTCCCCACCCGCAGTGTCTCTGCGGAGCTTAGGGCCGCGAGCCCTACCAAAACCAATGACCAACCGAGGCGCATCTCTTTGACCGTACCAGGCATGAGGCGATTCCTACGGGGGCACGGACCGAAACCTGTCAGAAGGACCCAGGGAGTGGCCTACTGACAGGTTCGGCGGATCTTATGCGCGCGGCGTAAAGTCGGTGTCGGCCTTCACTAGGCGGCAATAGCCGGCCATGAGCTGACCGCACTGCTCCACATCGGTGAGCGAAAGCAGCTCCACCGGGGTGTGCATATAGCGCAGCGGGATGCCCACGAGGCCGGTGGCCATGCCGTCGCGGGTGACTTGCATGGCATTGGCGTCGGTGCCCGTGCCGCCCGGTTCCGCCGCGACCTGCACGGGGATGTTGGCCTTCCTCGCCGCCTCTTGGAGCATTTTAAAGACCACCGGGTTGATGTTGGCGCCGCGCGTGATGCTGGGGCCGCCGCCAATGTCCGTCTTGCCGTAGCGGGTCTTGCTTACGCCCGGATGGTCAATGGCAAAGTCCACGTCAATCGCCAGGCCGCTCTGGGGGTTGATGGCGTGGGCGCTGGTGCGCGCGCCGCGCAGGCCAATCTCCTCTTGGACCGTCGCCACGGCGAACACGCCGACGTCTTCGCTCAGGCCACCATCTTCCTTCAGGTGGCGCAGGGCTTCCATCACGCAGAAGGTGCCGACGCGGTTATCAAAGCCTCGGGCTACGGCGCGGTCGCCCAGCAGGGTTTGGAACCCGTATTGGTAGGTCACGCAGTCGCCCACGCTCACCACTTTCTCGGCCTCTTCGCGGTCCTTGGCCCCGATGTCAATCCACATGTCGTGGAGTTCGGGGCGTTTGCCGCGCTCGGCTTCTTCCAGCAAGTGGATCGGCTTACGTCCGATCACGCCGGGGACGGCTTCTTGGCCGTGCACCCACACGCGTTGGCCCAACGGCACCATCGTGTCGTGCCCGCCAATGCCGGCGAAGTAGAGGAGCCCTTGGTCGTCAATGTAACGGATTTGGAAGCCGATTTCGTCCATGTGCCCGGCCAGCATCACGCGCATGGGGGCGTTGGGGTTCAGGGCAGCCCAGGTGTTGCCGTCGGCCCAGTCGGTGTAGCGGCGGACCACGGCGGCCGCACGTTCTTCGTACCCCGAGGGTGAAGGAGTCTCAATCAGTTCTTGCAGGAACGCAAGGGACGCTTCGCGCATCCCCGCAGGCTACCTAGTTGCGGTTTCGTCCTTAGAGGCCGCCCGCAGGCTTCTCTCCGTCGTGGTGTGATAGAACCACAGGCCGCACCACACGATCGCCATCGGAATCGCCGCGATCCAAAGTGTTGTTGTCATAAGTGTCTTCCTTAGAGCGGCGGATGAGGGCGGCCACCGTCGCGTGGCCAGCAAGTGTGCGGCTGCGCCAAACACGAGTACGCCACCGTACACCCCGGCCCGGTAATCCCAGCCCAGGCTGGCCGCCTTGGGGTGGAAGGAGATGACCCACGGCAAGCGCGGGTACACAAACATCAAGAAGATGGCGGGGATGAGGATGGCCAGCGCGTAGCCGCTCATCACGCTCATCTGCCGCGTTTCGTCGGCA
>CAZVHE010000044.1:0-14701 GCA_964627705.1 uncultured Chthonomonas sp.
GGCTTTCACGCTATGCGGCGTGGTCTTGGTCGGCCACAGGCAGTAGCCGTCGTGGTGCTTGGCGGTGAGGATGATCCCGGTCATCCCGGCGTCCTTGAAGGTTCGCACGATCTGGTCCGGGTCGTAATCGGTGGGGTGGAACGTGGTGGGGGGCTCGCTGCCGTCGCCCCACTCCTTGCCCGTGAAGGTGTTGTTGCCAAAGTGGATGAAGCCGTAATACTCGAGTTCGTGCCAAGCCAATTGCGCGGCATTGGGAACCGGGCCATAGGGTGCGGGTGCCGCCATTATCGTTGAGGTCATGAGCGTTGCCAAGGCCGCCAGCCAAGCCATGACCCATTATTACCGAACCGGACTGACCTAACGAGCGGGAACCCTCGTAATTTTCTCGGACGGTAAAACGTTTAGTTAGTTGGAGATACTCGAAAGCATGTTGACGTCCTTAGTTGCCACCGCGATTCTCGGCCAAAGCGCCTCCACGCCCAAAGTCGCACCCGTCAAGACCTGCCCCGGCATCCGCATCGTGAGTGCCGCCGCCGCGACCTCAGGCGCCAAGTTCGCCGTGGGGCTGGAAAACGGGAACGTCCGCATCATGAACGGGACGAACTACACGACCTTGTTCAACCTGACCGGACACCCCGGCCCGGCTTACGGCCTCGCGTTCAGCCCGGACGGCACGCTCCTGGCCACGGGCGACGAAACCGGCCGCATTTGGATTTGGAACGTAGCCAACGGCCAAAAGGTGCGCGAACTCCCCCGTGAAAAGGGCCACCAGCGTGGCATCCAGTCCCTGACCTTTAGCCGGGACAACAAGCGGATCGCAAGTGTGGGCAAGGACGACGTCATCCACGTGTGGAATGTGAGCGGCGGCAACCCCGTGGTGAGCATGAAGGGCATGGGCGCGAACTTCTTTGGCGTCGGCTTTGCTTCTACCGGTGGCCTGGTGACCGGCACCCTGCTGGAAGGCATGCGCATCTACAACGCTGGCACGGGAGCCCTGGCCTCCACCGTGACCATGAAGCCCATGGCGGGCGCCAACAACCTGAGCGTGAACAACGCCGGCACCCTGGCCGTGACGGCGGGCCGCGACGGGAGCGCCGTGGTCTACAACCTCGCCACCCGTGCGCAGGCGGCCAAGTTCCGCAATCACCAGGATTGGGTGCTGTACACCGCGTTCACGCCGAACGGCAAGTACGTGTTCACCAGCAGCAATGACATGACGATCAGCCTGGGCGCGGTGGCCAACAGCCAACACGTGGCCACCATCCAAGGGGCCAGCATGGTGGGTTCGCCCCTGGCGGTGACCGGCGACGGCAAGCTCCTGGTAACGAGCGACGAGGGCGATAACCTCAAGCTCTACTCCATCACCCCAGCGCAACCGGCGGCGGCCACTCCGGCTCCGGCTCCGCGCCGACGACGCTAAAGAGGAAGGACCGGCGAGGCGATGGCCCGGGCGATCCGGGCCGGAAAATCAGGCCCGCCGTAAACCCAACCTGTGTAAATCTGAATGAGGTCGGCACCCTGCACGAAGCGGGCGCGGGCCTCTTCTTCGTTATGGATGCCGCCGACGTTGATCACGGTGCGCCCGGCGTCCAGATGTTGGCGGATCAAGGCCAAAACCTCGCGGCTGCGCCCGGCGAGCGGGGCTCCGCTCAGGCCGCCTTCCTGGCCGGGGTCTTGCTTGAGGCCGGTGCGGCTAATGGTGGTATTGGTGGCCACCACCCCGGTGATGTCGAGGTCGTTGACCAGGGCCGCCACGTCGGCGATCTGCTCGTCGTTCAGGTCCGGCGCGATCTTGATAAAGAGCGGTTTGGTGCCGTCCATCTCTCTCAGCCGCCACAGAATCTGGCTGAGCGGGCCGCGATCCTGCAGGGTGCGCAGGCCCGGCGTGTTGGGCGAGCTGACATTGACGGTGACGTAATCGGCGGCGTCCTTGAGCCGATGGAAGGAGTAGGCGTAGTCGTCAGCCGCCTGTTCCAGGGGTGTGTCCTTGCTCTTGCCGATATTGACCCCGATCACGAGGTTCTTGGGGCGGTTCTCCAGGCGGGGGGCCACCGCATCCGCCCCTTCGTTGTTGAATCCCAGACGGTTGATGAGGGCTTGGTCCCCGGGCAACCGGAATAAGCGCGGGCGCTCATTCCCGGGCTGGGCGTGGCGCGTCACCGTGCCGATCTCAGCAAAGCCAAAACCGAAGGAAGCCCAGGCGTGCAGCCCCCGGGCGTTCTTGTCAAACCCGGCGGCCAGCCCCACGGGGTTCGGGAAGGTCACACCAAATCGAGTCACCGGGGCGGACACGGGGCCAGGGCCCTTGATCCAGCCGCGCTCAATCGCCGCCAAGATGCGCTCGTGCACCGCCTCCGCATCCATCCGGAAGAGGAGCGGGCGGAAGGCATGATAAAGGCTCACGGCGTGGGGAGTCTATCCCTTACCGTGAGCCTCAAATGTTGTGCTCTTAGGCCTTGCGGCGGCGGCGGGCCAGGGCCACTAGGCTGGCACCCAGCACCAGCATGGAAGCCGGCTCCGGCACACCCGAGATGCGCTGGATTTCGTTGGCGGCCTCGGGGGTCATCGCCGTGTACCAGTTCTCAGCACCGTACTGCTCGAACTCCCCGTTGGAGAGTACGCCCAGGATGCGGCCGTTCGGGTCGATCAGCGGGCTCCCACTGTCGCCGGGGGCGCCAAAGCCCTCGAAAGCCGTGAAGTTGGCGTCGCCCGGGGCGTCGAAGCGGTCCACCACCGAGAAGTAGTTGCCGAACAGGTTGCCCGCGACTTCCGTGCGTTCAATACGGCTCGTCATGCCGCGGCGGACGTTGTCCGACTGCCACGGGCTGTTGCCTTCGGCTCCGTGCAGGCCGTATCCGGCGCTCACCAGCTGCGTACCCGGCGCAAAGGAGTTGTCGTTGCGGATGAGCGGGGTCCAAACGCTGCGGTTCCAGCCGCTGATCTTGAAGATGGACATGTCCGCGCCCAGGATGTTGTAGACCTGGGTAATCGGATAGTTGCCGCCATCGGAGAACCGGAACGAACCCGTACTGCCCGCGTCAATGACGTGGCGAGCCGTGATGCCCCAGTGGAAGCCGTTCATGAACCCAATGTAGGTGCCCGTAGCGCGGAACGTGGAACCTTCAAAGACCCGGCCGATACCTTGGAATCGCGGGTCAGTGGCACCGAAGTTCGAGACTTGGGCGTCGGTGAGGTTGTTGCTCCACACAATGGCGGGAGCAAAGGCGGGGACAGCCAGGACTGCCAGGGCGGCGACGAGTGGCCGATACATGCCCGCAAGGATACTCCCCCTCGGCCCCAGCTTGCCTGGCAATGTTGCGGGGTTACGAGGGGTGCTTCGCCAAAGCGTCGCCGGTTTGCACGCGCCACAGGGCCGCGTAGATGCCGTTTTGCTCCAAGAGTTCCTCGTGGGTGCCGGATTCGGCGACCTGCCCCGCATCCATCACCCAAATCCGGTGGGCGTCACGCACGGTGCTCAGGCGGTGCGCGATCACCACCGAAGTGCGGTCCTTCGTCACCCGTGCCAAAGAGCGCTGGATAGCGGCCTCGGTTTCGTTGTCTACCGCGCTGGTGGCCTCGTCGAGGAGCAAGATCAGCGGGTCGCGCAGGATGGCGCGGGCCAAGGAAAGGCGCTGCCGCTGGCCTCCACTAAGTTTTTGCCCCCGTTCGCCCACCACGGTGTCGTACCCCTCGGGCATGGCGGCGATAAAGTTGTGGGCTTCCGCCGCGCGGGCGGCCTCTTCGATCTCCGCGTCGGTGGCCTCGGGACGGCCGTAGCGGATGTTTTCCCGTACCGAGCCGTGGAACAAGAACACATCCTGGCTGACGTACCCGAACGCCCCTCGCAGCCCCGCGTAGGTGAGGTCGCGCACGTTCACGCCGTCAATCCGTACCTCACCCGCCGTGACATCGTGAAATCGGAGCAACAGCCGAATCAGGGTGCTCTTGCCCGCCCCGGTGGCCCCCACAATCGCGTGGGTTTCTCCGGCCGGGATTTCGAGATTGACGCCCCGCAGCACGGGCACCCCGTTGGCGTAGGCAAAATCCACGTCTTTCAACTCGATGTGGCCCGTGGCGGGCACCGGCAATGGCAACTTGCCCTCATGCATCTTGGGGCGCACGGCCAGCAGGTCCATGATGCGGTGCGTACTGGCCATGGCGCGCTGGTAGAGGTCCAGCGTTTCGCCCAGGCGGGTCAGCGGCCACAGTAGCCGCTGGGTCATGAACACCAGCACCGAGTAGATGCCGACCTCCATCCGCCCGTTCAGCACCATCCATCCGCCCAGCACCAGCGTGCAGGTGAACCCCGAGAGAATCACCATGCGGATGAGCGGCACAAATGCGCTGGAGTACTTGATCGCGTTCTGGTTGACCTCGCGGTACTCCTGGCTCACGCGGCCCAGCCGGGCGGACTCACGGGCCTCGGCCGTGAACGCTTTGATCGTCTGGATGCCGCTGAGGTTGGCGCTGAGGGTGGCACTCAGTTCACCCACCGCCTCGCGCACCTGGGCGTAGAGGGGCTCCAATCGCTTTTGGTAACGGATGGACCCCCACACGATGATGGGGATGGGCACAAACGCCAGCAGGGTCAGCAGCCAAGAACTGGCCGCGAACACCGCCCCCACCAGTACCACGTTCCAAAACACGACAATGAGCGCCGCCGCTCCGCCATCGAGGAACCGTTCCAGTTGGTTGATGTCGTCGTTCAGAACGCTGATCAAGCCGCCACTTGAGCGGTCTTCAAACCAACTGATTTCGAGGGTCTGGACGTGGTCGTAAAGCTCGGTGCGCATGCCGTGCTCCATGCTCTGAGCGAGGTTGCGCCAAGCCACCGCACTGAGATAGCCAAAGAGGCTCTCCAGCACCCACACCACCACGTTGATGGCGGCAAGGATGAGGAGCTGATGCCAGCGGTCGGCGATGCCGAACTGGGTGGCCACAAAGCTGCCTTCCCCTCGCACCACCACGTCAATGACCGCGCCGATGAGGACCTCGGGGGCTACGTCCATGACCTTGCCGAGGGTGGAATAGGTGGCAGCCTTGACCACCAGCGGACGGTGCGGACCGGCGTACTGCCACAGAAGTTTGAGCCCCGACCCGCGCGGGGCTTGCGTTTCGCTCATGCCTTCGTCACCGGTACAGCACGTAAGCGGTGAGCGGCCGCATCTCCATCTCGCCTTCCTCTTGCCGCACGCGGCCCGGGGGGATCACGTCTTCGTCCAGCCCCACGTTCCACTTGCCTTCGGGCAGGGTCACTCGTTGCCCCTTCATTCCCGCGTGGAAAAGCACGATCACGTCCTTCCAGGTGTCTCTCGCCCCCGCGCCATCCAGCCGGAACCCGGCCGTTTGCGGTGGAAGCTGATCGGCGGGAATCTCTTTCACCAAACGGTCAACTTCGGCCTTGGTGCGTAGCCGGAAAATCGGGTGCGCCCGCCGCAGCGCAATGACGCGCGTGAAATAGGCGATGCGCTGCCAGTAGTTTTCGGCCCGCACCCAATCGAACTGGTTCACGGGGTCTCCGGCGTTGTAGGAGTTGTGGTTGCCGCCCTTGGTCCGGCCCATTTCGATGCCGCCCTCGATAAACGGCACGCCCTGCGAGAGCAGCACTCCGGCGTGGGCAAATCGCACCGCGTACTCCTGCATCTCGGGCGAGACCAGTTCCATCGCAACCCGGTCGCCGAAGGAGAGGTTATCGTGGGCACTAACGTAATTGATCGTCTCCGTTGGGTGGTCGGCAAACTCCGGCGAACCCATCATGCCGCGCACAATGCCCGCGCGATCGCCGCCGCCCATGGCCCAGCCCGGACCCTTCTCATCCAGCGCACCGCGCCAAGCCCCTCGGAAATTGTCGTTGAACACGGCCAAACCCATCCCCCGTTGCGCACCCTTGCCGAAGCGGAGCGGCCCGCCGCCGGTCCAGGGCTCGCCGTAGAGGATCGCGTTGGGGTTCACCGCCCGGATGGCCTTGATCCAGTCGCGTACAGAGTCGGGCTCATGCATGCCCAGCAGGTCAAAGCGGAAGCCGTCCACGCGGTATTCCCGCGTCCAGTACACCAAGGAATCGCGGATGAACTTGCGCACCATCGGCCGCTCATCGGCCAGGGCATTGCCCACCCCGCTCTCGTTCAGCACATCGCCGCGATCGTTGGTCCGAAAATAGAAGAACGGCACCGTCTCCCAGAAGGCGCTCTGCTGGCCCTCGCTCGGTACGCTGTGGTTGTAGACCACGTCTAGCACCACCCCCAGCCGCGCTTTGTGCATCCCGGCAATCATGGTTTTCAACTCGCGAATGCGCCGGATGGCGTCGTTGGGCGTTTGCGAATACTGCTCCTCCGGCACGTTGAACTGGGTGGTCTCGTAGCCCCAGTTGTAGCCCTGCGAGTGTGCCGGGTTGAAATCGTGGATAGGCAGCAAATGGACGTGCGTGACGCCTATATTGACCAGATGGTTAAGTCCCTGACGCGGGCTGGACGAGTGAAGCAAGCCCAGAAACTTGCCGCGCAACGAAGCCGGCACCCCGGAGGCGGCCTGGATCGTAAAGTCACGCACGTGCATCTCGTAGATCACGGCATCCGTCTGGGCACCCGAAAAGGCCAGGCGCGTCGGCCAGCCGGGCGGCTGCGTGCGGGAGAGATCGACGACCACACTGCGCGTGGAGAGCGCATTGGAAGCCCGCCCGTAGATGTCGGTGGCAATGCGCTTGCGGCCGTAACTCTCAAACTCGTACTGGTACTCCGTGGCGTGCAGGTTGCCCGGTTGGCTGGCGTACCAAACGCCATTCGAGCCCCGCTTCATCGGTACCCGCCGGAAGGGCGTGGGGCGGCCCGTGCGGTACAGCAGCACCGTGGCACTGCGCGCCACCGGGCTCCAGACCTTGAAGGTGGTCTCACGGGAAGTCGCCACCGAACCAAGGTCGGTCTTGGTGTATTGGAACGCGGGGTCGTTCAGCACATCGCGGAGATAAACACGCCGGGCTTCATTGCCCCCGATCCGGACGCGAATCTCTTCGGTGAGTTGCTGGTCATCCAGCGGGGCAGCCAATAGCACGCGCACACTGCCCAGCAAGTCGGCGTCCGGCCGCCCAAGGCCAACGGGAGGTGCCTCCTTCGGCGCGACGACCTCACCCGGGTGATTGATCGAATCCTTCACCGTGTTGGCGTTGAAGTCCACCACGAATTTCACAACCGTGCCGGCGGTGGCCACCACGAGGCGAATATTCGGCCCCCCAGGCACAAAATCGCGGCCCCAGTTCTGCGACCAGTTGCCGCCCCGCGCCACCTTGTACTCCCAGTCCCCAGCCGGAAAAGCGGCCACAAACTCGAACACCCCCGGGCGTACCTCGTTCATCTGCGTAACGGGGTCATTGGGAGCCCATTCGTTGCCCCCCAGAGCCTTCTGAATGCTCCCGGGCAGGGTCACCGCATGGGGCGGGAGTGGAATCTCGGCCTTGGCCCCGGGCTTGATCTCCACCACTCGCACCGGCTGATCGTTGATGGTGACCCGGACGGCTCCTTCGAGCTCCTGAATTCGGGCCGGCTCGGTCAACGCAACCGTAACCTCATCCCGCTTATCCAAGAAGGCGGGCTGCGGATCGGTAGTCGGCTGGGCCAGCACCCACAGAGGCAAACACCCGATGAATAACCCGAGGAGACGGCGCATGGTTTTAGTTTGAACTACGAGAAAGTGCGGCATGGCATATTCCGGGCCTGGTGATTTTCGGCCGATTTCATTGCACATGCAACGATTCGATCATTTCGCGACGTAAGGGAGTAAGGAGAGAGAATCCCAGACGGGAGACTATTCAGGATTTCACACGATGATTCAGTTCAAGCATTTGTGGTGGGGTGCGGCTCCGGCCGTGGCCCTGGGCTTCGTCGCCCTGCATCCGGGTCGGGCCATTGCCACGCCGACCGAGTACCCCGTGTCGCCCTCGGCCGTGGCCCCGAGCCACTACAAGGTGGACCCGGTGCACTCCGGCGTCGGTTTCGAAATCGTGCACATGGGCCTCGCCCACGTGCAGGGTCGTTTCACCAAGTTCGATGGCCACGTGATGGTGGACCACGAGAACATGGCGAACTCTTCGGTGGAGTTCACGGTGGACGTAAACAGCGTGGATACCGCCGTCGGTGCCCGCGATGACCATCTGCGCAGTGCCGACTACTTCGATGCCACCAAGTTCCCCACGATGACCTTCAAGAGCACCAGCGTGGAGGAGACCGAGAAGGGCTGGGTGGTCAACGGCAACCTGACCATTAAGGACCAAACCAAGCCGATGACGATTGGCTTTAAGTTCAACGGCCCAATGGAAGATCCGCGCATGGGCAAAGTGGTGGGTGTGATCGCCGAGCCGTTCACGGTCAAGCGTAGCGACTTCAATGTGGGCAGCACCGACAAGATGCCGAACGGTGTGATGCCGCTGAGCGACGAAGTGATCGTGCGGGTTTCGTTCGAAGCCAAGGCGCAGTAAACCTCGGCCAAAGAACCCCTTCCGGCCCCTGCGGGATTTCTCCCGTAGGGGCCTTCGTTTTGCATCCGTTAAACGGTGGCGCGGGTGCGGGCCATCACGCTCTCCAGGAACGCCGCATTGGTCGGCGTGCGCTTGAGCAGCTTGATGAGCTGGTCGGTGGCTTCCACGTTGTCCTTGGTGTTGGCCAGGATGCGGTGCAGTTGCACCACGGCTTCTAGCGCTTCGCGTTCGAAGAGCTTCTCCTCGTGACGGGTACTACTGCGGCGGACGTCCATGGCCGGCCAGATACGGCGCTCGGCCAGTTCGCGGTCCAGCACGATCTCCATGTTGCCGGTGCCCTTGAACTCTTCAAAAATGGCGTCGTCCATCTTGCTTCCCGTCTCGATGAGCGCGGTGGCGATGATGGTGAGCGATCCGCCTTCTTCGATGTTGCGGGCGGCCCCAAAGAAGCGTCGCGGGCGATAAAGCGCGGCCGGGTCCAGACCCCCCGAGAGCGTGCGCCCGCTGGGGTTGATGGTCAGGTTGCTGGCGCGGCTGAGGCGGGTGATGGAGTCGAGCAGAATCACCACGTCGCGGCCAGCTTCCACCAGGCGCTTAGCTTGCTCCAGGCACAGATCGGTGACACGCATGTGGTTCTCTGCGGGTTCGTCGAAGGTGCTCGAAATCACCTGGCCCTTCACGCTGCGGCGCATGTCGGTCACTTCTTCCGGCCGTTCGTCCACCAGCAGCACCATCAGGTACACGCCGGGGTTATTGGCCGAAATGGAGTTGGCGATGGTTTTGACGATCGTCGTCTTCCCGGCCTTGGGCGGGGCCACGATAAGGCCGCGCGAACCCATACCGATGGGCGAAATGAGGTCAATGATGCGCCCGATGATGTTCTCGGGCGTGGTTTCCATCTTCAGGCGCTGCTCAGGGAAGAGCGGCGTCAATTCGTCGAACGAGCGGCGAGATTGGTGCTCGGGCGACTGGGTGCCGTAGCCGTTCACGCGCTCAGCGCGGAGCATCCCGGCGTATTTTTCGCCCTCGCGCGGCGGGCGGATGAGGCCCATTACGGTGTCACCAGCCTTCAGGCCGTTCTTGCGCACCAGGTTCTGGCTCGCGTAAACGTCGTCGCTGCGAGAGCCATAGGTCGGGCGGCGGAGGAATCCCCACCCGTCATTCATCAATTCGAGGATGCCGGTGCGGTAGACCGCATCGGGGTTGGCCTGCTTCAGGAGCGACTCAATGACGACGCCTTTGTCCACGTCGAGCGAGATCTTCGCCTTCTTGGCTGCCTTGGCCAGGTCGGCGGGCGACATGGCGTCAAAGTGATTGAAATCAACCTCGGGGAGATTCTCAAGATCTACCGAGGTGTCGATATTGGGTTGTTTTTCGCGGCCGGAACCGCCAGAGCCGCCTCGGCCTCGGCGGCCGGTCGAGCCAGATTTACGGGCACGGAATGTGTGCTGCATGTGTAACACCGATCCTCGCACACCCAAGAACGGGGAGGAGGGGGAAGGGATAGACGATCAGTCGCCGAGGACGGCCACGTAGGGGAGGTTGCGATAACGCTCCTCGTCGTCTAACCCATATCCTACTACAAATCGGTTCGGAATGTCAAAGCCGATGTACTCAACCGGGACATCGTGGGTGCGGGCTTCCACCTTGTTGAGGAGGGCGGAGACGGCCAGGCTGGCGGGCTGACGGGTCTCCAGCAGTTCGCGGAGGTAGCCGAGGGTGAGGCCGGTATCCACAATGTCCTCCACCAGCAGCACGTGCTTGCCTTCGATCGGGATTTCGTGGTCGCGCTTAAACCGCACTGCCCCGCTACTGACTTGCTGACCATGGTAACTAGCCACCTGCACGTAGTCAATCTGCATGGGCAGGTCAATGCTACGGGCCAGGTCGCTGAGATAAGGGTGGCACCCCTTGAGCACGCCCAGCAGGATGAGCTCTTGCCCCTGATAATCCGCCGTGATTTGGGCACCGAGTTCGGAGATGCGCTGGGCGATCTGGTCGGCGGTAAGCAAGGGCTTCAGGAGCATGTGAGGTCATTTTATCCCGTTGCCATAGCCATCAACAAAAAAGAGGTCCCTCGCAGGAGAGACCTCTTCGGATGGATCCTTTCGCCGGAGCGAAGGGCTTACTTGCTGCGGCGGCGGCGCGCCAGAGCGAGCAGACCGGCGCCAAGGGCGACCATGCTGGCCGGTTCCGGCACCGCGTCGGCCGTCACGACCAGGTTGTCCACCTGGGCATACCATTCCCAGGCACCAGGAGTCGGGTCCACATACCGGAAACGGAGGAAGAGGTTGCCACCGTCGAAAGCACTCAGACTGTAGGCCTTCGTGACGCCGGAGTTCAGAACATAAGTCCCGCCCACCGGAGTGTCCGTGGCATACGTGTCGAGGACCGTCCAGTTGCTTCCATCGGCCGATGCCATGACCTCCAACTGGTCACCCGAGTTGTCGACGAACGCTTGGAAGTTCACGTCAAACGTCATCGCCGCATTCGTGAAGCCCGCCAGGCTGATGACACCAGAGCGGAGCGAAGTGTCAAATCCGTTCGACGCGGCACCAAAGGCATCGCTGTTGGCAATCGGCGCGTTGGACTGGTCCGCAGCAATCGTGCTCGCGTAGTTGTCGTCCAGCGTGGCGGACATATCGCCCCAAATCACGCCCGAACCATTATCGTCGGTAGCGGTCCAACCGCTTGCGACCAAGCCGCCGTCCCAGTTCTGGCTGTACACAACCGCAGCATTCGCAGAACCAACCACAGCCGCCATCGCGCCCAAAAGGATGAGTTTCTTCATGGTAAAGACTCCAAAGCGAATTGCTTCGCCCGATTTCTTACGATACCCAACCCATTCCCCCGAAAACCCTTCCGATGACCGTATTTATACGAGGTTTCCTGCCATTGCGGACAAACCCAGCAATTCTCCCTGGTGAGTAAGCCCAATGGTCAAAATGAGGGAATGAGTTCCCTTTTCTCCCCCTTCTCGCAAAGGTCGGTTACCCTCCGCAACCGGGTGGCGATGAGCCCGATGTGCATGTATTCGTGCGAGGGCATGGACGGCGTCGCCACCGCTTGGCACCCTGCGCACTATGGTAGCCGGGCGGCGGGCGGCTGCGGCTTGGTGATGCTAGAAGCCACCGCCGTGACCCCGGGCGGAGTGATTAGCCCGCAGGACCTCGGCATATGGAGCGACGACCACATTCCCGGCCTCCGCGCGATTGCCGAGAGCATCCAGTACGCCGGGGCCGCGGCCGCCATCCAAATCGCCCACGCCGGGCGCAAATCGGGCACGTATCGCCCCTGGTCGCCGGTACGCGGCTACGTCCCCGATTGGCCGCACCCCCGTCTCGCCCCGGCCGCGATTCCGTTCCGCGAAGACACCCCCGTGCCGCAAGCCATGACGGCCAACGATCGCGCAGAAATGATCAACTCCTGGAAGCAGGCCGCCCGCCGCGCCCACGAAGCGGGGTTCGACGTGCTGGAACTTCACAGCGCGCACGGCTACTTGCTGCACCAGTTCCTCTCGCCGCTCAGCCACCCGGAGCCGGAGGGCGGCGATCGGTTCTTGTTCCACCGGGAGTTGGTGCGGGCGGTGCGCGATGAGTGGCCCGCCGAGAAGCCGCTCTGGATGCGCCTGAGCGTGAACGACTGGGTGGAAGGCGGCTGGACCCCCGACGATTCGGCCCGGCTGGTGCAGGAGTTGGCGCCCCTGGGCCTGGACCTGGTGGACTGCAGCAGCGGCGGCACTGTGATGAACGCGAACATTCCGGTGGGGCCGGGGTACCAGGTTCACTTGGCGCGGGATCTCCGGGCGGTCACCGGCATCGCCACTGGGGCGGTGGGCAGCATTACGGAGCCCGCGCAAGCCGAGGCCATCATCGCCGAGAGCAGTGCCGATATCGTGTTCTTGGGGCGGCAACTCTTGCGCGAACCTTACTGGGCGTTGCGGGCGGCCAAGGAATTGGGGGCCGAGGTGCCGTGGCCTTCGCAATACGCGTGGTCGGTCGGCAACCCGGGGTAGTTAAGCCCGCTCAATCCAGACTTTTTCAATTCGAGACGAGTTCATTGCGTAGATCTCGTTATGAGCTCCACCTTCCGCCCCGGCATCGCCATTCTGGGGGCCATCGCGGTCTTCGTTGCGGGCGGGATTGGCGGGAGCGTGACCCCCAGCGCCATCCAAGATGGCTGGTACAGCACCCTCACCAAGCCGCCGCTCCAGCCGCCCAGCTTCCTCTTCGGCATCGTCTGGCCGATCCTCTACGTGCTCATCGCCGCCAGTTGGGTCATCGCCTACCGCCGCCAGCCGGAGAACCTCAAGGCCCTCGCCCTCCCGTTCGGCATCCAGCTTGCGCTCAACGCCCTGTGGTCGGTCGTGTTCTTTGGGCTCAAGGCTCCCGTCGGGGCCCTCGCCGTCATCCTGCTGCTCCTGGCCACCATCGCCTGGATGATGCAGCGGTTCGGTTCCCCCGCGCGGTGGCTGTTGGTGCCCTACATCCTGTGGGTCAGCTTCGCCACGTATCTCAACACGGGCATCGTATTCCTGAATCGCTGACGATTAGGCGTTCGCGCCGCCCAGGCGCCACACGCGCAGAATCTTATCGAGCCCCCCGGCGACCATAAAACGGCCTTCGGGGTGGAACCCCACCGTCATCACCGCCTGGTGGCTGGCCTCAATGCGTCCGTGCCCGAGGCCCCGGTCAATGTTCCACAGCCCCACGGTGCCATCCCGGCTTCCACTGGCCAGCAGCCACCCGCGCGGGTGGAACGCCAGCGTCTCAATCGGTCGTTCGTGCCCAAAGAAGGTCGTCAGCAAACCCGACGTGCGCGTATCAAACACCCGTATCGAACGGTCCACCGCCGCCACCGCCACCCGGCTGCCATCGGGGTGGAACGCGATCGCCGTCACCGTGCTGCGGATGCGTTCAATCCCGCGCACTTGGGTGCCGGTGCGGGCGTTCCACAACCTCACGGTGGCGTCGGCGCTCCCGGTGGCGAGCGTCCGCCCGTCCCCGGAGAAAGCCACCGCCGTTACGCTGTCCTTGTGGCCACGCAGCAGGAACCGGTCGCGGCCGGTGCGGGCATCCAAGATGCGTGCCTCCTTGCCCACGGTCCCCAGCGCCACGCAGCTCCCATCGGGGCACGCCGCCACCGCCACGCTCCATTCCGGCGGGTGATGCCGCCAAAACTGGGTTCCGGCCTCACTCTGCCGCCATGCCGAAACCGCCTGCTCGGTGCTGCCTACCGCCAAAAAGCCGTCGCTGAGGGCCGCCAGGCTGCTCACCGCGCCGCCCTCGAGCGGGTAGCGCTTCTCCACCTTGGCCAGGTCGCGATCCCATTGCAGCACCTCGTTGTCGAAGCCGCTGGTGAGCATTTGCCCGCCCACGCTCCGGAACGCCATCGCGTAGATCGGAGTGCGGTGCACCCGGTGTCGTTGCACCAGCCGCGCCTGCACCACCGAGGGCCGCTTAACGAACCCGCTGGGGTCGGCGTCTTCCCGCGTCAGACCGAGCGTGCCGTCGTACTGGGTGCGCTTGAGGGGGTCGCTGAGGATTTCGAACGCCTCGTTCAGTTGCGCCATGCGCTCGTGCGCCTTGGGGTCCTCGGGGTTGAGGTCGGGGTGGTACTCCCGGGCAAGGCCGCGATACGCTTGGCGAATGTCTTCACCAGACGCGCTCGGCGGAACCCCCAGGACCTCGTAGTGTGTGCGCAACCCGTTGGGCATGATACGGAAGCGAGGCGGTCGGAGGTCGGGACAGACCAGCCTTCCGCCGGGATGCCCCTCTGCCTACGCGCAGACTCCGTAAACTGGTTCCATGGCCGGACCGCATGGTCAACCGATTCGCGTAGGCATCCTGGGCGCAGGCAACATCTGCTCGATCTACATCGAAAACCTGCAAGCCGACCCGAGGTTTGACCTCGTGGGCATTGCCGATATGGTGCCCGAGCGCACCCAGGCCCGCGCCGAGAAGTACGGCATTGAGGGCATGACCCCCGACGCCATGATCCAGCGGGATGACCTGCAAGCGGTGGTGAACCTCACGCCGCCCCTGGCTCACTTTGGGACGAGCAAGGCTTTGCTCCAGGCGGGCAAGTCGGTGTACTGCGAGAAGCCGCTGGCCTTCACGCTGGCCGAAGTGCATGAACTCGTCGCCTTGGCGGAGGCCAACGGGCTGAAGCTCGGCGGTGCCCCCGACACCGTGCTGGGCGCGGGCGTGAACACCGTGATGGACCTGATCCAGA
>CAZVHE010000044.1:14711-16780 GCA_964627705.1 uncultured Chthonomonas sp.
GGGCACGTCGGCACGCCCGTGGGCTACGCCGCCCACATGCTGTGCGGTGGCCACGAGAGCTGGCACCCTGACCCCGACTTTTACTACCAACCCGGCGGCGGCCCGCTGTTCGATATGGGCCCGTACTATCTCACGGCCCTGGTGCACTGGTTTGGCCCGGTGGCCTCAGTGGCCGCTTCGGCCCGCACCGTGCGTGACCACCGCACCATCGGCAGTGGTCCCCGGGCGGGCACGGTATTCCCCGTGGAAGTGATGACCCACATCGTGTGCACCCTCACCCACCACTCGGGCGTGATTGGCACGCTGACGACCAGCTTCGAAACCCCCAGCCACGAACTCCCGCACATCGAGATTCACGGCACCGGCGGCGCGATTCGTGCGGCGGACCCGAACGGCTTCGGCGGCCCCGTGGTGGCCCGTCAACCCGGCCAAGAGTGGCGCGAGATGCCGCTGGGGGCCGGACCGGAGAACAACATGCGCGGGCTCGGTTTGCGCGCGCTGTACGCGGATGCGGCCTCGCCGGTGGGCGCGCCCCGGGTGGCACACGTGGTGGAAATCATGGCGGCGGCGCTACAATCGGCTCAGGCACGACAAGTCATCACTCTCACCACTCGTCCCGAGTGCGGCTGGCAAAAGTAGTCAATGACCACCCCACCCCGCGCTCACTGGCCGGAATGGCTTTTCTCCTTTGCTTGCTGCGGCATGATCGCCTCGAATGCACGCAACCAAAGGCTGGAAGGCGAACCGTTCTCGGTGATGACGTACTACGGCCAAACGCCGGGCGTGAAGGCGCTGCAGGGCATTGGCTGGGTGGTGGCGGTCGCGTTCATCTTGGTCGCGGCCGTTTGGATCATGCGACCGAAGTGGGGCTTCCAATGCCGGCACGCTCTCACCCTCATCTCCGGCATGGGGTTTGTGGTGGCGTGGCTGGAGCTGGTGACGGCCCTGCGTAGCCTTGATGGGGCACCTTTCCGCCTCGAAGGATTGCCCTACGACCCCGTCACCAACCTCGGGCTGGGCGGGGCGCAGGTTTTTGTGACCTACATGATGCTGAGGCTTCCGGATGGCAGGTTGGGACCGAAAGCCGGGCTTGGGGTCAAACTAGGATTGGCGGTGTGCTCATGGATCATCCAACTCATGTTGTGGACCCTTATCTCCAGCCGGTAGAAGGCCGACGCTGGATCTTCCCCGTCCTGCTGGCGATCCTCGGCTTCCCCATCGCGGGCCTCAGCTTCTTTTGGTGGCACGCTCAGCGCAACATCGAGCAATCGGCTCGTCCCTACGTGCTAGAAAAAATCCCCGTGTGGCTGGATCAAGACGATCGCGCGGTGCTGGAAACCAGCCCGGTGCCGTGGTTCCAAAAGGAGTTTGATTGGGCCGACTACGAGCAGTGGCCCGCCAAGTACGGCGATTTCGTGGCCGTGGAGAACCTGGACTACCGCACGATGGAAGCCGGCGAGAGTGAATCCAAAGAGGTGTACCAACTGGCGCACTTCAAAGCCCGGGTCAAGTTCGAAAAGTCCGAGCAAGACGTCTACATCACCATCGCCCGCAAGACGCTGGACCTCAAGAAGCGCTGGGAACTGGCGTACCTCAGCATTGGCAAGCCCGCCAACAAGCAAGAGCCCGCCGCAAAGACGTTCGACGCCGAACTCGGTCGCATTCAATCCAAAGAAGGCACCAAGTAAGATGAACCCGCAATGCGGGTGTACATTTCGGCGGATATTGAAGGCGTAACGGGCGTCGTGAGCTGGAAGCAATGCGGCAGCCCTTCGAGCGAGCACTACGATTGGGCGTTTGCGCGCCGCATGATGACCCACGATGTGAACGCCGCCATTCGCGGGGCCATCGCGGGCGGGGCTACCCGCGTCGTCGTGAAGGACTCGCACAACACCGGCAAGAACCTCCTAATCTCTGATCTTGAGCCCGGCACCGAACTCATTAGCGGCACCGGTTCAGGTGACCTCGGCATGATGGAAGGGGTGGACCAAGGCTTTGATGTGGCGTTCTTGGTGGGCTACCACGCCATGGCGGGCACCGGCCACGGCATCATGGAGCACACCATCAGC
>CAZVHE010000044.1:16794-18802 GCA_964627705.1 uncultured Chthonomonas sp.
GGACGTGTCCACCGGTTTTGGGTGAACGGCGAGGAATGGGGCGAGCAGCGGATGAGCGCCACCACCGCCGCCGCGTGCGGGGTGCCTCTGGCCCTGGTGGTGAGCGATGACAAGGGCTGTGCCGAAGCCCACGCCTGGGGCGGCGACCTGATGCACAGCTTTGTCACCAAATACGGAATGGGCCGCTATATGGGCCGCCTCTTGCACCCGTCGGTAACAGCAGCGGGGATTGAAGCCGCCGCCCAGGCCGCCATGAGCGCCGCCGGAAAGTCCCCCGTCCTGCCTCTGCCGGACACGAACCACCTACGCCTAGAAGTCAACCGCAGCGAAGAGGCCGACGCCGTGGCGCAGCTAGCCGACTGGCACCGCCGCGACGGCTACACCGTAGAATGGGAAGGCGACGGCGGCTGGCCCGCCGCCCACATCGCCGCCCGCCGGGCCATGGCCGTGATGGGCCTGGCCAATGGGAACTAGGCGGGAAAACTAGACCGAATCAGCGCAACGATGGGGACTGTGGGTAACGTCCGGAGCCCCTTATCGTAGAAAGGCGCACAGGGGAGCCGTTGGGTTCCCGAGGGATTGAATTGGACATGAGTCACGAAACCGCCGCGTTGCCGGATATCCAAAAGACGCAAGACACGCGCAATATCGCCATTGATAAGGTCGGTGTGCGCCGCGTGAAGTTCCCCATCGAGGTGCTAGACCGTAGCGAAGAGCGCCAACGCACCAGCGGCGACTTTACGCTGACCGTGGACCTGCCCAAGGAGTTCAAGGGCACCCACATGAGCCGCTTTTTAGAAGTTCTGAACGAATACGGCCGCACCATCAGCGTGCACAGCCTGCCGCAACTTTTGACGGCACTGACCCAGAAGCTCAATGCCGAAAAAGCCCACGTGGAGGTTCGCTTCCCGTTCTTCATCGAGAAGGCGGCCCCCGTCACCGGCAAGTCCGGCATGATGGAATATGACTGCGGCTTTGATGCCTTTGCGAACGGCCACTTTGAGCTGACGATGTACGTGCGGGTGCCGGTGGCGACCCTGTGCCCGTGCAGCAAAGAGATCAGTAGCTACGGCGCGCACAACCAGCGCGGCTGGGTAACGGCGCGGGTGCAAACCAACGACCACGTATGGCTGGAAGAGCTGATTGACATGATCGAGGCTTCGGGTTCGTGCGGTCTCTACCCGGTGCTCAAGCGCCCGGACGAAAAGTGGGTGACCGAGCACGCCTACGAGAACCCCCGCTTTGTGGAAGACCTGGTGCGCGAAGTCGCACTGAAGTTCGACGCCGACGACCGGATCACGTCGTACTCGATTGAAGTCGAAAACGAAGAGTCCATCCACGCACACAACGCCTACGCGTACTTGGAACGAAGCAAGGTCTAAACGCCGCTCGCCCGCCTGAATGGAGCCCGGTTTCCCTGTGGGGAAGTCGGGCTTCTTGGTTACGGCGTGGTTACGGCTTAGGATCGGCGACGATGGCGAACTGGAGCCAACGGCAGTCTTCGAGCTTGCGCAGCAGCAGCCGGTTGAGCAAATTGAACTTACGGCCCGGGTTGGGGTTGATGCCCACCAGCGTGCGCACCTGGAAACCGCCGCGCTCGAACCACTCGGGGATGGTCTTCTGCGTAAAGAACCGCAGGTGCGTCCGGTCGAAAATGCCCTCGTCTTGGTAACGAAACTCGCCCAGCCACACGATCTCCCACAGGGCGTTGAAATAGCGCACGTTGGGCAGGCTGGCCACCACCACCCCGCCCGGGGCCAGCAGAGGTTTAGCGAGCTTGAGCGCCTCATCCGGCCAGGCGAGGTGCTCCAGTACGTCGGTGAACGAGATCACGTCGAAGTGGCCATGCGGCATGGCCGGCAAAATCTGCATCGCATCCCCGGTTTCCACCCGGGTCATGCGACTGCGGGCGGCCTCGGCCATTTCGGGCACGTATTCGATGCCCCACACCTCGTGGGCGGCCCCGGTGCGCAACATGGTTTCGCCAAAGAACCCCGCGCCGCAGCCC
>CAZVHE010000045.1:0-8279 GCA_964627705.1 uncultured Chthonomonas sp.
CCCGGCCCATCCGCCCCACAGCTCCGCCGCGCGGCCCTGCAAATGGAAAACGAGGCCGATGCCCGACTGAAGGCCGTCGTCAGCCTTTTTGAACCCATTCTCATCGTGGTGATGGGCGGAGTCATCGGAATGATCACCCTATCGATCATCACTCCACTCTTCAGCATCATGCAGAAGATCTAAATTTTAGGGGCATGGTCTAAGAAACATGAAGCCACTCGCCAATACAATCAATGTGACTCGGTCGCCTCGCGCTGGCTTCTCTCTGGTGGAGATGATGGTGGTGGTCAGCATCATCGGCATCCTCACGGCCATTGCCGTGCCTAAATTCAACGATATTCAGCGGAAGAGTCGCGAATCCGCGCTCCGCACCGATTTGCAGGTGTATCGCAGCGCCATCTACGTTTTCTACAGCGACACCGGACTCTATCCGGCCACCCTGAATGATCTCGCCGCGCGCACGGCTCCGAGTACCGGCCTGAACGCCAATGGCGCGACCCGTAACCTGGTGGACACCTCTTGGCGCGGGCCATATGTGGAATCGGTGCGCTTCGACCCCGTGTCGAATCAACCGTTCCAGTACTTCACAACCGCCGGTTCAGTGGGCACCGTCAAGCCGTCTGCCTCGGGCAACGACTCGAACGGCACCCCCTTCGCCGACTATTAAGCTCCGGCTTCGTTAAGCTTGGCGCGCACAGCCTTAAGGGCCGCCGCTCGCACGGGGTCATCGGTCGCGGTCACTCGTCCCGCCTCCCTCACGTCCGGTTCCAGCGGTTGCTTCTCCAGTCGCCGCCCCTTGGTCGTGATGTAGTCACTCACCGGGTACTGCAACGAGAAACCGTGCGGCAATCGCGCATTCACACTGGCCAGCACCGCTCCCGCCGAGGGTGAACCAACCAGAATCGCATTGGCATTCTCCTTCAGTGCGGCGGCCGTAATCTCGCTGGCACTCGCCGAACCTCGGTCAATCATCACCGCAATCGGGCCCTTAAAGGGGTCTATGCCGCGCGGCCGGGTGCGTGCCCGCGAGGTCGTCCAGGTTGCCACGCGCCCGAGATCAACCTCTTCGTTCGGGTGCGCTCGCTGCCAATCCGAGACAATGCGCCGGCTAAGGAACACGCCGTACTCTGTGTTGGGTGGCAAGATCAGCGACAGCAGGTGGTTGAGGTTGCTGCTGGCTCCGCCCCCATTGCGGCGCAGGTCAAGAATCAAGCCCTTAGCCTCTTCCTCGTGCGCCTGCTTCATCAGCCTTTCGATGTTCTCCCGGCTGTAGCCATCGGAGAACGTCGGAACGCGCAGTATGGCAATCTCTCCGACGATCGTGAGCGTCTCGCGGCGGCGCGGCGCCTCTTGCACGAGCAAGAGCACATCCGACACGGTGGGCAATGCTGGCACCGACGCCACCCGCCCGCTCCCCGGAGAGAGACGAATATGGCTGATACCATACGTGCGGAGAAGCCGATTGAGAGTGGCCGTGAACGCTGCCGGAGTGGAACTCCGCTCTACGGCATCGCTCTCGCGGCGCACCAGCTCGGGCCAGGTCCCGAAGTCAATGTTCGGCACAAAGGCGCGCTCCACCAATGTCTTGCCGATCGCGTCAATGACTTCCTTCTTCTGCGTCGGATTCAGCGTCGGCGCATCCGATTGGGCTTGGGCCAGCACCAGGTTGACGGCGACAAAAAAGGCCACCGCGCTTCTTAACCACTTCGCGTTCATTTCTTCCTGGTTATACGAATGAGGAGTCGTCATCGACTCCTCACGTTCAATGCCAGGGAGTTTACTCGCCTTGGGCTTGGCTATACGAATCGACGCCGTCGAACTTGCAGAGTTGCTCCGTCTTCACAAAATCAACGCCCGCTGCGGCAAACCGACCGAGCAGTTCCACCACGTCTGCGCTGCTGATCGTGCCCTCGGTGGCCATGAATCGGCAGCGCCAGTGGTCCACCACCGCCGTTTCCGGGAAGCCGTCCGGCCACACCAGCACCCCTCGGTTGGTCACGAGCTTCAGCTTGGCTTTGCCAGTCGAAAGCGCGGCGATCTTATCGCCAAAGGCCTGCTTGTCCGTACTACGGTCGTGGACAAACACGTCAATGCCGACGACCTCCTTCTTCGCCGCCGGGCGTCGTTGCAGGCGCGGCACCGGCGAGCAAACGTTGCGCTCCTTGTCGTACTCCACCGCCGCGAGGGTGCTGGGGCGCTGCCCCACGCGGGCCGCCACGGCATCACCGAACTCCTGGGTGCTCACTCGCTTTTGGCTGACGCCCTCACGGTAGATGTCCGGCGTATGGATGCCATCTTCCAGGGTCTTCAGCCAGGCGTTGTGCACGGTCTCGGCCACTGCGGGTTGACCAATATGGACCAGCATCTGCACCGCGCCTAGCAGCAGACCGCTCGGGTTGGCAATGCCCTGTCCGGCAATCATCGGCGCGCTGCCGTGGATCGCTTCGAACATTGCGCACGACTCGCCAATGTTGGCCGAGCCGCCCAGCCCCACCGAACCCGTGATCTGGGCCGCAATGTCGCTGATGATGTCGCCGTAGAGGTTGCTCGTCACGATGACGTCAAAGATTTCCGGCGTATCCGCCAGGCGCGCCGAGCCGATGTCCACGATCCAGTGATCCTTCTCGATGTCCGGATATTCGGCACCCACTTCATCAAAAATCTTGTGGAACAGGCCGTCCGTCAGCTTCATGATGTTGTCCTTGCTGAAGCACGACACCTTCTTGCGGTTGTTGGCCTTGGCGTATTCAAAGGCGTAGCGGACGATCTTTTCGGTGCCTGGCTGGGTCACCAATTTCAGGCTTTGATAAGCCTCGTCGGTCTGCCGGTGCTCAATCCCGGCGTACAGGTCTTCCTCGTTCTCCCGGATGATGACCACGTCCATCTTGGGGTGCTTGGTCTGGATGATCGGGTAGTAGCTCACGCACGGGCGCACGTTGGCGTAAAGGCCCAGCGTCTTGCGCACCGTCACGTTAAGACTTTTGAAGCCGCCCCCCTGCGGGGTAGTAATGGGCGACTTCAGGAACACTTTGGTGCGGCGGAGCGATTCCCAGCTGGAATCCGCAATACCGCTCGTCACGCCTTGGTTGTAAACCTTTTCGCCGATCTCAATGGTCTCGATCTCGATGGCGGCGTTGGCGGCCTGGAGGATCTTGAGCACCTCGGGCATGATCTCCGGGCCAATGCCATCGCCGAACGCCACTGTAATCGGAACCTTTTGCTCCATGGCTGTAGCCTAGCCGATGACGGCCCGGAATTAGAACAGATTTAGGCTTTCAGCCGTTCCGCCATTTGCAAAAAGGCGGTGATGGCCCCATCGCTCAGGGCTTTGGTTCGCTCATTGGCCAGTTGCCCATCGGGGCCGTAGGCGCTCAATCCGCCGCCCACACTCACCTGCTGCGGCACCGTGATCGCCATCACCTCGTTCAGCACTTCGCGCACCACACGCAGGGCGCGCAAGCCACCGAGTCCGCCCGGCGAGGCCCCCGCCAGCATCACCACCTTGCCGGCCCAGACATTGGTCTGGCCGGTTTCCTGGTCGGTGCGGCTCGCCCAGTCAATCGCGTTCTTGAGCAGCGGCGTAATCGAAGCGTTGTATTCGGGACTCGTGATGACAATGCCATCCGCCGCCAGAATCGCGGAGCGCAGTTGCAACACCTCGTCTGGCAAGCCGCTTTCGGCCTCCAGGTCGCCGTCATAGAGCGGCAGCGGCACTTCCGAGAACTCGAAAGTTTCCGTCTGGTGGCCCCGGGCTTGGATTTCTCCTAGCAGGTACTTCAACAAGTGGCGATTCAAGGATTCACGCCGCGCACTGCCGGCCAGCCCAAGGATATGCATGGTCGTATTCTACGGTCTCAAAGGCCGCGCGGTCCCGCCAGCAGTCGCAAACCGTTGAGGATCACGATCACGGTCGACCCTTCGTGCCCAATCACGGCAATCGGCAGCACCAGCTCCGCCCGGCTCGGCATCAGCGCCCCCCAGAACACGCTCGTCAGCGTCAGCAAGCCAATCACGCCGCCCGCGAACACCAGGTTCGCTCGGATCGTGCGGCGCGTCGCCGACCCCAACGCCATCAGGTCGCCAATCCGCTCGACCTTGTCGTCCATCAGCACCACATCGGCGGCATTTAGCGCAATGTCGCTACCCATCCCGCCCATGCCGATGCCCACGTGGGCGCGGGCCAGGCTGGGGGCGTCGTTCACCCCGTCACCCACAAAGGCCAGCGTCTGCCCCCTGGCAATGGCGTCGCCCACCAAAGCTTCCTTGTCTTGCGGCAGCAAGCCCGCATGAACCTCGTCAATCCCCACTTGGGCGGCCACGGCATGGGCGGTTGCGGGCTGGTCGCCGGTCAGCATCGCGATGCGCTGGATGCCCCGCGCGCGCAGCCGAGCCAGAGCCTCGCGCACCCCCGGCTTGGGCTTGTCGGCCATGGCCAGCGCCGCCCACTGGTCACCGGAGTTCAGAATCGCAATCGTCTCCCCGCGTTCGGCGAAGGCCTTCACATGCTCTTCAAATTCAGCCGGCATGTTGTCAAAGAACTTGCGCTGCCCAATGCGCACCACCGAGCCTTGCCACTGGGCTTCCACCCCTTTCCCTGGCACGACCCGCACGTTCTCTACGTTCGGCAGGGGCAACTCCCACTCGTTGGCCTTCTTCACAATGGCCGTGGCCAGGGGGTGCGTGCTGTGCTGTTCCAGCGCCGCGGCGAGGCCCAGCATCATGCGGGCGGCTTGGCTGGGGTCTTCGCCCGGGTGCCAGCACCCCGCGTCGTCCTTGCACACGCCCGCCCCCACCAGCGCGGGGCCGCATACGCAAATCTCGGTGAGGGCAAATTTGCCCTCGGTCAGCGTGCCGGTCTTGTCGAGGAAAACGGTGTCGATCTTGCCCAGCGTCTCGATGAACTCGCCGCCGCGCACCAACATCCCGCGCCGGGCCGCCCACGCCAAGGCCGAAAGCGTGGTGGCCGGCGTGCTGATGACCAACGCGCACGGACTAAGAGCCACCAACAAGGTGAGCGAGGCAAACAGCGCATCAGACGGGGCCTGGCCAATCGCCAACCGAATCCCCCAACTCAAAAGCGCCGCTCCCAAGACAAAGAAGGTGTAGCGCTGCCCAAACCATTGGCTGATGCGCTCGCCGCTGGCCTTGTTCTCCTGGGCGTCGTGCACCAGCGCCACGACTTTCTCCAGCATCGTCGCCCCGCTCGCCGCTGTCACCCGGATCGTCACCGTGCCTTCTAGGTTCTGGGTGCCCGCAAGCATACGGTCGCCTTCGCGCTTGTCCACCGGCCTCGCTTCGCCGGTCATGGCGCTTTCGTCCGCTTGCGTCACGCCTTCGACGATCTCGCCATCCAGCGGCACGCCCTGGAAAGCCGGTACGCGCACCAAGTCGCCCACCACAATCTCGCCGACCGGCACGCGGGTTTCGCCGTGGGCATCAATACGAATGGCCTCGTCCGGCCGAAGCTTGATCAGCCCTTCAATCGCCGATTTCGTCCGCGCCATCGCGAACTCTTCCAGGGTCCCGGCCAAAGCAAAGAGGAAGAGCAAAACCGCCGCTTCGGTCGGGTGGCCCACATAAATTGAGCCCGCCGCCGCCAGCAGCATGAGGATGTGGACGTCGAACTCCTTACGACGAAGTGAATCCCACCCTTCTTCCAGGGCGTGGACGGAGCCAAAGGCCACCGCCAGCCAAGCCGCCCACACGGGGCCTCCAATAATCGCTACCGCCAGGCTCACACCGCAGAGCGAAGTGAGAACGGTATGGATGCGGCGATCCATACCGTTCAGATTAGCCGATTAGCTCGACTCGGTTGGGGATGTTCCGGATTCGACCGCTTCGGCGGGCTTGCGCATCCGCCCGAGGACCTTGTACAGGTCGTCGAAGATCGAATACGAGCACGGAATGACGAGCAGGGTGAGGAACGTGGAGAGCAACGTCCCCCCGATGATCGTAATCCCGATGGTTTCCCGGAACTCCGACCCTCGCCCAATCGCCAAGGCCACCGGCATGAGGCCAACCAGCAAGGCGATGGTCGTCATCATGATCGGGCGCAATCGCGTCCGGCCACTTTCCACCAGGGCGTCGTACCGGGGCAGACCCCGATCGCGTAGCGTGTTGGTGTAGTCCACCAGCAGGATCGCGTTCTTACCAACGAGGCCGATCATCGCCACGATCCCAATCATCGCGATGATGTTCAGGGTCGTGTTGGTCAGCATCAAGGCCAGCAACGCGCCCACCATGGCTTGCGGCTGCGCCAGCTGAATCACGAACGGATATAGCAGGTTGTTGTACAGCGCCGCGAGCACGAAGTAGACCAAGATCACCCCAAAGAAGATGGCCCCGAAGAGGTAGCCCGTCTCCCGCTGCTGCGCATCGGCCTGGCCCAGGGGCTTGTAGGTCACGTTCTCGGGCACCAGATTGCCTTCCTTGATCAGTCGGTCAATCTCGGCCTGCACCGTACCCGCCGCGTATCCCGGCAACAGGTTGGCCGTCACCCGCACCTCCGGTTTGCGGTCCACGCGGTCGATCTTCGTCACGCTTTCGCCCACTTCGATTTCGCTGATTTCACTCACGAAGATCGGGCGCCCCCGCACAAACGTGACCGGCACCTGCCCCAGCAATGAAGGATCGGCCTTTTCGGCTTGGTCCATCATCACCCGCACGTCGTATTCCAGGCCATTTTCGCGGAATTTCACGTCCTCGTTGCCTTCGTACAGCGTGCGCAGGGCACCCCCGAGTTGCTGGGTGGTGATGCCTTCCAGGCCCTGACGAGCCGGGTCGGGGATCACACGGAGTTCGGGTTTCCCAGGCTTCGAAGTGATATCTGGCTGCACCACACCCTTGATCTTGCCGGATGCCAGCAGGTCGCGAACCTTCACTGCGGTTGACAGGGCTTCCTCGCGTTCATCACTTTGGAAGCTGAGCTGGATCGCCGCCCCAAATTCGAAGCCGCTCGAAACCGCCACCTTCACCGTTGCCCCCGGCACCTGGCCAATGCGCTCCAGGAGTTGCGCGGCCACCGTCGTGTCCGGCGTATCGCGAAGCGGTTCCTCATGTTTGGCCCACGGGAGCTTGTCTAGCAACGCCGACTTCTCCCACAGCACCACTTGCGTCCGCGCCACGTTCGGAGCCTGCGACCCCGCGCCGAAACCGCCCGAGGCCGTCGAGCCCAGAGTGGTGTAGACGTAGTGGATGTCCGGGTGGCCCATCAGCCGCTCTTCGACTTGGCGCACGGCTTCACTGGTTCGTTCCAGGCTGGCATCAGTCGCCATTTCGATGTCGATGTTGATGCGCCCCACGTCGCTCGGCGGCAAGAACGCGAACTTAAACACGTCGTCCCCGCCCTTGTAGTAGTAGCGGTAGCCGTAGCCCGCCCCCGCCGCAATCGGGAAGATCGCCGCAAAGAGCAGGGTCTTGCCCAGGATGCCCCAGGTGCCTCGGTAGGGTTCTTCGCCCTTGGCTTTTCGCACTGCATTGCGGACGAGGTTGCCCAGGAAAATCAACACCCCCAACACAATCGCGGGCTGCGAAAGACCGATGCCTCGCTGAATCGCCTCCATCCAGTGCTTGCCCGGGTCATCGGGCACCAGCACCGCGCTCCCGCCAATGAAGGCAAACGTGGCGGAGAGCGCCGCAAAGCCCCCACCGAACACCGTCCATCGGTGATCCAGCGACCACTTCAGCACATTGGCGTAGCGGTCGGCAAAACCGTGGAAGAACCGGTTGAAGCCGCGCGCAAACGCCGTCTTCGGATGCTCGGGGTCCTCCCCTTCCTTGAACCACCGCGCCGCTAGCATGGGCGTCACCGTGAACGAAACGATGAGCGAGACCAGCACACAAGTGGCGTAAGTCAGGGCCAGCGGGCGATAGAACTGCCCCACAATGCCCCCCATAAAGGCGATGGGGAGGAACACCACCACGTCCGCCATGGTGATGGCGATGGCCGCCGTCCCGATTTCGTTGCGACCATTCACCGCCGCATCAAACGGGGACTCACCCATCTGCAAGTGCCGGTAGGTGTTCTCGATGACGACGATCGCGTCATCCACCAACACCCCGACGGCCAAGCTGAGAGCCACCAACGTCAGCGTGTTCAGCGTGAAGCCGAACAGCTTCACCATGATGAGCGCCGCAAAGATACAGATCGGGATGGCGATGGAGACGATGAGCGTGCCGCGCCAGTCGTGCAAGAACATGTAGGTGACCAGCATCACCAGCACGATCCCAAACGCAAGCGCGAACTGCAGGTCGAAGAGGCTTTCTTCGATCTGCCGCGA
>CAZVHE010000045.1:8289-18776 GCA_964627705.1 uncultured Chthonomonas sp.
CCCGTACTTGGCCTCGATCTCGTCGAGCATCGAAACCTTCTTGCCCGGCAGCGGCTGACGGATGGCCTTGCTGATTTCCACCGCCGTCCCCTCTTTGGCTTTCAGGATCGTCACGGCCACCGCTTCCTGGCCATCCAGCCGGAAGTTCGTGCGGCGCTCGGCCACCGTATCCGAGACCGTGGCCACATCCCCCAACTTGACTTGATTCGAGGTGGCATTGGGGTTCGAAGGATCCGACAGTCGAACGGAAAGATTCGAAATGTCCTCCACCGTGTCCGCCTCACCCAGGACGCGCACGTTGAACTCGCGCTCCCCGTTGGTCATGCGGCCGCTGGGCACGTTCAGGCTCGCCGATTGCAGGGCACGCTGAATGTCCAACACGCCCACGCCATAGCGCATCATGTCGTCAATGCGCAGCCGAACCTGAATCTCGCGGATGTCGCCGCCGGCTACACCCACCGAACCCACGCCCGGCACCCGCGAGAACTCGTCCTTGAGCTCGTTATCGATGATGGAGCGCATCTCCACCGGACTCAGCCGGTCGCTCTTGGCCACCAGCGTCAGCACCGGGTCGGTGCCAGTGTCCACCTTGCCCACCACGGGGTCTTCGGCGTCCGCGGGTAGGTCGCGCTTGATGAGATCAAGCTGAGTCCTCACATCGTCGATGGTCTCGGGCACGGAAGTTCCGATTTCGAGCTGAATCACGACGATCGAGACCCCGTCTTGCGAGGTTCCGGTGATCTGCTGGACCCCCGAAATCCCGCTCACGGCGTCCTCAATGCGCCGCGTGACCAGGTTGTTGATTTCGTCCGGACCCGCCCCTGGGTACACGGTGGTCACCGTGATGACCCCAAAGCTCACATCCGGGTTGAGTTCCAAACGCGTGGACCGGTAGGCGATGAAGCCCATCAACAAGATGGCCAGCATCGCCATCAGCACCACGACCGGGCGCTTAATGGAAGCAATTGTTAAACCCACGTCGGATTACCCCTGGTTCGCCTCGGTGGCCGGCTTGGCTTCGCCTTCCGCTTCACCCGGAGCTTCCTTCTTCACCGGGTCGCCGGCGCGCACCTTGTTGCGGCCGCGATCAATCACTTCGGCGTTGGCCGGCAGGCCACTGACCTGCACCCGCCCCGCTTCGCGGACGCCCAGGGTCACATTCACGCGGACGGCCTTGTCGCCCTCGATGACATAGACGTAGCGCTGGGTGCCCTCAGACATCACCACCGCTTCCGGCAACGACACCGCATCCTTCACCGAGGTCGCTGTCACTTCGCCGCGCCCAAACATGCCGGGCTTGACGCTGCTGGGTGGGTTCTTCACGCCCACGCGAAGGCGGAAAATGCGACCCACTTGGTCAGCTTGCGGCTCGATGGCCTCGACAATGCCCTCCAGTTCCAAGCCCCGGATGGCGTCCACACGGACCACCACCTTAGAGCCCATCGGGATCTGCGCGAGTTGCATTTCGGGCACTTCGGCTTGGAACACCAAGCCGCCGTCGCCCACGATCTGCGCCACCGGCGCGCCCGCTCCGAGCATGGAGCCCACCGAAGCCGGCACCCCTTGGACTTTGCCCGCGTAGGGAGCGCGGATCACCGTATCGTTCAGCGCCTTGCGGGCAATGCGCACCGACTCTTCGGCCGCTTGCAGGGCGGCCCGGGCCGCGTTGGCCTGGTCCTGCGGGATCAGGTCAAGCTCCTTTTGCGCGCGCTGGATACGGACGTTCTCTTGAGCGGCCTTCACCGCTTCTTCCGCTACCCGGATGTCCTCCGGTCGCACGGCGTCGCGCACAATGTCCAGCTGCTGTTGCGCGAGCTCGTAGGCCGCCAGCGCGTTTTGGAAGCCATTCTCCGCCCGCTCGTAGTCGGCGCGGGCAATGGCCCCTTGGCTATAGAGCCGCTCGGCGCGGTCTCGTGCCGCCTTCGCCGTGTCGAGGTCGCTCTTGGTGCGTCGCAGGTTGATCTCGGCTTGGTTGCGCTCCTCGCTGCGGGCACCCGCCTTGGCTTTGGCCAGTTGGGCTTGCGCTTGCGCCAGTTGGGCTTCGGCGGCGGCTAGGGCCGCACTGCTCACCTTGGGCGTAGTGGCCACACTGCGCAGCGCCTGCTGAAGCTGAGCCCGCGCCGCGTTGGCCTGGGCAATCGCTTGCTGGAGGCGGGCGGCGGCGTCCTGCGATTCCTGCACCGCAATCACTTGGCCCGCCCGCACGGCACTGCCTTCCCGGACATAGACCGCTGTCAACCGCCCCGGGCCGGAGGCGCCAATGGTCACCACCCGGTTCGTCGCAAACTGGCCCGTCACCGCCACGATGTCGGTCATGTCGCGTCGCTCGGGTGTGACCGTGGTCACCGTCACCACCGGATTTGAAATGATCGCCTCCGTCTTCTTCGCTTGCTCCTGCGCTTCCTGGTCGCGGCAACCAACTTGAGTCACCACCAATGCGAGGGCCGCCAAGCCCACGCCAAGACCTCTGGTCCAAGTTTTCATGATTGATTTCCGTTCGGGTTGGCAGCCGCGTCGGGCGCCGGGGCGGGAGGCACAGTGGCCTCGGGGGCGAAGTTGTCGGTGCCGAGTGCGCGTTGCAGTTCGGCGAGGGCAAGTCGTAGGGCAAATCGCGCGTCAGCCACTCCGGCGGCGGCGGCCCGTTCGTCGTTGATGGCCACCAGCACGTCCACCAGCAGTCCGGCTCCCTCGTCGTACCGGAGGTTGGCCAGCCGCAGGGCTTCCCGGGCGAGGGTCAGGCTGTTCTCGGCCAGCACCAAGGAGGCGCGGGCACTGTTGAGGTTCGTCAGGGCGGCCCGCACTTGCAGCACGATCCCGAGCGAAAGTTGCTCCTTCGAGATTTCCGCGTCTACGGTGTTGGCGCGGGCGGCGTCGCGGTTGGCGCGGCTGCTGCCACTGTCGTAGAGCGGGATGCTAAGGTTAATCAGCGCGAGCGTGCTCTTGCTGTCCGAGTTTCCCCCCGTCCCCACGATGTAGGTTTGCTGAGCGCTCAGGGCCAGAGTCGGCGCATAGAGCGTTCGGGCTTGGTCCTCCAGGGCCAGGTAAGCCTGAATCTGAGCCGACGTAGCATCTAGCTCCGGCCGCTCCTTCAGCGCCCGTTGCACCAAAACCGAGTCCTCCGCCAAGGCGTCCGTCATTGCGGCAGGGGCTTGCAGATCAAAACTGGGCTCGTCATCCATGCCCATCAGGTTCATCAATGACCGCTTCGCCAGGTCCGCCGCAAGTTGGGCGTCCACCAGGTTCCGGTCGGCTTGCACCAGCGTATTTTCAAGCCGGAGCACGTCGAATTGGGGCACGGAACCTGCATCGAACATCACCTTCGTCTTGTCCAGCCGCTCGGCGATGCTCGTCCGCACGGCGAGTTGAATTACCACCAATTCCTGCGCCCGTAAGGCTTGCAAGTATGCGCTACGCACGTCGCCGCGCACGCCGTTGGCGGCCACTTCTTCGCCCACTTTCGAGGCTTCCACGAACCAGTCCGTCGCGCGGATCCCGGCTCGAATGCGGCCACTGATGTCAAAAACTTTGCTCGCGCTCACCACCAACTGATTGAAGGTGTTCACGCGGCTGCCACCGCCCGTGTTGCCGGTGCCACCATCTTGGCGTGTGCCCCCGGTCGTGCCCCCGGTGGCGCCACCGAATGATCCTCCGCCCGTGGTCAATCCGGCCGTGCCATCAAACCAGGCGTAGCTGCCCGAAAACGACGCACTCACGCCCAGGGCCGCTTCGGCGGCGCGGCTTTGGGCTTCGGCCCGGGCCGTGGCTTGTTGCGCACGCTGCACGGTAAAGCCTTTGGTCAAGGCCACCGTCACGGCTTCGTCCATGGTCAGCACCCCGTCGGCAAAGGGGTCCGTCGGGGCCGCCTGGCTCATCGCAACGGCCAAGCCCATGGCAATCCAGTTCATGGAGTCTCCTCCTCGGCTTCCTCTTCCTGCTGGGCTGCCATCGCCTGCTCAATCATCGCGCTGAGATAGCCCACCACCTGCTGCAAGGCGTTCACCTTGGCGACCATCAGGCCATCGACCTTCGGGTCCTTGCAAATGATCAACTTGTCGCCGGGCTGAATGTCCAGCATCTGCCGGGCTTCGGCCGGGATCACGATCTGGCCGCGCTCGCCCACGCGCACGGTGCCGTAAAAGCACGAATCCATCCACTGCTGCGGATCCATGCACCATATCATACTTTTCATACATTACCCACAAATAGGCCCCGGCAACATTTGCGCCTCCTTCCGCAATCTCACGCATGGCTGCAAGACACAAAGAAAAACCCCTGGCCGAAGCCAGAGGGTTCTTCAGTGAGTCGAAACCGGAGTTCAGACCTTGGGCGGGCGCGGAGCACGCGGCTCGTCCTTCAGGTCCACGACCACGAACGGTAGCAGGGCCATTTCGCGGGCACGCTTTACGGCCTGGGCCACCATGCGCTGCTGGCGGGCGGTGTTGCCGGTGGTGCGGCTAGGAAGAATCTTGCCGTGCTCGTTTAGGAAGCGGCGCAGAAGAGCCACGTCCTTATAGTCCACCACATCAATCTTGTTGGCGGTGAGGTAACTCACCTTGCGGCGGCGGCGCAGGCGCGCACGGGCTTCACCCGGTCGCCCTTCCGACATGTCAAGGCCGCCTTGCTCGGCAGCGGGGTCGGCGGCATCATAGGCCGTCGGATTGTTCAGCGTCTTGTCTTCGCTCATGGAACCTCGCCCTTGTGGGAATGAGATGATATCACACTTGGCCGGGCGGCCCCCGGACCCCACCGAGGCCCTGTCCCTCTCAAGGTTACGGGCAATCCCCGTAGGCTTGCCCGCGTAAGCATGACGGACTTTGCCCTATCCGGGCTCACCCTGGTAGTTTCGTCACCACTTCGCAAACCCGAACCGGGGAACACCTTTCATGTCGGACACCGCCCGGTTCGACAACAGAACAAGCCAAGACCCAGGGGTGGTCCGATCTTCGCCGGTCGGCCACCCCCTTTCCTTTTCTACGACCATCAAGGCGCGACGGCCAGCCACTCGTTCCAGCGCGTATCCGCCGCCCATTTCAGGCGCTCATAGTCCGGCCGCAGGCTCGGATACAGGTCCTTGCCCATGAAGTCAATCGCCACGCCGCGACTGCCCGCGCTCTGATTGTTGTGCCCTTCGTGGATGATCGCGTTGTTGGCGGCCGTGATGACATTGGTCGCCGCCGCCTTCACGGGGGCCGGGGTGCCGGCTTCCGCGTTCAGGCGCGTGCAGATGTCAATCAGGTCGCGGTACACGCGGGTCGAGTTCGGGCTGTAAGCCTGTGCGTTGGCCCGGATCAACGGCGCGATGGTCTGGAGGTTCGCTTCCTGTGCAATCAGGTTTGCCGCCAGGATGTCCACCGCCGTCGCGAGCGCTGGTAGCCGGCTCGTGTCAATGACGCTCTGGGTGATCTTGCGGGTGGCGTAGGGCGGGTTATTGACCATCGCCTCCACAAAGCCGAGCGTCAGGTCCGCCGTGGGGGCGTCCGGATTGTCCCGGAATCCATCAAACACCGCATCGTAAGGGTAGCCATCCGCCGGGGGGCTCTCCTCGCTGCCCACTACGTACCGGGCGCGGTTGCGGGCTTCGTAGGCCACTTCCACCATCTGCATCAGGCTTGCATCCCAGGCCAGGATGTCAAACACGTTGGAGCCCAGCGCTTCGTCAATCTCCCAGGTCTGGATGCTGGTGCCGTATTCGTCGTCGTAGCTAAAGCCGCGCGTACCGCCTTCTTCCAGGTTGCTGCGTTTCCATCCGTTGCCGTGGTTCCACACCACGAGGCAGTAACGGTCGGCCGGATAATTGGCCTTGCCCCAGGTGATGAAATCGTTGAGAGTTTGGGGATCGCCCATGTCCAGCGGCTGGCCCAGGCCGTTGACCATATTGTTCTGCACGAGCTCGCTGGCAATGTTCCCCGTGGTGTCGTACTTCACCAAATACCGGCGCACCCCGTCGAAGCTCGAACTCGGGAACTGGTCGCGCGATTGCTTCCACTGCACCACAAACCGGACGTCGGGGTTATTGGCCACCCGCTCCATCTGGTTGACGTTGAGGTCGCTGGCCTGGAAAAGGTCATTCGCGGCATTGATGTAGACCAGCACCGTCCACTTGCTGCGAGTAATGACGAGCTCTTCGACCGTCACCGCCATGTTGCCGCTCAATGGCCCTTCCGCCCAAGTCGAGGTGATGTTGGCGGTGCCCGCGTTGACGCCCGTGACGACGCCCGCCGCGCTCACCGTGGCCGTTCCGGTGGCCGAACTAGTGAACGAAATCGAACCCGGCGTGACAAAGCGGGCCGAGCCATCGGCCGCCCACACCGTCGAAATCACTCGCCGAACGGCTTGCTCCTTCAGGGTTAAGCTGGCGGGGTTCAGGCGCACGGCCTGCGGCGTGGTGCCAAAAGACGTGTTGGCATTCACCGTATTCGAGCCCGTGCCGCAAAAGTCCAGCACCTGGCTGGTGGTTCCCAGCTCCGTTCCCGTGCCACCCGCCGCCGCAAAGAGCCGCGCGCGGAGTTCATAGACCCCCGGCGTCAGGCTGCTGGCGATGATTTGCCCCGTGGCCTGCCCCGCGCGGTCCAGACTCTCAGTGCGGATCACCTGGCCGTTGGCATCCAGCAATTGCACGACCTGGCTGGCCACAGCGGGAGAAGAACCCCACGTCGTGCGGTAGTTCAGGGTGCCAGCCGGGGTACCCGCCGGGCAGATGTCGCCCAGTTGGCGCGTGCCACCGCCCGAACCGCCGCCCGTGGTGACCCCACCACCGCCGCCTCCGCAACCCACCAAGAAGGTGGCTAGGCCCGCAGCTACCATGATCCAGCCCGAAACTCGCATTTTCATGAGGATGACGCATTTCCCCCGGTCATCGTTCTCATTTGGCCTCTTGTTAGGCAGGGATTGAACCGAAAACAGGTGTAACGAGTGCCTGAGTCCCCCCTCCCCAATGAACTGAAGACGGCACTGCTGAGCGCCGGCCTCTCGGTTCACGAAAACGATTGGTCTGACTATGGTCAAGGTTTCCCCCTTGAACTAGAAAGTCCGGACGGCCTCTCCATGTCCCTCAGCCTCGACTGGGCGGCACTTTTCTCCCGATTTGACGAAGGTCAAATTGGCGGAGCAGTCATCAAGGATACTGGCGAAGTCACGCAATCCTGGGGGTTAGCCCGCCGCGTGCCGGCGCTGGCCAAGGGGCAAAACATTTTCGAGAGTCCCATTGGACTCTTGGCCGAATCGGTGTTCCGAGGCTTCCCCTCGCACTTGCTTCTCAATGGCGTGCGCCTGCTGGGCGCGGGCCTGCCCGCCCACGACCCCACCCACCTGCTGGTGCTGGTGGTGGAAGCCGCCGAGGAGTACGACGCCTGGCGCAAGGCCAGCCTCAGCGAGCGCAAGGCCGACGCCCTCAAGCGCATTGGCAAGGCGCTGAACATGAATCAGACCCTGCAATCGCTGGCCGTGGCCGCCACGCACTCCATCGCGTCCGCCGCTGAGCTGGCCGCCGTGATGCTGTGGACGTACAACGAGGCGCAGAACGCCCTGGAACTGGCCGCCAACGTAGGTGCCAACCGCCAGGGGCTGCAGTTCTTTGGTCACCTGCCCTTGGGCGAACACCCCAAGTGTCTGGCCGACCTGGTGGCGTCTGAGCGCAAACCCATTGTGCTGGCCCAAGCCGAAGATTCTCCGCTCACCGCCGAGATCGAAGCCAAAATCTGCTACTTGCCCCCCGGCGGCATCGTGGTGCACCCGCTCATCGTGGGCGACAACCTCCTGGGCGTGATCGAGTACGTCGGCCGCGCGGATGACACTGCTTTCGCTGATACGGTAGACCTCTACCAGACCATTAGCGAGCACCTGGCGCTGGCCCTGCACAGTGCCCACCTCTTTGAGGCGACGGAGCGTCTGGCCCGGCACGATCCCCTCACGGGGATTGCCAACCACCGCGCGATGCAAGATTTCCTGGCCGCCAAAGTGACGGAAAGCAACCGCAACAAGTCTCCTCTGGGCGTGCTGATGATTGACGTGGACCACTTCCGCAAGTTCAACGAGGAAGAGGGGCACGACGCGGGCGACGAAGTGCTGCGCCTGGTGGCCCGCACCCTGCGCGACCAGGTGCGCACCTACGACCTGGCCGCCCGCTACGGCGGGGAGGAGTTCACCGTCATCCTGCCCGACCTGGACCAACGCCGCACCGAGGAAGCCGCCGAGCGCCTCCGCGACGCCATTAGCAAGCTGCAGTACGTGAACGCAGCGGGGCAAACCCGCCAGATCACGGCCAGCTTTGGGGTGGCCAACTACCCTGAGAACGGCAACACACCCAGCCTGGTGCTGAAGGCCGCCGACCTCGCCCTCTACGAAGCCAAGCGCAACGGCCGTAACTGCGTGGCCACCGCCACCCAGGCGCTGCCCAAGCCGCCCGAGCTGCGCCCGTTCGATTTGTCTCCGCTCAAGGGGCTGGTACCCGCCGAAGCCCTGGCCGAATGCGCGACGGAACTGGAAACCTTGCGCCGCGATCTCGTGGCCCTGCGGCTGATGGAAAAGTGTGGCATTGAAGGGATTGATGCCCTCACCCGGGCCTTCGCGCTGATGATCTTGTTGCCCGATGAGACCCCGGAATGGGCGCTGGACTTGCCGCACGATTGGTCAGTCGCGCTCAACCTGGCGCGGGCGCTGGTCCATACCGGACCGAGCAGCCGGGACTACCTCCGGGCCGGCGCGACGGTGTGGAATTATCGGAAGGGCCCGAATTCGGGGTACTTGGACCCAGATTTCGTGGCGATCCTGGCCTCGCAGCCCGAAGCGGCTTGAGGACCACTTACGAATTGAGGCATAATCTCGATTCGCCCCACCGTTGGAGGTGTTTGCGTATGTATGCGATTGTGAAAACCGGCGGAAAGCAGTTCAAGGCCGCCAAGGACGAAGTGCTCCAAGTTGAAAAGTTGAAGGCGAGCCGGGCACGAAGATTGAACTCGACGAAGTTTTGATGCTGAACAACGACGGCAAAGTGACCATCGGGAGCCCGTTTGTGAAGGGTGCCCGCGTGAAGGCCACGATCATCCGTCAGGGCAAGGCCAAGAAGATCGAAGCTTTCAACTACAAGCCGAAGAAGAACGTGCGCAAGCGCTGGGGCCACCGCCAACCGGTGACCCTCCTTCGCGTTGACGAGGTCGTGGCCAAGTAAGCCCGATCCCAGAGGTAATTGAAAAATGGCACATAAGAAGGGTCAAGGTTCATCCAAGAACGGTCGCGATAGCAATGCCCAGCGCCTCGGCGTGAAGCGCTACGCGGGCGAAATCGTCAAGGCTGGTAGCATCATCGTTCGCCAGCGCGGCACCAAGTTCTACGCCGGCGCCGGCGTGGGCATGGGCAACGACCACACCCTGTACGCCAAGGTCGGCGGCCAGGTGAAGTTCGAAACGCGACGCAACCGCAAGTGGGTGTGCGTGTACGAACACCAGACCGCGTAACGGTTCCCAATCGCAATCTGAGTCGCCTCTCGTCCCACTGGACGAGGGGCGATTTTCGTTTTCGTGCCCTCGCGGATTAAACCAGGCCCGCGCGCAGCAGATCCTTCAGCACCAGCAGCCCAATCGGGCGCTCGTGGTACACCACCGGCATTTCGCCGATCTTGCGCGGATGGTTCTGGAACACTTCCAGCGCTTCAAACGCCAGCATGTCCTGTTCGATGGTGCTCGGCGAGGGCGACATCGCGTCCTTCGCCGCCGCCGTGCGGGCATCCTTCCCGCTCAGGAAGAAGCGGCGCAGGTCCCCGTCGCTCACAAACCCGGTCAGGCGTCCCGCCTGGTCCACCACACACGCCCCGCCGGAGCCTGCGCGCGTCATGACGCCCATCGCCTCCAGCAACGGCGTCGTCTCGCCCACAATGGCCAGGTCGTCGCCGGTGCGCATGGTGTCGGCCACCCGAAGGGTCAGGCGGCGGCCCAGCGCCCCCGCCGGATGGAACTTGGCAAAGTCTTCGGGGCGGAAGTTCCGCGCCTCCATCACCGCCACCGCCAGGGCGTCACTCACCGCCAACATCGCCGTGGTGCTCGTGGTCGGGGCCAGGTTGTGCGGGCACACTTCGCGCTCCACGTTCACGTCCAGCACCAGGTCGGCCAGGTGCGCCGCCGAGCTCTGCCGCCGCCCGGTCATCGTGATCACCCGTGCCCCGATCTGCCGGAACGACGGGAATAGCCGAACCAGTTCGTCGGTTTCGCCGCTGTAGGTGTAGACCAGCACCAGGTCTTGCGCCGTTACCATCCCCAGGTCGCCGTGCACAGCCTCGGCGGCGTGCATAAAGACGCTCGGCGTGCCCGTGCTGCTCAGGGTCGCGCTGGCCTTGGCCGCAATGTGGCCGCTCTTGCCCACTCCGCACGTCACCACCCGGCCCTGGCACTCGTGCATCCACGTCACCGCCTGGGCAAAGGCATCGTCCAGTCGGTCGGCCAGGGTCGTCAGGGCACCGGCTTCGTCCCGCAGTACCTGCTGCAGGCGGGTCAGGT